>JAEEIS010000270.1 GCA_016281475.1 Bacteroidales bacterium
CACCGAATCGTACGGTTCAAGAGCATCAATCTCGAACAAGTACTCCCAATAGGTGACACTGTCTGGCAGGACCAGATAGCCCGTCAAAGAGGTGTCTTGGGCATAAAGGTGGGCACTATGTTCATCGGCATCGAAAAGAAGTGTCTGCCCTGACGGAATTGTCACCATTCCATCCTGCGCCATTGACATGGCTGCTATTATGCAAAGGGTAATAAATAGCGAAGTCTTTTTCATGATTGGAACAATTAGTTTAGTTTCTAGACATGCGTGAGAGGTCGAGCGAGAGGCCGAAACGCATGGGATAGAGGCTGATGGCCTTGCCACCGCCAATGTCCATGTGCCGCAATATGGGAATCAGGCTGTTTTCCCAATAGAGGCCCAGCATGCCCCAATTGAGACTTAGCCGCAGGTTGCAACAGAGAAGGGATGCGTCTAAAACGCTCATACAGGTCTCGGTGGTGGTGTAGATACCATTTTCGGTGCTGGTGTATGACTGCCACACATTGGTGGGTGCTGCCAATCCCGGAAGCAGTTCCAGTTGGCAAAAAAGCCCCGTATGGCTCGGTCGTGAGTAGAGGTTGCACTGGATGGGGAACACAAAATTGATTTGATGGAGGTAGCTTCCCCAACCTCCCCTATCGGTGACGTTGCGCACCCGAAAGCCGTGCTTCGCTTCCGTGGGATAGTAGTAGACGTAGGGCGAGTCAAAATAGTAACCGTTGTACTCTAAGCCAAACCCGATGCCGAGGCTCCAATGCTCGCGCATGGCAAAGGCATAGTTTATCTCCACGCCTACAGACCCCGGACGGTAGGCAAGGCTGTAGGCTCCATCGCCATACTCGTAGGGGATGCCCCGGAGGCCCTGGAACGCACCCTCGCCCCAGTTGGAAAGTGCCAGCACCACCTTGTAGAACATACGGTCGTCGAAGCCATAGCTGCGCATGGGTACTACAGACGCAAACGGCTGCAGCAAGCCTTCGCCCTCGGTGGTAGAAACAGACACATATTCCACTATCACATGGCGGTTGCTCGACCCAACGGTGATGCCGTAATGCGCCGCACTGTCAAGGACTGTGAGTGTGCCGTCGGCATAATAAAACAGGTTGCGGGGCATGGCAGACGGGCTGTCGGCATAGACCTCCACCCGCACACAGTCCACCGTGTCGGTGACGACGGAGACGTGGCAGCAGGAGGGTATCTTAACTTTGTCGACAGGCCGCACCTCCTGATTAACAATACGGACAGGCCGCTGTTGCGCCATCAATGGCAACAGAACGAGCAACATTAAGAGTGTCAGAACTGGCTTTTTCATAGTATGATGTCTTAAAGGTTAGTAGTTAACGAAGGGCAGGCATGCCACACGCAAGCCTACCCAAAGTCCCGAATAAGGTGCAGCCACATAGCTGCGGTAATAGAGACGACAGGTTTGGTCATTTGAGCCACAATTCCCTCCGCGCACAACGCGCATATTGTCTTCCCAATAGGCCGGACCTTGTGGGTCAAACTGCGCTTCAGCCGGATAGGGGGCATAGATGTCGCCACACAACTCCCACACATTACCACTCATATCGTACAGCCCTAGCTCGTTGGGCTTTTTTGTACCAACGGGATGGGTCTGCTGATGGCTGTTCTGATAGACCCACGCCACATCGTCCTTGTAGTAAGCACCACTAAAGCGGTTGCCATCATGCCCTTTGGCACCGCCACGTGCGGCATACTCCCACTCTGCCTCAGTAGGCAGGCGGAACCGAAGACCCGACAGATGCTCGATGCGGGCAAAGAAGGTGTCGATTTGTTCAAGTGCGATGCCATCAATAGGTAGCGAGGCCGTGGCTAGGGTGTAGTGTCCGTCGGTGCCGGTGCCGTCGCCCATGACGAGATACCACTGTTTGCGAGTTACCTCGTAACAGCCTATCATATAGGGGCTCAACGTAACCAGATGCACTGGGGTCTGCTCATACCATGTGGTGGAGTCGAAACAGGGCATGGCGGGAAAAGTGCATTGCACACCCATGTAGAACGTTCCGCCCTCCACATATACCATATCGTTCAACATATCTACTATCATCTCCCGCTGTGCGGCCGTCGCTTCTGGGGCCCAGTCGATGTGGGGGGTCGAAGGCTGCGGGTCGGGCTTGGGTTTTTCACATCCTGCCACAATAAGGCAGGCAACAATGAGGAATGTGGTCTTTTTCATAGGACAATCTTTTTTTATTTAAAGCATGCCTAACCGCCGACCTGTGAGGAGGAGGCGGCAGACAAAGTTGTTACACACTGGTTGCTGCTCACTATCTTGGACCAATGAGGAACTATTGACTGTGGGGCATCCGTGCACTACCAGTTGGTTGCTCTCACAAAGTATCGGGGCAGTGGGAGCCTGCAGAGCCACGTCTGCCACTGTCTCCTCCGTCACCTGCTCCACCCCGGCCTCCTGAACCATTTGCTCATCATGTTGTGGCTGCTGAAAGCTTACTTGCACATCAACCCTAGAGGGCGTTGATGCCGAGGTCGACAATAAAGGCTGTTGCAACGCCTTGCCTGTCGTCGATGCCACCACCTTTTTGGTGGCAGTGTGCAGCTGCGCCACAACAGGTCGCGTATATGTTACTTCGGGTATAATCCACAGCCATACCGTCACCAACAGCCCTGCCACACATGCTGCCGCCGCCCAGTACCAGCCTTTATGGTTACGCGTACGCGGCTGTTTCAAAAAACCTTTGTACAAATATGTGGTAGCAAGGGGAGCGACAATGGGTGCTCCGCTATAGTACTGCCTGTCCTCCCAAGCAATCTGCGGATGCTGAAGCAAAAACGTCTCCACCTCTTTGGCACCTTGCTCGTCAAGTGTCCCATCATGGTATTGGAGCAAATAAGCTTCGTAGTTCTGTTCGTCAATCATGGTCATAATTATTAAGTGGGTTGTCTCCAAAAAACTTTCTTGCCCTCACTCGGGCGCGATACAGATAGGTCATCACCTGTTGTTGGCTAAGACCGGTGATGTCGGCCATCTCGCGATAGCTGTATCCCTCCAGGTCGCGCAACAGGAGTAGGGTGCGCTGTATCTCAGGCAGCGTAAGCAGCATCTGCTCAATTTGGTCATGCAAATCTATCTGCTGATAGGGCGAATATGCCTGCTCATGCATGTGCTCTATCCCCACAACCAGATGGGCATTATGCCTGTGCCGGTCCACCAGCCTGCGGTACAGCACTCTCATCAGATAGCCCTTGGCTCCTTTGGCCTGCACTTCCTCATGGTGTTCCCACAATGTCAGGAAACAGTCTTGCACCGCATCGTTGCTCTCGTCCGTATCGCTAGTATATCGCAAAGCAAAACGGAAGAGGTCGTCACTGAACTCGTCAACTGCGCGGTTATATTCCTTTACATTCATTGTCGGACATGCTTTGCCTCTTTCTTCTTTACCCAATAGACGGATGAAGGGTACGTTTTATTACACTTGGGCAAAACAAACAAAAAAGCCGACGCAAATGCATCGGCTTATATTCAGTGGAGCCAGCGACTCATTACATCGCGTTGACCTTCTTCTGGAGCTTCGACTTCAGGTTGGCAGCCTTGTTCTTGTGGATGACGGAACGCTTAGCGAGCTTGTCGATGATGGAAACCATCTTGGGCAGGCGCTCGGTAGCAACGGCTTTGTCCTCAAGAGCGCGGAAGTCACGCAGGGCATTGCGCATGGTCTTGGCGTAGTAACGGTTCTCGACTCTTCTCTTTTCGTTGGAACGAATTCTTTTTTTTGCAGACTTGTGATGTGCCATAATTTCTATTAATACTTCTTTTTAGTTTTGTAGTCCGTGCGGGATTCGAACCCGCGATTTTAAGAATGAAAATCTTACGTCCTAGGCCAACTAGACGAACGGACCATCTTTTTTGCCTTTAAAATCTCTCAAAAGCGGGTGCAAAAGTACGAACTTTTTCCGACATGGCAAAATATTTTTTCACATACCGTGTTGATAAAAAATCTTAATCAATCCGTATCTGCCTGAAATCTAAAGCCTAAACGTTTACCTGTAACCAGTGATTTTTTATCCAAATCTGACCTCATTTCCCCTACCGAAACCAGCTTCACTTCGTCGTATGGAGGTGTTAATAAATCAAAATTGGTGGTGTATTCGATAGCCGACTCCACTATACTTTGCACTGACTCATTGGTAATCAGCGAAGTATTGAAATTGTTATACAGCATACCCAGTTCGCGCTTTCCCTCGATGAAGTAGTGTTTTTCGTTATTAACAAACACGCGTCCAATCATATATCCCAAATCTTGGTCACGGTTGTAGAGGAACGAGTCGGCAAGGAAGTTGTATATCCGTATCACACCGCAATAGGACCGCCGCTTGTCCTCGCGGATGTAGGGCGACTTCATCACCTGGTGGTCACGCGAGAACTCGAACACGTTGGTGTGCATCACAAACACCAGCACATCGCCCGCAAATTTCACCTCATACTCGAAGTCGCCATGGTCGGTGAAACTGAAATGGACATCACGTTCCTCGCGGTGCGCCTGCTCCTCGAACAGCGACATGAGTTCGCGTGTGGTGCTACGGAACAGCTCGAAAGTCTCTTTCGTGGCTTCAAAGACTTGCTGCTTGAGGTCGCTCTTGTCAAAAACCAGATTCTTCAGTGATTCTTTTAATTCCATTATTGTTATTCCTTTGTGGATAGTTTGATACGTTGATATGTTCTGCTATTCGCAGGGCTTTTTACATTCATTTTTCGTGATGCAAAGATACGACATTATTTCCATTTGGCAAGTTTTTTTGTGTTTTTCATTCGCGAAACTTGCAGGAACGGCATTAATTGCGTATCTTTGCAACCGCAGAATGGGCTACTGCCAGAATATGTAAATGCCTGAGTGGCTGACACGTCAAACAATCAAACAATCCTAAATGCACCCAATGGAAACAGACAGAATACGATTGCGCCCATGGCGCGACAGCGATGCCGAATCGCTGTTCAAATATGCCTCCGACCCCGACATCGGGTCGCGCGCGGGCTGGCCCCCACATCAGAGTGTGGAGGAGAGCCTCGAGATTATCCGTACTCTCTTTCACAACGACACCACCTGGGCCATCGAGCTCAAACCAACAGGCGAAGCCATCGGCGCGATAGGCTACGGCCCCTCGTGCGACTGCCAGCTGCCCGCCCGCGAGGGCGAGCCCATCACCGGCTATTGGGTGGCGAAACCTTATTGGAACCAAGGCATCTGCACTGAGGCCCTGCAGCTTATGCTCGACCATATCCGACATACAACAGACATCCCCTCACTCATCAGCGGCCATTTCATTGACAACCCCGCCTCTGGGCGCGTCATGGAGAAATGCGGCTTCGTCGCCACTGGCGAGACCTGCATCGACGAAAGCCAGTATCAAGGCAACGACCGACCCATACGGGTATTGCGGCTGGCATGTCTCCACTGACAATCAAGAATTAACAAACTAACACACACTATGGAACAAAAATTTTGTCAGAGCTGCGGCATGCCGCTCACCGAAGACCTTCTCGGCACCAACGCCGACGGCACCAAGAACGAAGACTACTGCATCTATTGCTATAAGGACGGCGCATTCACCAGCAATTCCACGATGGAAGAGATGGCCGAATTCTGCGCCCAATTCGTTGGCGAGTTCAACCAGCACACCGGCCAGAACCTCAGCCGCGAGGAGTACAAGGCCATGCTCCTCCAGTTCTTCCCCAGCCTCAAACGCTGGCAGAAACAATAAAACCGAAAGGTGAAAATTGAAACCTCGCAGGGGTGGTCATAACGCCTCGATAATTCCAATTTTCACCTTTCACCTTCCAACTACTTCCTTCCCTTCCAAAGTATTGCGACGACAATCAGTGCTGCCGTGAGCAGGAATGCCCACACGTTGACGGCACGCGAAGTGGCGGTCAAAGGGTAGTTGTCGGCAGGAACCAGGCGGCTGCCTGTCAGGCGGTAGTGCACCGCACCGTTGTCCTGTAGGCCTGTGCCGACATCCCGAATCTTCCCCGGCATCACCAGCCGATAGTCCACCTCAAGCCCCATCAGCTCCATAAAGGCATCCAGCCTCGCCTCCATCTGCTGGTCGAAACGCGTCGAGGCAATGGCCGCGTCGTAGGCATGGCTGTGAAAATAGCCGCTGAAGAGCGTATCAATCTTGTTCCCAAACGAGAACTGGCGGTCAAGGGCATAATGCACCAGCGAGTCGCGCCGAGCCATATAGTCGGCCTTGCCATAAGGCACATCGCCAAGCGAGTCATACATCGCTGCCACCTCGTCAAATGCCTCCGCCACATAGTTCGCCACCATCCAGCGGTTGCACTGCTCCTCAACCATGTCGTACCTCGCCTTCTTCTCGGCGGGGGAATACCCCGGCATCAGCTCCGGCTCGCCGGTGAACCAGTAGGAGGCCACTTCCTCCTCCACAAAGTCCGTTATCGGGTACACAAACAGGTCGCGCTGGCTGGGATAGGTCTCCTCATAGACGTAGTCGGTGTAGAACCAGCGGAACCGCTTGGTGAGCGACACCTGCGGCCGCAACGGCTCGCCATTCAGCACCAAAGGCGTGGCAGCCCCCATCTCCTCTACCGAGGCGAAACGACGCTCCGCGCACACGAGCACCGTGTCGCCCAAGTCCTTACCAGCCATCGAGGCGCGCAACTCGCCGTATTGCTCCGATGTCATGGGGTAGGCATGTCGGGCGGTGTCGCCTTTGATGCACCAATTCTTTTTCCACGTGCTGTCCGTCAGCAGGTGTGTCATCGGGGTCGATGCGTCGTAGCTGCCCACCAGCGTTGCGGAGTCGGCCACAAAGGTCACCATCCGCTGGCACGAGCCGTTGCGCTCGATGGTGGTGGTCATCTGTATCTCTCCGTCCGTGCAGGCCGCCAACAGCTGTGCCGCCAGCAGGGCCGTCAATATCAATTTAAAGGTTTTCATGGGTGTACTTGATTAATTCGTTGTGATAAAAAGTTTGTTCCCGCTTTGCCTCCTGATAGCACCTGTACATCTCCCGGGCGGTGCCGTCGGTAGGTATTTCGGAAGTGTCAATTCTATACTTGTCTATATTTTGCCGATTGTTCGCCAGCAATTCGGCAGAGCCGACAGGCTGGGTATGTAGCATGACGAAAAGCCCCACCAGCACAACCAAGGCAACACTGGCAGCAGCACGAACAATAAATTGAGAATTATTTGCCGCGCCAGCATCCCCTTTTGAAAGGGGTGACACGATAGTGGCGGGGTATGTATTCCCTCCCCTCTCTTGCTTCTGCGCATACATCCTCTCCATCACCCGGTCGGTGAAGGCCTCCGGGTCGTCTATCTGTGCCTGTTGCCGCTGCAGGCTCTCCAGCAATGTGTCCATCTTATTCATATCCCAGCCGTTTTAGTCGTTCTTTAACAATCTGGCGGGCAGCATACAGGTTGCTTTTCACCTGACGCGCATCCAATCCCGTCCGTTCTTCAATCTCTTGGTTATCCAACCCCTCCAGATGCGAGAGGGTAAACACCGTCCGCTGCTTCGCGCCCAACCCCTCGGCAAGCACACGCACAATGGCCGCCAGCTCGCTGTTCTCCAGCTGCCGCTGGCCGTCCAGCTCCGTCATATAGCGTCGCAGCACCTGCTCGTCGTCGGGCAATGGGGTAATTCGCCGCATCCGTTTCATGCGGCTCATACACAGCCTCGAAGCTATCGTGTAAAGCCAAGTGGAGAGGGCATAGCGCGAATCGTACCGCCCTATATGCTCCCATGCCTTGAGGAAGGTGTCCTGCACCACGTCCTTCGCCTCCTCCTCGTCGCCCAGCATCTTCAGCCCGAGGGTGAGAAGCATCGTCTGATACTGCTGCACCACATATCTGAAAGCCGTGGTGTCGCCCTGCTGGCATTGTGCTATTATCTCCTTCTCAGTTGGTATCATGGGGTCTTGGATGTTTTTGCCCTATTATACGCCCAAAGAGGACAAAAGTCAAATAATTAGTTACGGGCAAGGGCATCTCTCCCAAGCCCGCAAAGAGGTGTGGTTATTATATTCTCTTCAGCTTCATCGAAATGGTAATGCTGTAGGTGTCGCCATCCTCCTCACCTTCCTCATTGTAGATGAGGGACATATTATTCTTGTCAATATGGTCGATGCTATAGACCATAGGAGTACCATCACTGGTAATAGTCAGCTTGTTGTCGGCGTAGGACCATGTTCCGCTATCTTCAGCATCACCAACGGTAGAATGATAAATAGAATTGTAGGTACGGTCTTCCTTGAAAGTGATTGTGGCAGTCTCGCCAGGCTCAAGCATCGACATGGGCTCTAGCGCCACACCATTGAGACTGTAGGAATAGATGACTTCCTCTTCATTCCAAGAACCGATAATCAGATCTTCAGTATCCTTGCTACAGGACACCGCTGCCGTCGCAAACAATGCGACCATCAGAATTGAAAATACTTTTTTCATCTTTGTAATAATTTGATTAATAAAATAGTTGACTGACAATATTCATTTACATACTAATATCCACCCACTCTTGCTACAAAGCCTCCGCCAGGCGCAAGGTGCACCTTCAGTTGCGAAAAGCCTTTCACTCCCAGCACATCGTAGTCGCTGCCCTTGCGATGGGCGTTGGTACCATCGACATACATCGTGCCGACCGCATTTCTCAGCCCTATCTCCGACAGGTCAATCGCAATGTCCCGTTCCGTCCAATTGGTGATACCGCCGATATACCACACGTCGCCCTTGCGCCGAGCGGTGACGATATATTCGCCCACCTCGCCCTGCAGCACGCGTGTCTCGTCCCACACCGTGGGTATCTCTGCCACAAAGCGGGTGTAGTCGGGCTCCTTCTCATAGTTGGTCGGCGAGTCGCACAGCATATTCAACGGCGACTCCAGCACGATATACAGTGCCAGCTGGTGGCAGCGCGTGCCTTGGCTCATCGGCTCGCTCCAGCAGGGATGGTAGCAGCCCTTGGCGGCATTGTGCATCGCTCCTTGGGTATAGTCCATCGGCCCCGCC
>JAEEIS010000041.1 GCA_016281475.1 Bacteroidales bacterium
AAACTGGTCACCAAGATAATCCGCGCCTACGAGAGAAATATCGAAAACCCACCACAAGCCAACACGCTCCCAGCCCATGAAGACAACGCCCAATTGCAAGATTAACCTAGGTCTGCACGTCGTCGGCAAGCGTCCTGACGGCTATCACGACCTCCAAACCATCTTCGTTCCCGTCCATTCCTTCTGTGATGAGCTGGTCATCGAACCGACCCCCGACAGCCGCACCACCATGCATCAAGACGGCATTGCCCTCGACAATGCCCCCGACGACAACCTCTGCATCCGTGCCTATCATCTGCTGCACGACGAGTTTGGCATTCCCCCGGTGACCATTCGCCTCACCAAGCACATCCCCTTCGGTGCCGGTCTCGGCGGTGGCAGCAGCGATGCCGCCTTCACGCTCAAAATGCTCAACGAGATGTTCGCCCTAGGCCTTTCCACTAGCGACCTCGAGCAACGTGCCGCACGACTTGGTGCCGACTGCGCCTTCTTTATCCAAAACCGACCCGCCTACGCCACCGGCATCGGCGACAAGCTGGACCCCCTCGACCTTGACCTCACATCCTACCGCATTGTCGTCGAAATCCCCCCTGCCGAGCATGTCAGCACCCGTGAGGCATACGCCGGGTTACACATACAAGGAGGCATCCGACCCGACCTACGCCAAGCAGTCTGCCAGCCTGTTGCCGTTTGGCGCAATCTTATCGTCAACGACTTCGAAGACTCCGTATTCCCAGCCCACCCCGCCATCGCAGCCTTGAAAGACGACATGTACCGCCGTGGTGCCCTCTACGCCTCCATGACCGGCAGCGGTGCCGCCGTCTTCGGTCTTTTCCCCGCTTGAGGAATACTTTTTTTATCTACCCTGTCAGATTTTACCTGCTTTAGGGGTATTGTATAGTGTATATGAATAACTATGAGACATTCAACCGTCTGTTACGTACCTATGCAGCCCTAATTTGGAGCATGTGCCGCGATGCCTCGCACGGAGATGCCGAGCGGTGTCGTGATTTATTTCAGGATGTGTCGGTTCGCCTATGGCTCCGCATAGGCAAACTTCGCAAAGATGCCAAGCCTCATGAAGAAAAAGCCTGGGTGGAGTGGCAGACACGCCACGTCTTGAGCCACAGCCGCAACCCCTGCGAACTGGAATACGTCTTGCCTGAGCTGACCGATGACGATGATGCCGCCGAGGCCGAGCGCCGCGCACTTGTCGCCGACCTTATGGCTCAGCTACAGCCCGAAGACAGACGGTTGGTACAGCTCCACCTCGAAGGATATTCAGCCGATGAAATCGCTGAGCGGATGAGTCTGAAGCGCGATGCTGTCTATCAGCGAATGCATCGCATTGTGGCGCGTATGCGTAGACTATTGCTCATATTGTTACTGATATTTTTGGCCACCTCCGTAACGGTTGCCGTGGTGCCGAAATGGCGGCATGCCGTTTTCCCCCAACCATCCTCCTCCACCGACACCCTGCCCGACAGTCCTGCACACCCTCGTAGTCACTCATCCGACAAGCCTGCTCTACCACCTGTTATTGTCAATTGGGATTATCATGGCAATGAACCTTGGTGCATCAACAAAGGCGGCTGGGGTATGGCATTCAACCACCTTGATAGTACCGTCACCTACTACCGCACCGTGGGCCATCGCACCATCACGGCGGTGATGCACGTTGACCCCAGCCTCTTAGGACATAATTCTTTAACATCTGATAGTATGAACACTACAATGAAACAAGCAGCCTTTGCAGCAGCATTTATGGCGTTAGCCACCGCCACACAAGCCCAAGTGGCACACGATTTCCAAACCGTCACCCCGCAGGGCGATACTCTCTTCTGCACCATTACCGATTCGGCGCAGCACCACATCAGCGTGCGTGGCGATGAATCGGTATGGGGTGCACAGTACATCCACTACAGCGACACCCTGATTATCCCCACCACCGTGGAACACGACGGGACTACGTACACTATAACAGCATTGGCGGACAGCGCATTCTACAATCATGGAGAGGTGAGAAGCGTCAGTATCCCTGCCACAGTAACCGCTATCGGACGGTTGTCTCTTGCCTCCACCTCCATCAACGACCTAATTGTGCATGACAGTGTGGAAGTTATAGAGCCCAACGCATTCAGATTAATCAAGAATGTGGTATACCACGGCAATGCCACCGGCAGTCCGTGGGGTGCACTGACGGTGAACGCCTATGTGGAGGACAGTCTCTACTACACCGACAGTACTCGCACACGCCTTACGGCATGCCGTCCAGGGGTGACACAAGCCATAGTGCCCTCCTCGGTACGCATCATCGGACGCTTTGCCTTTTGTGGCATCAATACGCTCACCACAGTTACCTTGCCCGAAGGCCTCGACACCATAGGCAATGACGCCTTTATGAGTTGCGGCCAGCTAGGCTCTGTGGTTATCCCTTCTACTGTACGGGAAATAGGCAACTACGCATTCTACAACACCTTTAGGCAGAACGGCAGTGCTACAGTAACCATCGCAGACGCAGAGTGCAGCATTGGTAAAGGTGCCTTTGCCTACAGCCATGTGGGTGCCGTTAACCTTGGCAGCCGCATCACCTCCATAGGTAGCGATGCCTTTTGCACCTGCGACCATCTCGACTCTGTCATTGTGCCCAACAGCTGCACCTACCTTGCCGAGCGCGTCTTCTGCTACAACTACAACGGCAGACTGAAGAAAGTCCACCTCCCCGAAGGCCTTGACACCATCCGCGCCGAACTCCTCCACGGCTGCCTTGGGCTAGAAAAGGTGAACATCCCCTCATCGGTGGTCTACATAGACAGCATGGCCTTCCTTGAATGCAACAGGCTGACCCAACTCACCCTGCCCGCAGGGCTCACCTACATCGGACAATACGCTTTCGGTCAATGTTCCCGCGTTAGTGCCATGCGCAGTCTGGCAACCGTGCCGCCACAAGCCTTCTCTGGTACATTCTACGACATGAACCCCCAACTCTCCCTCACCGTTCCCTGCCACAGTGGGGCAGCCTATAATGCCGACCCCAGCTGGAACTTCTTCCACAACATCGAAGAGGACTGCACCGCGGTGCCAGTAGTCGAACCCTCATCTGTGAAGATAAGTACGGGCGACCGCAGCATCACCATCGAGGGCTGCACAGGCGACCCCATCCGTATCTTCGACACAGGGGGAAGGCTCGTTGCCGAAACCACCTGCCACGGCACCTGCACCTTCCGCATGCCCACCACCGGTGTCTTCATGGTTCAGATTGCCGACCGACCCGCAAAGAAAGTCATTCTGCAATAATGTGCTTGTGCTAGACAAATTATAAAGGAATCCCTGCACCTGATGCAGGGATTCCCATTATGGTGTGTGGGCATTTTTCTTGCCCGCAACAGAGATCGATTAATTATTTTGCACTAGACGCACCGAGTATCCAAACCAACGGTCAGTATGACCTGATGCATTTGCGCTAACAAAGGCTTGATTTATGGTTACGTAGCACGAGTGATTATTGGTCGTGTGAGGCGTCGATGTCCAATATCTGCCCCAGTAGCCGGCATACCAAGTCCCGGCTTCAGGCTCACTATATGCTCGGTAACCGGCCGCAGGCAGGAACAGTGCCCCTGCCGCCTCCATTTCAGCCCACTCTTCGGCACTGTACGAATTCGAAAAGTAGGTGCCATTATAGAATGTGAGGCCATCCGGCAGCGTCCAGCTGTCGGGCAGGAGGAACAAACCGTACACACCGTTCACTGTGCCGAATCCACGCTTGGAAGAAGCATTAGCACGGTCTCTGATTACGTACTTCCACTCAACCTGTGTGAGTGTCCGCCACGGGTTGGTAGTATTGCTGCCGCTGATGGCTGTGCCCCAGTCTGTAAAGGTGCTGTAGTATTCATAATGGTTAGGATCCATGCTGGTGAGTGTGGGGTTGTTGCCCGTACCCCAGCCGAAAAGATCTATCCAACCATTATACGAATCGGACACATAGTAGTTGTCACTGCCGACTACGGTTCCTCCAAAATGCTCGGTAGAGGATTGTTCAGGCATCCGATTAGGCATATGCGTCCCCACATAATCCCATTGATTCTCGGCAAAACGCCACGAGCCTGTGCTGGCACGATACTGCAAATTGCCCTTGGCGAAGCACACCTGCTGGGTGGCACTGACTGAGAAGAGTCCCGTCAGCGACTGCGGAGTGGTGAAGGTAAGGTCGTCACCACCCAAGGTGATAAGGGTATAGCGGCTGCGGGTGACGATGATGGCACGGTTGGAGGTCTTAACGCAATAGCCGCCCTCGTTGGTGTTCAGCACAATCTCAAGTCCCGTGTAGCTACCCTCGGGCAGGTAGATGTAGAAATCCTTGCCGTCGGCAATGCTCTGAGCCGTGGAGCAGGTGAGCTTGGTGGTGTTCGTGCCGCCCGACACATAGCCCAGTTCGGGGTTGCCGCCGTTGTAGTCCATGCTGAACGTGCCGTTAATCGGGCTGGCGGCCGTGACGGCAATACTGCTGATGCTGGTGCTGGCCTTTGTCAAGTGCAGTTTTAGCGCACCGCAGAGGTTCTTGAATGTAAGCTCGTTGCTGCTGCTTTCGGCATACATCGGGAACTCGTTGATGGACCCTTCGATGTAGGTCTGTGTCTTAGGCAGGCTGATGTTCGCGCCGTCGGTGGTCAGCGTGGTGGGATAGAAGGCGCGGAAGG
Organism: Bacteroidales bacterium; assembly: GCA_016281475.1. Next base: position 4,698 of record JAEEIS010000041.1, read on the forward strand.
GAGCGTTGCCACTCTCACCACTCA
>JAEEIS010000271.1 GCA_016281475.1 Bacteroidales bacterium
CCCGCAGCCAGCTCCCTGCGAAGCACCTCGCGCCCCGACGCGTCGCGCACCGTCAGCACGCCACCGCCGAAGTCCCCGCCGTACGCCTCGAATCGCACCTCGCCCGACGCGGGATTAGGCACCAGGCGGAACTGACTGACTGCCGCCACCGTCACAACGCCCTCAAGCCCGCTCCTGAAGATGGCCGTGAACGCGGTGTCCTGCACCACGACGATCCTGCGCGGGTTCTCCCTCACGCTGTCGTCCCACATCTCAAAGCGGTTCCCCTCGTGCGCCACGGCCTCTACCACCGCCTCCTCGCCCTCGTAGTACGTGCCGCCCCCCGTCACATATCCCAGCCCGTGGTCGTTGCTCTCCACCCCCACCTCGTAGCGCGGTATCGGCTCGAACACCGCCGTCAGCACCGTGTCGCTCGTCACCACCAACGCCCTGGGGTTCTCACCCACGCCGTCGTCCCAGCCCACGAAGCGGCTCCCCTCGTGCGCCACCCCCTCTACCCTCGCCGTCTCGCCCTCGTAGTACAAACCGCCTCCTGTCACATGACCCAGCTCCCCGTCGCCGCTCTCCACGCCTACACGATATTCCGGCAGGGAGTCAAAATAGGCCATGAACGACGTGTCGCTTGTCACAAAGACGGTGCGCGGGTTGTCCGTCACGCTGTCGTTCCAACGGCTGAAGCGGAAACCTCTGTTGGGCACGGCGGTGATGGTCTGGTACGTCGAGTCGGGATAGAAGGCGGTGTATAGTCCGAGCCCCTGTGCCGTGTCGCTGGTCGACACCTCCACATACCTCTGTCCGTCGGTGATGACTCCGAACGGACCAAATCTAGGAGCGCTATGGGGTCCATGTATATAAAACGGTCCGTCCGGACTGTTCCCCGACATCTTATTTGCGTGTGGGTTGTTCCATCTGTCGAAACATTCACCAAAGGTGAGATACAGGGTTGGAAAGTGCAGGTGTCCGAACCATTCATGCCTGCCAAGTGAAAGACTTAGCGTGTTGCTGCGTTGCGACCCTCCAATCCAGAACTCCCCCTCAACGGTGTATACCGTGTCAAACAGCGCCTCGTACACGTGGCAATAGTCATTCACTCCGGCAAATGTGGAGTCGAGCGTCTTCTGTAGGCACATCATCTTCGGATGAGCCGTATCCCACCGCACGGTGGCAACCCGATCCAGATAGTAGAGGGTCGAAGTGTTTTCCGCACCAGCCCGGGGCACATACAGATACAGGTCTTCCGGTAGCCGCGTGCTGTCCAATACCGGATATATGTTACCGCCGTTATTTTGGTACATCATATCCCCGGCGTACTGCGACAACATCACCCAAAGCCCCTTGACCCGTATCGGAGTCGGGGCGTACTGCTCGAACACAGTTGTCAAATCACAGGGAAAGCCCTGTTCATTACAGACACCGTCGAGTCCAACTCTACCCGGATGCCAATGGAAGTAGTAGGTGTCCCGGCCATCGTTGTACACATGAATCGAATCCCTCGCCGACCCATACAGGTACCACGGGGTGGTGTCATACCAGTCGCTATACCAATAGTTGGGCATCCGCACCCCGCACGGCAGGGTGTCCGTGGACACCCTCGCCGGATTCTGCCCACGCAGGGCAGGGCAAAGCACTGCCATCATGACAATTGTAAAGACAATCTTTTTCATATCCATAACTGTTTTAACATTCTTCACAAACGGTTGTTTTTATCACATCGGACTTGGACACATCATTCAATTTAACCCAAATAAAATCATCATCGCCCCAAAACACCCACTCCGCGACAAGACGAGCCGCCTGCTGCCCATTGAGTCTCAGGTATTCCTGTGTGGTTATTTTGAAACATGACGGTAAGGAAAGGCTCGTGACATCTTGATCAAAGACGTGCAGTCCCGACGATCCGTCTCTCCCGGATATGTCGATATGGCTGCCGACAAACTTCTGCGTGAAGGAATTCATGATGTAATCAGAGGTGTACAGCCGGGTGACACCATGGGTCGCGGTACCCAGTTCGGGCATGGTCACGATACCGTTGGAATGCGCGTAGTCTTTCGACAGAAGTATCACCGTGGCAGTTTTATACAGGTTTCCGACATCCTTAATCTCCACAATCTTATTCGTCCGATAGTATATGCAGCTGTCGTACTTCCAGGCATGCTGGAATGGGAACAGCCGCAGCCCGCCGTGGCTCCCATCCATCTCCTCCACTCCGAAGGCCACTCCGAACTGCTTGTCCAAGTCGTTGAGGTGGCAGAGCCGCATCGGTGCCTTGTTGTAATGAAAACAAAAGTTCCCGTCCGCTATCAGGTCATAGTGTGCCATGTAGTATACCCCCGACGAGCTATAGCTGGCGTGGCAGCCATCAAGGCCGAACCTGTCCATCATGAACAGTTGGTGCCGGTTGTCGTAGTTGTTGTGCCCATAAGGGTAGTTGTTGTTGCACTTATACTGCAACAGCAGCCTGATGCTGTCGCGCATCGTCATTATGTCCGTGAAGAAGGCATGCTTAGGCGTTTCCAAAGTGTCCAGCAGCAACTTCCATTGCATTATGCTTATAGGAGTCATTTCCACCATGCAGGCGGTGCCGTTATAAGCCACATCCCCAATGGCACTGACCAGCACCTTTGAACCTAGTGCTCTACTGATTGCAAGACGTGTCAGATGCAACGTCTCCTTCACTTCGTAAAACAGAATCGAACCCGTGTCGGCAAGCATGTGCGGGATTACGAAACGACCCACGATGCCGTGCTTGTCATACCCTCCCAATGGATGTAGATACGAGTACACCTTCGTGCCGCAGAAATAGCAGGTATCCTCAAACAGACGCATGTCGGTCACATCGACAAAATAGGTCGTGCTGTCTGGCGCGTCGAAATAGGTCGTGAAAGCCTTCTCCGTCCCCGAAGTGATCGTTTTGATGACAAAGGTATGCAATACCATCCCCGACTGCACATCCTTGCTTTGGGTGTGTATCACGTGATTGGCGTTGTTGCTCCGCACGATGCTGGACTCCTCTTTGAGAGGGCTATAACTTGTCCACGTGCTCTGGCACGACCGGGACGCTCCCCCCGCATTATCAACACTGTCCGCCTGCGCATAGGCAGCAGTCGTCATGCCGACTAGTACGACCACGGCCAACAACGGTTTCAGTCCTTTTTTGATTATTTTCATATTATTCATTTTTAATCTTGATGTATTTTCTAAGTCTAGAATTGATTGTCTGAATGTAGTGTATATGTGCAGACTTTTTTTCCAGCTCCGCACAATAGATTCGGTCCTGCTGCGTTATCATTTGCGGCATCAGACCTCTCTATGCCTCGGGCCTCGCGGGCGGGGGGAAGTGTTTCTCCTTGCGACATTCGAAACAGGCTTCTCACCGCCTCCCAGCCCTTAGTTTTCCGCCCCGCACACCGGCACACCTACTTGTGCGGGGCTTTCTTTTATCAGACTCACTGCATTAATGGTTTTATGCAGGCTCTCCACCTGCGGGTGATTGATTAGCGAGTGGCTATGCAGGTGTACTTACCTGTTTGTTGGTCGAAGGTAATGGTAACCTCATATCCTTGGAGGGTCATCTGGGCAGCCCACAATTTC
>JAEEIS010000272.1 GCA_016281475.1 Bacteroidales bacterium
CCAACTTTAGGTCAATGGCAACCAGACATTTCAACTTTCTGTGATAGAAAAGCATATCCAGATAATAGTCCGTACCATCAATACTGAAACGTTTCTGCCGCTCAAGGAATGCAAAGCCCTGTCCCAATTCTAATATAAAAGTCTCCAATTGTTTAGCAATAGCAGCCTCTAAATCTTCTTCTGAGTAGTAGCCGCTCAGACCTAAGAAATCCAGAACATAAGAATTCCGTAGCACAGCATCAGGTTCCATGTGTGTAGGAGATACCTTCTCCAATGTCTTGACAATATCGTCCTCTGGCTTAGCGGCAGGCAATGAACGTTCATACACCATTTGATCCTGTTTGTCACGTAATTGCCGTACACTCCAATGCTCAGCTATACCCATTTGTTGATAGAATAAGCGTTTTGTGCCGTCCTCAATGGAGATAAGTTCCAAAAAATGACTCCACGTCAATGTTTGCGACAGTGTCGCAAACATCTCTTCATCGTGGTAAATACGAGCCACTTTCATCATTCGTGTAACTGCCGAGTAGGTATATCCCTTGCCGTAGTGGTTTGTCAATCTTTGCGACAATGTCGCAATAATCTTGTCACCATAAGCCGAACACTTTCTATACCCCAAATCCTCATTAATAAAATGACCTATATGCCAAAACATCAGGTTGGCATGCTTGTTCACATACACAACAACCACATGTTGGGCATCATCACACATAACCTCTTTGTCTACTACTACCATTTAAAATATTGGAGAGACTGTTTTCTACGAGCTTATTTATATCAAATTTAAGACTATTTTACCACTAATACATTGCTTTCGGTGAGGGGCATCCGCAGGAGCGAGTCGCGCAAAGGTACTGTGCTATGGACCACATAGGTGGTGTCTTGCCGCTCTAACGGGATTGTCAGCCTGACCCTGCCGTCAGCATCAGAGACGGCATCCACCCCTGCTATGGAGATTCCGACACCGGCTTTTCCTGCACCTGTCTCGGTGTCCCATAGGGTAAAGATGACATTGCCGTATGGTTCTGGGTCACGCCTGATACCGAGCGTCAGTTCCTCTGCCAGCGTCATGGTGGTGTCCACCATTAGCCAGTTGCCGCATACCATGGTGATACGGACGGGCTGCGAGACAGCACTATGTGGGATATTGGCAAAGCAAGCTATGTCGTTGATGTCTTCCAATGTATCACGTTTGGTCTCGTTGTCGAGGGTAATGCTTACTACAGCTTTTTGCAGTGGCGGCAGGTTGTCGTTATGTATCGATGCCTCTTGTAGCCGTACACTCACATCCACAGGCTGGCCAGCCCGCCACACGCCGATGAGAGCAGCGATAACCGCCACGACAGATATTACCCCAAGGGCACACCGACGGCGCAGCAGCCGTTTGTGCCGCTGCCACAGGCTGTCGAACTCCACGCCCAGCAGTTTGGTGACAAGCTGCACGTATGCCCGTTCTCGGTTGACCCACGGCCAACGACTTACCCGCTCATGGATATCCGCTCCTAGCTGTTCGGGGATGCCCAACTCCTCAATGATGGGGTTGAAGCACTCGCGGTCGGGGTCTTGGCTGTGCGGCTCGCCATCGACGATAAAGAAGTGGATGTTCTCCGTCCGCCCCAAGGAATGGAAGTAGGCAATCTCCCAACCCACCCATTGGGCCTTGGCAGAGTTAGGTGAGCAGATGACTATCAGGTGCCGCGAAGCCCTCAGCCTCGCCTCCAGTTCCTGCCGCAAGTCGCCCGGCTGTATGTCCGTCGGGGCATAAAAGACAGGGGTTATCGGCCTCCGCTTCCACCCATGTTCCGAACAGAGCGTAGCAGGCATACGATAGCCTTCCAGTTTCCGTTGTAGCCGCCTTCCCCACCGTGCATCTTTCGAATTGTATGAGATAAATGCAAAAAACTTATACTCTTCCTTCTGTTGCATAGCCATATTATTTAATCAATCCTTTTGCTTTCAGTCCGTTGGAAAGGGTAGTCCCCTCAGGATATTCATCAAGGAACTTAGGGCTCAACTCCAACACCTTTTGCCATATCTTTAACGCTTCCTGATTCTTCCCCTGCATCAGCAATATTTCGCCCTTGGAGTCGTAGAAATCGGCTTCTCTCGGCATTAATTCAATGGCTTTATCTATGGTACTCATGGCTTGAGTATAATCCGCAGCGTTAGCATATAAATACGCCTTGCTATTAAAGCATTGTGCCAAGTAATACAATGAAGTTTCGTTTGTCTCATCCAAAGCATAATTCTCCATCGCTAGAGCCAATGCCTCATCCACTCCTCCTTTCACCAACATACGCAAGACTGTTCTGTTTTGCAAGTCTATTATATCCTGCTTGTAGGTAGGCGGATCCAACGAATACAAGTTACGGCTCAGATCTAACGTTTTCTTCAGACTTGTGTCATACTGGTCTATTTGTTCCGTTTCAGCATAAAGCAGCATCATATTCCAATGTGTATTGGCGAGGGCGGCACGGTAGGCGGCGGGATTGGCGGCAAAGAGTTTCTCGTAGTTCTCCAACGCCAGCTTGTAGTACCGCTCGCTGCTAGCATAGTTCTGAAGGTCGCTGTACAGGCTGCCTAGGTTGTTCTGCGTACTGGCGAGAGCGGCACGGTAGGCGGCGGGATTGGCGGCAAAGAGTTTCTCTCTGTTCTCCAACGCCAGCTTGTAGTACCGCTCGCAGCTCGCATAGTCCAGAAGGTCGCTGTACAG
>JAEEIS010000273.1 GCA_016281475.1 Bacteroidales bacterium
GTCGGATTGATGGACAGCACCGTGCCAATAGAAGCATTGCTAGATTGAGAACGCATTTTTGAGTACATGTTTGCGTTTATGTCGGGGAATTTGTGTAATTTTGCAGGCCAAACGACATAGCGAAACATCATGACGAAAAACGGAACCAATCAGGAACTGACGGGGGTGTATCGCTCTCCGCTGGGCGATATTGTGCTGACCAGTGATGGCTCGGCATTGACGGGGTTGCGGTTTGCTGAAGCTACAAATGGGGAGCAGGCACAGGACATCCCTTCCTTGGAGAATGCCTGCCGTTGGCTCGACCTTTATTTTGGTGGAGCCATGCCCGATTTCACCCCACGGCTTGCCCCTCAGGGGACACCTTTCCAGCAGTCGGTATGGCGCGAGTTGCTCACCATCCCATACGGACAAACTGTCTCATACGGCCACATTGCCAGGCGAATCAGTTGCCGCTCAGCACAAGCTGTGGGTGGTGCCGTAGGACACAACCCCATCGCGCTGATTATCCCCTGCCACCGCGTAATTGGTTCCGACGGCCATCTGACTGGCTACGCCTACGGCCTCGACCGAAAGCAATGGCTGTTGTCGCACGAGGTAAAGTCAACAGGTACGTTCTAATTATTCAAACCAATAGCTCGCCCTTCGCCACAATGCGGCATTTCCCACCTACGTATACTATTCCGTCGGGTCGCAATAATGTTTCTACCACCGATGGACGCCCCATCTTCTCACCTTGCAGAAAGGAACACTCACTATCCTGCTGTATCAACCCCTGCCTCTGCAAATAGTGCGTCAACGCCGCATTGGCGGTGCCTGTGGCAGACTCCTCGTCCACCCCATACAGGGGAGCGAAGTTGCGCACATGGGCGGTATAGCCGTCGCCTGCTTGCACAAAGGCATGCACCCCAACCACTTCCAACTCACGGCTCAACTCTGCCAAAGCAGCCATATCGGGAGCGAGGGCTTCCAGCTCCTCCTCACTTTGCACAGGCAACATGATGTCGGGCAATCCAGTTGATATTACCTCGACCGGCAAGGAGGGCACAGCGCATTGCATGATGCGACACAGCCGCTCTACATCCTTCACCACCCCTATCATCTTCGGTGTCGCCATCTGCATCATCACCCTTTCGCCCGCTATCACCTCCAGGTCGCCCGCCAAGGTATGGTTCAGGCATACCCCATCCCCCACCTTGCCCAACTGCCACATCAAACCAAAAGTGGCTATTGTGGCGTGTCCGCAGAGGTCCACCTCGCTACAGGGCGTGAAGTAGCGCACGGTGAACTCGTCCGCGCCATCCCGACGAACAAAAGCCGTCTCGGAATAGCGCAATTCGGCCGCCACCTGCTGCATCAGGCTGTCCGTTGGGAAGTCATTATCCAACAGCACCACCCCTGCAGGGTTGCCGCCAAAGAGTTTATCAGTAAAAGCATCAACGATATAGTATTGCATATCTTTATTAATTTGTTAATTCTTTAATTTGTATATCTGATTCACACATTAACACGTTCACACATTTGTTTTCTCCACGTATCTCGCGTATCACAAGTATTATTTATACGTGTAATACGCGAGATACGTGGAGATTGTAATCCGACTATCGCATTAACACGTTCACACATTCAAATTAACAGTGTCGGCTATCTTGTCCACGTTCATGCTGCGGGCGGAGGCATCGAAAATCTCTTTGTACAATCCGCCTTGCTGATACACCTCGGTGGGTGTGCCGTGCTGCACCGCGTGGCCGGTGTCGAGCACATAAAGGGCGTCGGAATCAATAATCTGCCCGATATTGTGGCTGATAACAATGACCGTCCTCCCCTGCTTGATAGCATCGATAGAGGCCTTAATCTGCTCGGTGGCGATGGCATCAAGGCTGGCTGTCGGCTCGTCGAGGAAGATGATGGGCGGATTCTTCAAGAACATACGCGCGATGGCAATCCTTTGCTGCTGTCCCCCGCTCAGTTGCAGGGCGTTAGACTGAAATCCGTCAGGCAATGCCACAATCTGGTCGTAGATATATGCCTGACGTGCCGCCTGCTCTACCTCTTCGCGTGTGGCGGACGGGTTGCCGTAGCGGATATTCTCCTCAATGGTGCCACTGAAGATATGGTTCTTCTGCAACACCAGCCCGATGTTGTCGCGCAGCACCTGCGTGTCCCACTCCTTCAGCGGCACACCGTCCAGCGTGATGCTGCCGCTGTCGGGGGCGTAGAACTTATCAAGCAGATTGACAATCGTTGTCTTGCCCGCGCCACTCAACCCCACCAAGGCGGTCGTCTTGCCGGGTTCGATAGTCATAGTCAAGTCGCGTATGGCGTGCGTACCGTTGCTGTAGGTAAACTCCACGTCTCTGAGCTCAAAGCAACCTTTCACCTCCTTGGGACGATACTCGCCCGACTCCTCCACCTCGTTGTCCGCCTCCAATATGCCGAAGAAGCCTTCGGCATAGATGAGCGCATCGTTCAAATCATCGTATATACGATGCAGCTGCCGTATCGGCGCGCTGACATTGCTGAACAGCAACACATGGTACATAATCTTACCGATGGTCATGCCCGGATAGTCAATTAGCACCAAATAGGCGGTCAGGATGATAATCAGCACCGTGCCTATCTGCTCCACGAAGGTCTTCAACCCCTCGAAGAGGAAGCTGATGCGCCGCGTCGCCATCTGCTGGTCGGTCGAATCGTTCTGCAACTTTGCCTGCCGCTCTGCCTCCACCCGCTCGCGGTTGAATGACTTGATAACGCCCATGCTCTCAATGATGCTCATGATGCCGTGGTTCAACGCCTGATGGGTACCAAACACACGCCTGCGCCATCCCTTCATCCGCACCCCTTGTCGGGCAGTGATAAAGAAATAAATCGGGATAATCGCCAACGCTACCAACCCCACATACACATTGGCGGCAAACATCAGCACCAACGCCATCACCGCGCTAGTGAACAGCGGCAGAATGTCGATAAAGAAGTTCTTGACCGTATTGCTCAGGCTCATCACCCCTCGGTCTATGCGGGTCTGCAGTTTGCCCGGCTCGTTGCCTTCGTTGCTGAAGAACGCCATACGAAACTGCAATATACGGTCCACCACCCGCAGCGACAGGTCGCGGCTCACGTTAATCCTTATCTTCTCGCCGAAGATGCGCTGTCCGAAGGTGATGACCGCCGCCAGTACCTCCTTGCCCAGCAGCACAGCACTGACAATGAGCAGCAGCCGTGCCGCATCGCCCCAGTCAAAGCCTCCCTCCACATGCAGCAAGGCATTGATAGCATCCACCGCACGGTCGAGCACCACAGCATTCACCTGCGCCATCAGCGATCCCACAAAGGTCAGCACCAGCGTCAGAATCAGCAGCCACCTATACGGCAGCACAAAAGGCAGTAGCTTCTTTAGCAGTCCGCCTATACCCATTTTCGAAACCGAATCATCCATCGTATGGAACTAAAAACTAAAAGGTAAAAACTAAAATTTATGCTTGCAAATACAATGCAAAAGTACAAAAAAAATCCCAAACCAAAACATCTTAAAGAAAGTAAGTAGTGATTAGTGATTAGATAAATGAAAGCTGCATCCAATTTTAACCCAAATCGGTCATTAGGGTTTATGGCAGATTAGTATTTGTTCCGAGCATATTGGTCGCATCGCTGGCGAAGTCGTAGCGGGCTACGGCGAGACAGGGATGTGGACAAGATGCCGGAAGAAATGCTGAGATGCCA
>JAEEIS010000005.1 GCA_016281475.1 Bacteroidales bacterium
CCAATCCAAGGGTATCCGTCAGCGCCGTTACCCATTACCGAACCGTCAAACGTATAAGTACCTGCCTTAGTAACTACATAGCAGTTTGCAGTACCGTTCCAGCTGAGGTTGTTGTCGTGTGCACTGACGTCGAACGGGTCATCGGAGATAATTACAGCACCCGCCTGGTAAACCATGAATTCATCGAATACCTCTTCGCCATCTATTCTGAACTTGATTTTACCGCTCCTTTCTTTACTGTCGGTATTCTCGTCTACCGTCACGTTGCAGGTATTACCATTCTTGGTAACGTGGATCCAGGAATCGCTGGAACTGAATACATACTCGTAATTGGCGTTTACATTGACGGTGAAATCACCGCCGGCAGCCTCGAATGTATTGTTCTTGGGAGATACTTCAATGAAGGGCTCTTCGAACCCGCTGTCACCTGCCTGTTTTACAGTAACTGTGCAAGTCAGCGTACCGTCGCTGGTTGTATATACGAATGATATAGTAGCTATACGTTCATCTTCAGAAGTATTGGGTTCAACCTTGAAATAATGGGTATGGTCGGTTGCGGCCTTTGAAGATACCTCGGTAATCCATGAGGCAGGATTCTCAACCTGGTATTCCACATTTGAACGGATAATAACCTCTATGGTCTCACCAGCGGCAGCAACATCGTATGTTGCTGAATTTCCATTGACAAGCACGGGATCCTCAGGTTGGGGAACATCGGATTTACCTGCCTGATTAATAGTTACGACCTTGGAGATAGTGCCGTAGCTGAAGGTTATTGTGGCAGTACGTGCATCATCTGACGTATTCTCTGCAACATTGAACGAACCGTTTCCGGCATCAGTCACCCAAGTGGCGCTGATTGCGGTATCGTAATTGACATTGCTGCTGATGGTCAAAGTAACGGTAGCCGCCGCAGCAGAAATAGAGAAGTTGGCCGGAGTTACAGTGATATAGGGGCCCTCTTTACCTTTCTGGTTGATCTTCAATTCTGCACGGGAGTTGTCAACAGTGAAGACAATTGTGGTATTACGGGCAGAGGAACTGGTATTCTCATCTACGGTAACGGTCTGTCCCGATACATGTACCCAGCCTGCAGAAAGCTCCTGCATTGTGTAGTTGCCGTCGCTGGTGACTGTGAAATTGAAAGTGCCGCCGGCAGCCTCGGCCTCGATGGAGGTAGGATTGACGGATACCGTATATTCATTCCTGCCGCTCTGTTTGATGACGACAGCACTGCTGGTATCACCATAACTGTAAGTGATTACCACAGAACGTTCTTTGGTTGTATCATTGGGCTTTACGGTGTAAGTATTACCGTTGCGGGTTACCCAGTCGGCGGCAAATGTCACAGTATAATCGACATTGCTAGTTACGTCAACATCTACCGTGCCGCCTTGTGCAGATACATTGAACGTTGTACCATTGATAACGATACTGGGGGTCATACCCTTCTGGTTAACCACTATAGTGGTAGAGAGTGTGCCAGCCTCGATGGTGACATTCGCCTTGCGGGCCTCAGTGGATTTATTCTCCTGAGCAACTACTTTGACAGTCTCTGTAGTGACCGCTTTGGTGGGGTTTGTTACGGTGAGCCATGAAGCATCGCTCTTGGCTTTCCATACAAGATTTGTCTTGAATTGCAGAGACAACTCGCCACCGGATGCCTCAATCGTATACTCAGACTTAATAGCCGTGAGAGTATCCGTCTCCGGCTCGGGTCCGGGTGTGGGACATCCCTGAAGAACGAAGATGCACATCAGTGCAATCAAAGGGAAAAGTTTCTTCATAATTAATTACTTAATAACGTTTATATATATAAATGATTTTTTACTGGAAAAATCACGGCATTTTCATACAACGTACGCTGCAGCAGCGCTGACGGATATGTCCATATTTCGTGTAAAGGTGTGCCTGGGAAGATTCATTGACCATCTTGTAATTGTCGCTGGCCTCTTCGTCTTGCATGTACAGGAACTGATTTGAATGATGATAGTTGTTCAAATCCCATTCATGGCCGGAACGGAGGAAGGCATGTTCACTGCCTGAAGACCAGCAGCAAACCACGTTCCTGCAGTTATGATGGTACTTTTGTCCATCGTTGTTGGGAGTATAACCGGGATACCCGTACCAACCATTGTCTCTTCCGTATTGGTCACCGGAATCGCCATAGCCGGCAAATGGATAGAAACTATTCCCGTTCAGTTCGGCAAATGTCAAACCGTTAGCACCAACTTCGCAGTTATCCAATGAGAAAGTATCCCAAGCCCACTCGGGTGGAACCATATAGCCGGGAGGGCACGGATCGTAGATGGTCTTTTTCAGTTCATCTACAGGAGCCACATACAGATGATCGGCACCATTGTGCAAGGCGTATGGATTGCCCCACAAGTCTGCCGTAATGGTCTTGACATCGCCGTTAAACCATTCGTTATCCTTACCCATCACTCTGATAATCTCCGTTGGATGCATTATAGAATACTCCATCGACTTGTCACCTGCCACCATCTCACCCACTACTCCATGATAGAGCTTCAAAGGATCCTTGCGGCCGAACTGATACCAGTAGCCGTATGTTGCCGAGCCGTCGGCCGGATTGCAGCTGGTTGCGCCCAGGTTGCGGTCCAACATGGCTACCGTATAACCATTCAAGGCCTCGTGACGGATACGTTTGGGCGAGTCGGTGCACCAAATATGCCAACTCCACAGCAATGTATTGGAACGGTCATATACACCTATCAGCGCATTTCCTTTATTACCGGTAGCCGTGAAATGAACTTTGAGATTATCTTTATCTATAGTTACATTGTTCACTACGTCACCATCGTTCCATATGACCTTAACCTGTGACGGCCCGTCACTGCCGTAAGTGCTAAACGAAACATCGTCTATCATTGTCGGATAGAGGTTCTGCTTGAAAGCATCCTTATCTTCCCAGATGAATCCATCGGGGCCATTTCCCATGACGGTAACATCAAAGGAATAGTCACCGGCTTTGATCACAACATAGCAGTTGGCAGTTCCATTGTCGCTCAGATTGCTGCCCACATCAAACGGATCGCCGCCTGCAGCGCTACCTTCCTGGTCTACCTTTATTTCTCTGATTATTTCATCGCAGGAGAAGCGGATCTTGGCAGAGCGGGAATCCTCCCCGGGATTACTGTCCACTGTAATAATGCACCCGGTATCGGTCTTTACATAGTGAATCCAGGATACGCCGACTGAGACATCATAATCATAATTGGCATCAACATCTACAGTAAACTCTCCTCCACCACCAATCGCGCTGATTTCCGAAACAGATAATTCCATGCGCGGATCTTCGCCCGGTTCTACATACTCCAATTGCTTGACAGTAACGCCAAAAGACAATTCGTTATTGTAGGTGAATGTAATCGTAGCGGTGCGCTCTGCGCCGGTATTGGCAGCAACATGGAAAGTGAGCTCGTCTACACGGGTAGCTCCGGCTTTGGTTGTTGTAATCCAGTCTGCGTCCCAGTTATACTGGTATTCAACATTACTGCGAACCTTGACGGTGATGTCACCTCCCGTGTCATATACCGTGAAGGTAGACTGTCCGGCATTCTCCAGCTTGTCGGGGTCCTCCGGAGTTGGAGGTTCGGGACCCGGATCCTTGGGCTTGCCCGTCTGGGTAACCGTGAATGTAGCCGAGAGAGTGCCCGCAGTTACGGTAATGTTTGCCGTACGGGAGTTCTCGCTTGAATTTTCAGAAGCGGTAACGGCCACGCTCTCCGTGGTGACAGCCTTGGTGGGCTGGGGAACCTTGAGCCACGAAGGGTCGCTGCTCTTAACGGTATACTGCTGATTTGTTTTGAAAGAAATGCTTACGCTGCCACCTTGATAGCCAATCTCGTATGATGTTTGAATCGGCGTCAGGACAGGCTGTTCCTTCTCTTCCTTGGGGCATCCCCACAGGATAAAAAGGCAAAGA
>JAEEIS010000006.1 GCA_016281475.1 Bacteroidales bacterium
CAAAAAAATTAGTACTTTTGCAATTGGGTAAGTCTTATACGACCAGCTCCCATTGAATCCCCCAGGGTAGGAATACAGCAAGGGTGTTTGGTTGTAGCGGTGCGATATAAACAGCTTACCCTTTTTTTATGTGCCTATGTCAACTACCATTATTCTAGCCTACGCTCTCATCATTGTCGGCATCATCGTTTGGACCGCCCTCATTCCCGGCAGGCGGCATGTCGGTCCCAAAACCATGAACTACATCACCATCTTCGGTGGTGCCTTTCTGTTTGCATCCTGCTTTATCAACCTGGTGCCACACATGTTCCTTGGCGAAGAGCCGTACCGTTTTGTAACACCTGGCATCCATTTCAAGATGGCCGCAGCCGTGATGCTCGGATTCCTCATCCAGCTGCTACTTGAGCAACTCACCAAAGGTGCCGAACACGGCCACAACCACTGCCCATGCTGCGAGGAAGAAAAAGAGGCCGAAGAGCACCATCACGAACACCATTCCCACTCAGGCCACTGCCACAACGACTCCGTTCACCCCGTCGCGGGTCTTATTATAGGTCTCAGCATCCACGCCTTCCTTGAGGGTATGCCCATGATTGACCTCGACGGCGACATCCACCAAGGCCTGCTCTATGGCATCGTGCTCCACAACATCCCCATTGCCCTAGTGCTAGTCGGACTATTCATACACAATGGCTACAACTTTTGGAAAAGTTTCACACTCCTTGCCATCTTTGCAGTAATGACCCCCCTCGGTTCGCTCTGCAACCTCTACCTCATGCCCGACAACGAGATACTGCAAAGTCTGCTCATGGGTGTCGTGGTGGGCATATTGTTGCACGTGTCGGTAAGCATCCTCTTCGACCACGACCACAACAACTTTTCCTGGGCCAAGTTCGCCTTCATCCTCATTGCTTTCACAGCAGCCTACTTCACCCCCGGCTGCCCCGAAATCTACCCCTTATTCTAAATGTGTGCCAGCCAAATTTTAATATTTAAATTTTAATTCTTAACATGACCACCGCCGAAACCATCAAAGACCTCATATCACGCAAAGATGCGCTGCATCGCTATCTAAATATCGACACCCTCGTGTCGCAAATCGCTGAAGAAGAACAAAAGACCGAAGCCCCCGACTTCTGGAACGACCCCAAGGAGGCTCAGAAAGTGATGAAAGCCATCCAAAACAAGAAATCGTGGGTCAACGCCTTTCGCGAAGTGGACACCAGCTGTGGCGACCTGCAGGTACTTGGAGAATTTTTCGACAGCGGCGATGCCACCGAAGAGGAAGTCATCGAGCAGATCAACATCACCCAGCCCCTCGTCGAAGCCCTCGAACTCAAGAACATGCTTCAGGGCGAAAGCGACCGTTTCGATGCCGTCCTCTCCATTAATGCCGGCGCAGGTGGCGTGGAGGCTCAGGACTGGGCTGAGATGCTCATGCGCATGTACATCCGCTATGCCGAAACCCACAACTACAAGGTGGCCATCTCCAACAGCCTCGACGGTGAAGGCGCAGGCATCAAGAGCGTCACCATGCAGATTGAAGGCGAATACGCCTTTGGCTACCTCAAGAGTGAGACCGGCGTGCACCGCCTCGTGCGCGTCAGCCCCTTCAACGCACAAGGCAAACGCATGACATCATTCGCATCTGTCAGCGTCACACCCCTCGTCGACGACACCATCGAAGTCGTGGTCGACATGTCACGCCTCAGCTGGGACACCTTCCGCAGCGGCGGAGCCGGCGGACAGAATGTCAACAAGGTCGAAAGCGGCGTACGCCTGCGCTACCAATACAAAGACCCCTACACTGGTGCCGAAGAGGAGATACTCATCGAGAACACCGAAACACGCGACCAGCCCAAGAACAAAGAGAATGCCATGCGTCTGCTCCGTTCCCAACTCTACGAGCGCGAGTTGCAGCACCGCATGGAAGAACAGGCCAAAATCAAGGCCAGCCAAAAAAAGATAGAATGGGGCAGCCAGATACGCAGCTACGTCTTCGACGACCGCCGCGTCAAAGACCACCGCACCAACTACCAGACCGCCGACGTGGCCGGTGTCATGGACGGCAAAATAGACAATTTTATTAAGGCCTACCTCATGCAGTTTGGCAACAACGGCTAACAGCCGACTCTTAATTTTTAATTAGTAATTTTTTTCATCATGATCCGTCCCTCCACACTCAACGACCTGCCGGCCATCATGGCGATGATTGACCATTCGCGCAACATCATGCGCACCAATGGCAATCAGACGCAGTGGGACGGCTATCCCACCGAAACCACCATCCGCGACGACATTGCACAAGGCATCAGCTTCATCGTCACAGACAATGCGGGCAACTCCATCGGCTGCTTTACCCTGCTCAACCAGCCCGAACCCACCTACACCTATATCGAAGGTGGTCTCTGGCTCGACGACACCACCCCCTACCGTACCATCCATCGCCTCGCTTGCGCCCCCAACTCTCATGGCGTAGCGCGACAGGCCTTCTTGTGGAGCGAAGCACAGTGTGCCTCTATCCGTGTCGACACCCACCGCGACAACCACATCATGCTCCACATCATCCAAAAACTGGGCTATACCTACTGCGGCACCGTCTACATGACCAACGGAACCCCTCGCGATGCTTTTCAAAAGATGACGTACCCTATGGTCAACCCCGCCATCAAGGCCTACGTCGAGAGTAAGATTCTTCTACGCCATGAGCATTTCGACGAAGCCCACCATCCCGACCATATACTGCGCGTAATGGCACAAAGCATGGAACTGGCACAGTATTATCCCCAACTCGACAAGGACATGGTCTACACCATTGCAGCCTTCCACGACACCGGCGTTGTCGAAGGACGCGAGCGACACCACCTCGTCTCGGGACGCATCATCCGCCAAGACCCCTGCCTGCCGCAATGGTTCTCACCCGAACAGATAGAGACCATGGCACAGGCTGCCGAAGACCACCGCGCCTCCGCCACCCAGTCCCCACGCAGCCTCTACGGCATGATTGTCGCCGAGGCCGACCGCGACATAGAGCCCCGCACCATCATCCTCCGCACCGTACAATACGGTCTCTCCTACTATCCCCAACTGGACAAAGAAGGGCACTGGCAGCGAACCCTCCAACACCTCGACGAGAAATACTCACCCCACGGCTACCTCAAGTTCTTCATCCCCCAATCGCGCAACCAAGCCCAAATGCAAAAACTCCAGACCCTCATCGCTGACGAGGAGCAACTGCGACACATCTTTGACGAAATATACGAATCCCAGAAATAGCACTACCCAATCATGAACACCGTACTCATCATCGTCGCCATCCTACTCGTCCTCATCGGCATAGCCGGCTCCATCATCCCCGGCCTTGCAGGTCCGCCATTCAGCTGGCTCGCACTGCTGCTGCTTAACTTCACCACCGCTGCCGACTACACCCCCCTCTTCCTCGTCGCCACAGCCGTCGTCGCCATAGTCATCACCATACTCGACTACATCGTCCCCTCCCTCAGCACCAAACGCCACGGGGGCAGCAAGGCAGGTGTGTGGGGCTGCAACATAGGCCTCGTCGTCAGCATCATCGGGTTGCCTTTTGGCCCCACTGGCATCCTCGGTGTCATCTTCTGGCCCTTCGTCGGTGCCCTTGTGGGCGAGCTCTTCAGCGGCAAACAGAGCCGCGAGGCCCTCCGCGCCGCCTGGGGTGCCTTCCTCGGCTTCCTCACCGGCACCGGCCTCAAACTCGCCTACGCCATCTTCGCCGCCTTCTTCGTCATCCGCGACCTCATCCACTAGTCTCGACAGGTCTACAACGATAATAGCCAATCCCTCAATGATACGACAGTAACTCCTGCATCATCCAAAGTACGGCTCTCGTCACGGGTTATTATTATTTTTTCATTTACTGGCAGACGATTTCCTATTTTTAACCAAAATCGGTCATTAGAAAACAGAAGGTCCTCCTTTCTAATGACCGTCATTAGAAAAACCCATCCGTACATTGCTGTATGCCAAATATTTGTTATCTTTACATCGTAATAAAACAGACATGAATGTTCAAAAATACTGACATAAAGTTTGTAGACAAGGAGATTACGCCATTCGGAGGCTTGGCTCTTTTCTTCAAAATGCTTGAAAGATGCAACTTCGGGCAGGTGCTACAGGAGTGTGGACTGCCGGAGCAGGGTTTTAACCACCATTTAGATAATAAATTACCAAACAACATATGAAGAAAACATACAAATACCAACCACTTAGTAACACTTTTCAACTCAGTGGCTTTGGTAATTTCTTATCGTAGCACTACCTTCTGCATATATACCCTGTCTGGCATGTGCAACGCAACAAAATACGTCCCTGACGGCAATTCTCGTAGCGAAATACTGACCGATTCATCACCCTCGGGAATAACCGCATCGGCCACTTCGTGTCCCACGGCGTCATGCAGGGTCACCCGTATCGGAGCCTCTGCCACTCTGCCTAGGCTTATCGTCACATCGCCACTTGTTGGGTTGGGATGCACAGTGAACAAGCCCGACATCCCTTCGGCTTGAGCAATATCCGAAACACTTTCAAAAATAGCTGTGAGCACAGTATCCTGCGTCACACACA
Source organism: Bacteroidales bacterium (assembly GCA_016281475.1). The sequence goes on from JAEEIS010000006.1 coordinate 4,600, forward strand.
AATTTCGTGGATTGAAATATATTCCGTCAGACCAACGAACAAAACGAGCAATCGAAAAATATCTCGGATATGCTCTGATTACGACAGTGTCACCGTCACAATAGCGTCCACTCCCTGTCACATAGCCCAACGCATCGTCGCTGCTCGACAATTCCACATCAAACATGTCTACGGTGTCAAAGTAGGCGACAAATACGGTATCTTGCGTAACATACACCCTGCGCGGATTATTGCTATCGCCATCATTCCACCTTATAAAACGCGAGTTCACCATCCTCGGACAAGCCTCTAGAACGGCGGTGTCTCTCAAATAGTACCATCCGCCACCGGTTACATAACCTAGGCTATCATCAAAACTCCGTGCCTCCACCCTATGACTGTCCTCGACGCAAAAGTATGCCACAAAAGCCGTGTCCTGCGTTATGGGGACAATACGAGGATTATCGGTGCATCCATCGTTCCAATGCATGAACCGATACCCATGATACGGTCGCGCCCAAATAGTCTGGTCTCTCCATTTCGAAAGCTCGCCAGATGGTCCCGCCTCTCCCATTTTGTAGTCATTCGGCCTCACATCCACCTGGGCATAATCAATCATCGCCAGACAATAACCAAACCTATCACCACCATCACACCAATCAGGCGGCATCCATACATTTCTAATCGTATCCAGACAAATGATTCTCTGAGGCGTAACATTCCATTGTCCAGCCGCGCCCCAGCACACAACTGCATAAGCTATAGGCTTATATTCATAGGTTCCAAAAAGATTCGGATCCAGAACATTGTTATTAAACGACCCTGCCAAAAAGAAAGTCGAGTCTACAAATATGGGGCTGCTGGTCCGTGCCTCATACAGATAGCAATAGAGAAAGCCCCAACGGTTGGTATCCTCGCCCTTGGGTATTTTTAATATCCTTGGGGCTGCTGTATCCCATCGTATCGAACCCACTCGGTACTGCGTGTCTCGTTGACCGTCATACTGATACACATGCACATATTCTGGCATCGGACGGTCATTGGTCTTCCATACGGCTGCAGGGTTAAACCGAGGATTTATTGTCTCGTCAACCACCCACACCCCGACACCAGTAATAGCCGCAGGGTGTTCCACATATTCCGACCTCAAATGGAGCAGACAACTTCCCCAATCGTCAAGCATAAATAGTGCACTTGTGGTACGGTCCGTGTCAAAATACACTGGCATAGTGTCGTACCACCAAGAATAGTGATACCCAGGCATTCTCGATCCGGGTGAAATCGTGTCATATCCCTGCGCACTTACCGATATAGACTGAGACAATAGCCAACAGGCAATTACAATTACTTTATTCAGTTTCATATCTTTCATTTTTTTTATACATAAAAGCAACACAGGTCTGTTCGTATGAATACTCTATTGCGAGAATTCGCGAAAAATACTCCCATGCCATATGACTATTTCTATAGCATAACACTTCTATATAATTAGATTCTCGTTCAGGCAATTTTACAAATTTACTGACTGATGAATTATTAACATCCAAACATTCATTAGGTGTGATATTATTTAAATCTTCATAACATTGGACAAGCCAGCCATACGTCTTATTCCATCCACCAGCCCACAGCTTATTGTTCAATATGTGCATCGTATTCATCTTTTGTGTATACGACTGGATATATTTACAAGTAGTACTACCCCAAGAAAAAAGGCTGATTGTACTGACTTGTTGATCATTGGCAGTCTTAGGATTACATAACAGAGCTATTGAATTGATTGACGGCGCATATTGCATATCGACAAAAGTATTTGGCACCTCTGAGTATGACCAGACCCTGTTTGCATCACTTACAAAGATGTCGCCAAAATTATTGCGGTTAATATAAAACGAGCAAATGTACTTCGTAACTTCATCATAATTGGGCAACCAAATATAACACCCCTCATAAGATACCGTTGCATCATCGCTATTAGGCATGGCCAAAAGCCGAATAGGTGTACTATTGTTATGCCATGAGAATTGCGTTGTTTGGTATGGTGCATTTACAGTGCAATTCACCGTATTGTATTTCATCCCATTCCAATAATCTTCAATCTCATCCTCGAACATATTGTAACGGTCTAGATACCTTACTCCAAACGTCCATGCCTCACCACCAAAGCGCGAGGCTGTAATCAGATACTTATCGCCAATGGCTATATCGGTTAAGGTTTCTGTTGTGTCTGGGAATGCATATACATAGTTTTCCCAACTATTTCCACCTCCTTTCATCGTGACCAGACATGATTCGCCAGCCGTCCCTTCTTTCAAGCCAATCATCCCTATCAATGTGTCCGAACCATCTGAACGAATGGCCATCTTAGTCAACTCAGATGTACCAACTACTCTACTAAACTGAACCTTAATATTCGCCATATTGTCTGCGGCTATACTGTCTAAGCTCATTATTGCAATATACCCCACATTATCTGGATTGTCTGTTCTGTCTGGTGGCTGAGGGGGTTCTTCTGGAAGTGTTGTTGGATATGTCATTTTGCCACAGAAAAAACACCTCCTACCAACAATCTGCATATCTGCAACTGTATAAGATATGCCCCCATACATGTTGCTCCATAATGGCATGACGTATTCTTTTCCATATTGTGGAGACGAAATATACACAAATCGGTGTGGATTGGAAGCGTTTTCTTTGTCATAATACATCAGCGTACTATAACCTGAACCATAGCCGTAACCGTCTATCCGTAACAACACTTGGGAATAATACTCTGACGAAAGCGTTCTTACGCGAGAAACAACTTGGCATGAACAGCCACCAATAAATGACAAAAAAATGACAAGAAATACAAAAACTTTTCTCATAATATGCTTATTTATATCCAACAATCAAAATCAAAACTTATTATATGCACTGCAAAGATACACAAAATATTTGATATATGCGCAGATTTATAAATAGTATTTTCCAAAAAAACTAATTATCATTATTTTACCATGTACTAATTTAGGAATAATTCATACACAATTCATGACAATTCTATTTTTCAGCGGAATGATACAGTTTTTTTCTGATTAGGGATACAAATATGTTCATTTCCGACATTTTTTGTATATTTGCACAGAGGTTGGTCGGAGTGAGTTCGCTGCTAGTTCGCTGTGAGTCCACAGCTTATACAACTTTCTAGCAGTCTGCTAATCGGTTGGTTGCCTGAACCTACCATGCAAACACCATATCGTACAAAATATCATCTAGCACACCAGTAGAGTATTCTTTCTGTTCCGGGTGCATTGTGCCGATTTTCTCGTTATAGTAATCGGCAAGGCTGCGGGTGTAGACCATCAACTCCTTGTCCACCACCTTTATATCATGCTCCTCGCCGTCTTTCTTCAATCGGATTAGTGCCTCAATTCTTGCCCTCATAGCCGAGTCCTCCACGGTGGCATCCATCAACTTCCTGAACGCTATTGGCGGCAATGTCCTATTGGCATCTATCCATTTGCACGCCAACACCCCGCGGAGGTAGTATAAGAACCGCTTCATGTTGCAACTCTCCTTTTGCAGATAACGCTCGTCGTGCCTGACATACATGCGGTTGTAGTGATACATCGACGCGATGGGGTTGTAGAGCTCTGCCGCCGCACTTCGTATGCGCCCCACGAAATCTTCATCGGCACGGTACACTATCGGCGAGTGAATCCATTCCAACAGCGAAGGATTGCACCGCCGGAGCAACGCCAAAGACTTCCGCAGTTCCCACCCCACCAGGTCGATGTCGCCGTCCATCACCTCAATCACGTCGCGCTGCGGCTCCACCATGAAGTACCACCGCGGCCTATGGACATAAACAAGGCGCACATCCCAGTCGCTATTCTTCGACTCGAAGCCCCACGCCCTACTGCCCGACTCCACAGCCAGCAGCACCCTAACGTCGTGCTCCCGCTCAATGCCCTGTATTTGTTCTAAAATCAGCTTTTCCATTTTCCTTTTTTATCGGACAAGAGAACCCTCGCCAAAAATATTCTCATTTATATATCAGCTTATTACACGCCTCTCCCCTCCATCCATATTGCAGGCGGCAAATGCAAAGGTACGACTATCTTTTCTGTCTCGTACCGTTTCCTACGGCTCCCTACCGATTTTTACCTATTCTTACCGATAAGCCTACATTTTATCGCTATAAGAGCAATGAAGGAGGTAACAAGAAACGGTTGAAAATAGGCGATTGCTGGGAGGCAGGTGGGTGAAAGGCGAAATAGAATCCAGAAGAGACTGATTGAAGAGGTCTCTACTTGTAGAGGTAGCGCGACACGCAGTCGTCGGGGTTGATGGGGTTGAAGTCTTGCGTAGCCATACCGGTGAAGCTGACGGTGATGTTAGTGGGGGTCTTCTCGTCAAGTTCGTAGGCATCAGCGGTATACCACACCGTTACGCGGTTGCCGACCTGAGCTTCGACACCGATGACCACTTGGTTGGCGAGGTCGGAGGAAGTCATGGGGTAGATGGTGTTGGGCACGATAAGCTTGATTTCGCGCTTAGCCACCAACTGGGTGCCGTCGTACTCAAAGACTGTGACATTGGCATAGTCGGTATAGTTGTCAATGTAGGTGATAGTGTACTCCTTCTCCTTGAAGCAGGAGGTGAGGCTGAGGCAGCAGAATGCCAAGAGGGTGAAAAGGAACTTCTTCATAGATTAAGAATTAAAAATTTAAAATTAATAACAGACTAATAATCAATCTCCTTCGATTTTGAGGAAGGAGTGGACGGGGGCGATGGAGTTGACGAGCTGGTGGTCGTAGAGGTCGGGGAATTCGACGATGAAGAGGAATTCCTTGACGCGGACCTTGTACTCGCGGCCGTCGATGCGCACCACCTCGCGGTTGAGGGATTCGGCGATGCCGCAGGCGGTGCCGCCAGTGGCCAGGATGTCGTCGAAGAAAGTGAGATAGACAGTGTCGCCCTCGGGTTGGCAGGCGGCGATGTCGGAGAGGCGGTAGTAGACATGGTCGGCACCGTATTCCTTCATTATCTCCACATCGTGCAGGTCGCCTTCGGCGTAGGGGAGCTTGCCCTTCTTGCGGATGGGGACAAGGTTGCGCACCGTCTGCGAGACGGCGAGCAGCGGCGCAGCGAAGAGGAATCCACGTGCCTCGACGGTGGTGATGTTGGGGCAGTGGGTGTGCGCGTCCAAGTCGGCGACGAGCTGGTTGAAGGCCTCCTTGTTGGTGAGGAAGGGGAGTATGTCGATAAAGTCGATACCCGGCTTGGGGAAGTCGGGATAGTGGTTGATGATGTCGGAGTAATTTTTCATGGAGGGGGATTTAATGGGATTAATGGGGTATTATCATTTTTCAATTTCATAGAGCCCAGATGAGGAGGCCGGAGCAGATGATGATGCCGGTGACGAGGAGGTCGATGAGGCAGAAGCCCATGATGTCCTTGGCATCGAGTTTGGCAATAGCAAGGGCAGGAATGGCCCAGAAAGGTTGGATGAGGTTAGTCCAGGCGTCGCCCCAGGCAATGGCGGTGCCGGTGAGGCCAGGGTCGACACCGAGATTGGCACCGGCGGCGAACATGATGGGTGCCTGAATAGCCCAATGTCCGCCACCCGAGGGGACAAACATATTGAGCACCGCAGCACAGAGGAAGGTGAGCAGCGGATAGGTGGTGGGGGTGGAGATGCTGATGCAGGTGTTGCTGATGACGGTGCCGAAGCAGATGCCGCTGGCTCCCACACCGGTGATGATGCCCATGATGCCGGCATAGAAGGGGAACTGGAGGATGATGCCTGCCGCGCCGTTGGCAGCAGCCGTGAAGGCACGGACGTATGCTAGCGGGGTGCCGTGCAGCAGCACGCCGAGGAAGAGGAAAAGCATGATGACGCTGCCAAGGTCGAACGAGCCACCACGGAAACCAAGGTGTATAATCAGATAGGCAAAGCCTATCAACGCCACAATCCACGACAGCAGGCGCGACTGCTCCATGCGCTGAGCTGGAGTGTCGCCAGTGACATTTATTGTACTTGTCGGCGTGTCGTCGGTGAGGAGGGCGGGGTCGACGGTGACGATGTCGCGCTTGGGGTGCATGAGCGAATTGGTGAGCACGATTGCCACGATGACGACTGCCACGATGGCGAGATTGTAGGGGTTGAGGATGGTCTGCGACACGGGCACCGGCTCGGTGAGGATGCCGTTGGTGGCTTTAGTAAGAGCCTCGCCGGGGGTGGCCATGGTGAGGGGAATGGAGCCTGAAAGGCCTGCATGCCAGACCACAAAGCCGCTGTAGGCAGAGGCTATGAGCAGACGGTAGTCAATGCCCGATAGCTTGCGGGCTATTTCCTTGGCGAAGATGACACCCACGATAAGGCCGAAGCCCCAATTGAGCCAGCAGGCCAGGGCAGAGACCGCCGTGACCAAGGCGATGGCGGCGGCAGGTGTCTTAGGCACTGAAGCCAACGCACTGATGCCTTTCTTGACAGCAGGAGCCGAGGCAAGGGTGGAGCCACAGACCAGCACTAACGCCATCTGCATGGCAAAGGCGAGGAGGTTCCACACTCCCCCACCCCAATGCTCAATGACTTCGACGGGGGTCTGGTGGCAGATGGGCATGGCAAGGCATGCCGCCACCAACGTAAGGATGATGGCGAAGATGAAAGGCTCGGGCAGCCAACGCTGCACTAGTTTGACACAGAACTTAATCAATTGGAAGTTGAAAATTGAAAAATGAAACTATTTCAGCAGGTTGAGGATTTTGTTGTAGAAGTCGGTGTTCTGCTGGATGACGGAGAACTGCTCGGCACCAGGGCCGTAGGCAAAGACGGGAACCATGACACCGGTGTGGCTGCCCGTGCTCCAAGAGGGACGGCTAGTACCCGCGGCGATGTCGCCACTCTTGAGGGTGAGGCCGCCGGTCTCGTGGTCGGCAGTGACGATGACGAGGGTGTTGCCGTCGCGCTCGGCGAAGTCGAGCACGGCATGGAGCATATCCTCGAAGTCGGCCATCTCGGCAGCGAGGTAGGCACTGTCGTTGTTGTGGCAGGCCCAGTCAATCTGCGAGCCCTCGACCATGAGGGTGAAGCCGTTGTCATAGAAACTGAGCGTCTCGATGGCCTTGAGGGTGCCGAGGGTGAGCATACGTCCGCGCTTGGTGGCATCGGGGGCATCTTTGCCCGAGAGGAGGGCACAAATCTTGTGACCCTTGATGCGCATCATGTCGAGGGTAGTGTAGGCCATCTCATAACCACGAGCCATGAGGGTGTCGATAGGAGACTTGCCGTCCTTGCGGTTGGGCGTTTGGAAACTCCATGCGTCGTTGCCAATCATCACCTCAAATGGACAAAGAGCCATCTGCATACTGATGGAGTCGAAAAGCTTGCGGTAGGTGACATGGGCGTAGGTGGAGGCAGGGGTGGCATCGAGTACGCTGCTGGTGACGACAAAGCCGGCAGCCTTGCCGTAACGCTCCTTGGCGGTGATGAGGAAGGAGGGATAGTTCGTGCCATCGGGTCCTTTGGCTATGTGGTAGTTGTCGACCTTGTGACCTGTCATGAGCGCAGAGCCGCCAGCACCTGAATCGGTGGTATACTTGTTGTTGGAATAGGTGCGCGAGAAGCCGACGTAGGGGAAGCGCAGGAAGGCACTATTGTCGCCACGCTGGGCGACGATGGAAGTGTAGACCTGAGCGGTGCCCATGCCGTCGCCGACGATGAAGATGACATTGCGCGGACGTTTGGGTTCGGGTTGCTGTTGGACGTTTTTGTTGCGTTGCCCCATAGCCAGCAGGGGAATGAGGGCAATAAAGAGGACGAGTATTTTCTTCATGAACGGATTATTGTTAATTTGTTTTCTAGTTTGTCGTCATTGTGATAAGTTTGTGGGCCCTTGTGGCCACAGGAACGAGGCGAAAAGCTTATTCGGTGCCGAAGATACGGTCGCCGGCATCGCCCAAGCCGGGCATGATGTAGCAGTCTTGGTTCAGTCCATCGTCGAGTGCGGCAGTGTATATGTCGACATCAGGGTGCTCTAACTGGACGCGCTTCACCCCTTCGGGAGCCGACACGAGACACATCATGCGGATATTGCTGTAACCGTCATCCTTGAGCCGACGGATGGCATCACACGCGCTGCCGCCCGTCGCCAGCATGGGGTCGGTGAGGATGACCAGACGGTCTTTACCTTCGGGCATCTTGTAGTAGTAGAAGACAGGCTCGTGCGTATTCTCGTCGCGATACATGCCGATATGGCCCACCTTGGCAGCGGGGATGAGCGTCAGCAACCCTTCCACCATGCCCAGACCGGCACGGAGGATGGGGACAACCACCACCTTCTTGCCCGCCAACTCGTGCGCAACCATGGTCTGCATCGGAGTCTCGATTTCGACATTCTTCAAGGGGAAGTCGCGAGAGATTTCGTAGCCCATGAGCATACCAATTTCTTTCAGCAACTCGCGAAACTCGCGGGTGCCAGTCTCCTTCTTACGCATGATGGTCAGCTTGTGCTGCACCATGGGATGACTGATGATGTGTAAAGCCATAATATTGGATTTTAATCTATTGCAACGAACTTACTATTATATTATCCATAAAAAGGACATTGCAAAATTACATCAAATCCCGCTCATATCCAAATTTTTAACATTTGAGTTTTCAACAGCGTGTTGAAATAATCACCAATCCACCGCTATCAACTTTAGCAATTGCGACTCAAAGAGGTCGCGACTGATGATTCGGTAGTGAGGTGCGTATGCCTGGTTGAACCGCTGGCTGTGGTGCACCATTGTCTCGCCTCGGTCGAGCATGGCACGCAGGTTGGCAGCATCCGCCTCGAAATTGAGCGGACGCGGAGTGAGGGTGTCAAGTATTACCGTGAGGCGGTCCCATTGTCCTCGCCAATCGTAGAGCGGCATTTTCTTTTTGACATCGGCACTCTGCATCAGGAGCCGCACAAAGAGGTCTAACGGAACCCGGCCGTCCTTTATCACACGCAGATTGACACGGACATAGTTGCCCTCAACGCCGGTGTATTCGAAATCAGGAAAACGTGGGTCGGCCGTATTCACCTGCTCAAGCTCGTTGATGATGTATTGCGCACAAGAGGCCGAGTCCTTGATGATATGTCCAGGGCCATAAACATCTTGAAAACAGGTCTTGTAGACATCCTGCAACTGCGCGTCGGGGTAGAGACGCATGTATTCGCCAAGCACCTCGGCGGCGCGATTGGGAACACGATAGCGGCCTTGGTCTATTTTGCGGAGAATCATTTGGGCGATATCACCATGGAATGGCAGTGTGAGTTTGTGGTCAACCCACGAGCAGCCGTTCCAATCGTTTTCAAATTGGGTAAGGTGTGCCTTGAACGCCTCCTCGTCGAACCTCTTGCCTGCACCTTTCGTATAATCATCTATCACAGCATTGAAAAACATCTCCCACCGCTGGTGGTAATAATGCATCAGAAGGCCGCCCCACATGCGGTTGGCATAGTCATTCAACACGGGTCCGCCCCAGATGGTGAGCAACGTGCGAGCCTGTGTTTCGTAGTACCGTTGCTCTGCCTCAGTCTTTCCCCAGATGCGAGCCTCCTGCGTCCATGTCCAAAAAGAGAGCGGTTCCACCGTCATTAGCAAACGGTCGGCATCCTGTATCATGTCTAATGCAATGTCCCTATCGCGCAGCATCCGCTCCATGTCACCGCACTGATAGGCATAGGTGAAATCGTCGCGCACCTCCATGAAGTGGTTGCCCAACCACTGGGAGAGGAGGTTTGCAATGTCGTATTGATAGCTGGCACGACACGACGGATGCTTTAGCAGCAGACGTATTGCCTGCAACAGATGGTCGTTATTGTAGGAGTAGTAGGGCTTGGTGTAGTAAGTACCATGTCCTTTCAGCGAAGGACGCGCCACCACCTGTGTGCCAAGGCCATAGAACGACCAGTCCTTGTAGACCGAATCTACCAGCAGCTGCCATGCTGCAAGACAATAAGGGTCCGCCTTGCCGTAGCGGAGGTCTGCCCAGCGTCGAGTGAAATCCCCTACCCTTTTAGACGATGGTGCCAGATTCCACGGGTGTTCCAAGAGGAATTCAAATATCTGAGGGCTGTTGTCGAAGCTCTCCAATGTGGAGCCAATGCCCATCATATTTCCTTTTTGGTCCTGCTGGGCATTGGAGAGCTCGCAGTCCAACTCATGCAGATTGCCGACCAACATTGTGTTGCCACCAAAGTTACCCAGGTAACACCAGATGTAGGGCTGACCGTAGAAGCCGTCGGTCTCGCGCCACACCTCTGTCTTCTCGCAGAAATAGTCGAGCAACACCATCTTGCCCTGTGGCACGGCGGTGAGGTAGGCTCGCAGCCGCTCGGGTGTCCACTGACGGCGTTTGTAGTAAAATACCCAACTCATCTGCAGCCACTGTGCCTCGGGGTCGACCTGCTGCAAAGAAGAGTAGATGTTACGGCTCACGGAAGCAAGATAGTCGGGCTCCCAGCTAGGCGGGTCCATCTCGTTGAATGGGTCCACGCCGTAGATATGGTCGGTGCCGTAGAGGGCGGTCTGCTTGGCCAGGTATTTTTGCTGGATGACAGCAAAAAGGCTGTCGGTGGAGTTCATGAAATAAGTGGGTTCAAAGCCGCACCAGCTGCTCAACTGCTTGATGTCGGCTTGAGGATTGCACTCGGCAATCTGGCGTGGCACATGCCCTGCAAAGGCAGGCAGCACGGGAGTCATGTTCAACTCGCGCTCACGCGCCAATATTTTCTTCTGCAGTTCCTTCTGCCCGTCAATCCAGTCTTGCGGCAACGGTCCGCCAAAGCCATCGAGATTTGCCATGCGATGCCAAGGGAGATGTGCAGGACCGCTGAAATAGGCTCGTATCTCATCATCGGTCATGCCCATCTCGCGCCACACCTCCTGCCATACGGCCTCCTGCCCAGTGAGTGCCAACGGCATGTTCACTCCGTTCAGTGCCATCCAGTCGATGAAGCGTTCCCACTGCCACCACTGCCACCACACCATAGTATAGCCGTAAGTGCAGTAGTTGAGAAAGAAACGGGTGGACACCTCGCATTTGCGCACAATCGGCTCGCCGACACGAGGCAGCCTCTTAGGCAGCTCCACAGGCTGGCTGGCATACCACGACACATGCGTCATGGCGTACTCCTTGAGGTAATAGTTCAGTCCCATGGCCATCGAGTTGTCGTTGTTGCCACCGATGCGCACCTTGTCGCCATGCTGCTCGAGAGTGAACAAGTCCTTGTCGGACGGACGCAGGACAAACTCAAATTGGTCTGCCCTGTTGCCCAAGATTCGTATAGCCAGCTGACGTGCAGCTTGCTGCGATTGAGCAGAGGAGACGGCAACGAGCACTATCATTGCCAAAACAATACCTTTTTTCATATTGCAGAATGTGTTTTTCTTACTACAAGAATGCTAATCTCGTATAGCGCATAAATAGGCAGTGCCACCAACGAGAGGGTCATGGCATCGCCTGTCGGGGTGATGACTGCGGCGATGATAAGGATTGCCACAACGGCATGCTTGCGATATTTGCGCATAAACTCGGGCTTCAGCACCCCCACCTTTGCCAACAGCCAGCAAAGCACCGGCAGTTCGAACACCACCCCCATCAAGAAACAGAGCATCAGCAACATGCCGATATACGACGTGAGGGCTATCTGGTTAGGCACGTCAGCACTCACTTGATACGTTCCCAAAAACCGAAAGGTCAAAGGGAATATAAGGAAATAGTTCAGTGCCACGCCCATAAGGAACATTACATAGCCACTCCCCACCGCACGTATGGCATAGCGACGCTCGTGATCATAGAGCCCGGGGGCAACAAAATGGAACAACAAGTACAGCAGATATGGCGAGACCACCAACAGTCCCATCCACAATGCCACCCGCATGTGTACCAAGAACTGCTGTGCCAGTTCCGGATTGAAAAGGTCAATGTGGAAATCGCTTGCCACCCCCGTCAGCCGTGTGAAAAGGCGGTAGGTGACAAAGTCTGGACGGCTGGGAGCCATCACAATGTAGAAGAGCCAATCCTTGCAGCAAAAGGCGGCAACTGCACACAGCATCACCGCCAACAGGGCTTTGAGCAAGCAGCCCCGCAACTCTTCAAGATGCCCCCAGAAGTCCAATGGCTATCAACTCTCCTCTTTTTTTTCCTCTTTCTTCGACTCGGACGCGTCTTTGCCCACATTCTCATCCAATCCATTCATCCCGTCCTTGAAACTCTTCACGCCCTTGCCAACGCCATGCATCAACTCGGGAATCTTCTTGCCACCAAACAACAGTAGCACGACAAGCACAATGACTACTATCTCAGTGGTACCAATAAACAATATATTCATCAGTTTAATGTTTAAAGTTTAGGGGTTAGAGATTAACACATTCACACAATATCACAATCATTACATTTGTCGAATCACTAATCACCAATCACTATTCACTAATCTCTTCAATCATGGCCAATTTGGCAGGAATGTTGATGCGCTGCGGGCATTCGTGCAGGCAACGGCCACATCCAATACAATGGTCTGCCTGCCGCTGTGGCTCCACCGCATGGTCGTAGCTCTTCAGATATTCACGACGAGCCTTGCGATAGGCGCGGCGCTCCTCGCTGCCAGCATCTTCGTCGGGCTCTGAAAGCAACGTTCCCTCGTTCACCATCTTGTTGTAATGGGCGAAGTTGCCAGGGATGTCGATGCCGTAGGGGCAGGGCATACAATACTGACAGCCCGTACAGGGTATCAGCGGATACTCCATATAGCGGTCGGCTATGGAGGTGAGCATCGTCAACTCGTCATCACTCAACGGCTTGTGTGGCGACATGGTGCGCAGATTGTCCTGCAGGTGCTCCATATAGGTCATGCCGCTCAACACCGTGAGAATGCGCGGCAGATGGCCAGCAAAGCGGAACGCCCACGATGCCACACTCTGCTGTGGTTCATGCCGTTTCAGCTCCTCGACGGCGAAGTCGGGCAGATTGGCCAGCTGTCCGCCCAACAGGGGCTCCATCACAAAGACGGGGATGTCGCGCTTCGCCAGCTCGCCATACAGGTACTCCGAGTTGGCGTCTCCGCTGCCATCCTCTGCCAAGTCGCCGGCATGACGCCAGTTGACATAGTTGTGCTGTATCAACACATGGTCCCAATGCACCTGCTCGTGCATCGACAACGCATGGTCGAACACCTTCACGTCGCCATGATACGAGAAACCAAGATTGCGAATCACGCCTTTCGCGCGCTGCTCCATCAGGAACTCAATCATGCCGCTGTCCACAAAACGACGTTGGAACGCCTCCATCGGCTCCACCTGGTTGCCAGCCTTATCGCGACCCGGAAGTCCCACACAATGCAGCATATAGAAGTCGAGATAGTCCACCTGCAGCCGTTCCAGCGACTGCTCAAACATCTCCTTGCTGCCCTTGAAATTCCAGAGCGACGGGTTCTGGTTCGACAGCTTGGTGCTGACAAGGTATTCGTCGCGACGATGACGACTCAATGCCTTGCCCATTGCTATCTCCGAGCGAGCCTTGCAATAGCGTGGAGCCGTGTCGAACAGATTCAGCCCGTGTGCAATGGCATAGTCGGTCAGCTCATTGATGCGGTCTTGGTCGAGGTCGCCCTCGCTCTGGTTGCCGTCCTTGCCTTCTTCCAGCGAAGGCAGGCGCATGCACCCGTAACCTAGCAACGACACCTTCTCTCCGTGTGTGCCCGTGCGATACGTCATCTTATCGGTAGGCACCTCTCCCAGCGTAAAGCCCTCCGCGCTGGTGGCATTGGGATTCTTACAGCCCGCAGCCATTGCCGCCGTGGCGAGCGCGCCCGCGCCCAAACTCTTCAAAAAATCTCGTCTATCCATAAATCTCCATTATTATTTTATCACAATAAGTGTCGCCGGTCGTGCGTCGCGATACTCAATCTTGAATCCCGACATCTTGTCCAGCATCTCGTTCATCGAATCCATTCCAAGCTTTTCCGCCAGCGGGTTTGAACGTTCCAGACAATACTCATGCGGCACCATTGTTGAATCGTTCACCTCCTCATATTCCGTAATCAACATATTCCCTTTCATACCAAACCCGCTCGACATAATACGATCCGCTGCCTTAGCATAATCGTCACAACCCTCTTCAAACAGCACCTCACGCCCGTCGGGATACACCAGCCAAGCCTCTTTCAGCATCACCTCGGTGGTGTCGAACACCAGCGGCTCGTCGGCATACTCCTCCACCAATCGCAGGTAGTCCTTCAGCAGCAGGTCATAGCGTAGTTTCCCAGGCACTAAGTTGTCCACCCTGAACACCACTCTCTCCTCCAGCGCCTCATCCTTAGGCAACCAGTCGGTGTAGACATACTGTTCTGTTCCCGGGACATGCGAAGCCAAATGCGAAGCTATCTGCGCCGGTTCGCCCACTATGTAGAAACTGGTCGTGGTCGAATCCAAGTCATACAACCTGTTAGCGTTGGCAATAAGGCTACTATTATCGGCAAAAGGTCTCAACGGCTCGATGGTGAGGGTATAGTCCTGTGCCTTCACACCGCCTTGCATTGTGTAGCAGGGCAGCGTCAGTGGGTCGTTAAGAAACAGCAGCGGAATCATTATCGCCAACGTATTGTTGAGTACATGCAGCAATGCTGCCAGCCAAATGCTGATATTGATGGCCAGCCATGCCAACACCATGGCGAAGCCAAAAATATCGACTAACCCTAGTACCATGCCTAAAGAGAAACCGCCGTAGCCCGATATATGGCAAAGGGCAAAAGCAAGCGAGGAGATGAGGGCACACGCCCACATCTGCACCAGCCTGTCCCTCACGCCAAACCACGCCACCGCCATGGCCGCCACAAACAGCAGGCCCCACAAGCCTATCTCGCTGATGGTAAAGCACGCCATCAGCACCAAACAGACAATCGTGGTCCACTTCTTGCCCTCGCCCCACAGTCGGAATGAAAACTCCTCCAATACAGGGGCAAACACACAGAACAGCAGCAGCGACATCACTGGCGCGTGACCGAACATCCATTTGGCCATGCCCAGCAGTGTTTCTTGTCCCGCAGGTGCGTTGCCCGTTAGTTCCATTATCCACGAAATCAGCATCGAGCCCAGCCAAATGACCAACCCGATCCACAACATCGGCAAAAACCGCTTATCGTAACGTTTCTTCATCATAATAACTATATTTGTGTTTCTATTTTCCTATCCTACTGGTTCTGATTGTCCGACCGTTCCGAATCCCCATCACTTATCTTCTCTCCGCCTCGGCCTTCACCTTCTTCTTGTGGCTGTGCTTGGTCCACAGTCCGTACACCTCGCTCACGTTACCTGCAGTGGTAAAGGCGGGCAGGTCGTTGTCCTTAATGAAAGCGAGAAGTTTGCTAAACTCGTCCTTGGTCAGCAGCACCTCCAGCTCAATCGATTTCTCGTTGCTGTAGCCGCCAATCACCTCATACAGCGTGCAGCCACGGTGCAGTTCGTCAATGATATAGCGGCGTATGCGGTCGTACTCCTTCGACACAATACACACCCGCTTGCGGTTGTTCAGCGAGGCAGTGAAATAGTCCACCACCAGCCCGTTAATCCATGTGCCGATAAGGCCGATGACCACCATGCGGAAGTCGTTGATGAAGAATGCCGTGCAGCAAATCACCGCACCCGCTATGCTCACCGACGTGCCGATGTCGAAGTGCAGATACTTGTTCACAATCTTCGCCAAGATGTCCAGTCCGCCCGTCGAGGCGTTGATGCTGAACATCAGCGCCTGCGCCGCACTCAGCAGCAGCACAAAACAGCACAAGTCCAGCCACGGGTCGCCCATCACCGACATGGTACCCGTCGTCAGGTTCTCATTGGCAATATTCTGCCACGGCAGGATCACCTCCCACACCTTCGTCAGCGGACCCAGTATCATGGCGGTATAGACCGTCTTGGCTCCAAACTCGTGTCCAATCAGCACCCATGCCAGCACCAGCAATATGGCGTTGATAACCATAATGATGACCGACAGCTCGATGTTGATACCCGCAGCCATAAAGATATTGTTCAGCACAATCGACAAACCCGATATCGTGCCGATAATCAGCTTACTGGGCACCAAAAAGTAATATACCGCCGCAGCGGTGACGAACATACCGAGGGTCATAATGACCAACTCTTTCCAAAACTTAAACGTTTTCACTACGCTCAGCGTATCCAAAAACTTGCTCATAGTAAATTGAAAGTGATTAATTAAAAGATAATGTTTGTTTTTTTAGTATTAGTTTTCAGATTTTTACATGCGTCTCGCGGCCTTCCACATAGATGGCCGAGAAGGGACGCACCGGGCAGTAATGCTCGCAAGCACCGCAGCCGATGCAGCGTTGCTCGTTGACAGCCACCACACTATGTCCCGTAGCGGCATCGCTCACTAGGCTGATAGCAGCCGTCGGGCAGTGGCGCGAACAGGCGTTGCACTCCACCCCCTGCGCCAGCAGGCAGTTTTGAGGCACCGTCACGGCATAGCCGATACTCGTGGCACTCCGCAATGCCGCGCCGATAGGCTCTATAGCACCCGTGGGGCACACATCGCTACAGCGCGTACAGTCGGGTCGGCAATAGCCCTTGTCGAAAGCCATCTCAGGTTGCAGCAGCGTCCGCAAGTCCTTCGACGGACGCAGCACCTTGCCGGGGCACTCGCTCACACACAGCTGGCAGCCCGTGCAGCGGCTGCTAAAATTCTTCAAACTCTTCGCTCCAGCAGGTTTCAGCGGCACTTTGCGGTCGGGCAGCCGCTTATCCTCCAGCACTGCCAGTCCGCCGTCCACCTTCTTCTCCTGCGCTTCTACGGCCATTGCGGCACCCACAGCGGCAGTGGCAACGACAAACTTACGTCGCGAAGTGTCGCATTGATTATTTGACGCGCCAGACGTCCCCTCTTTAGAGGGGTGGCCGCAGGCCGGGGTATGTCTATAGCTAATTGCATGCTGATGGCAGTTCTCCAGACAATCCATGCATGCCACACAGCGCGAATAGTCAATCGTATGCGTCTCGGGATTGATGCACATTGCCTTGCAGTTACGGGCGCACTTCTTGCAGCCGTTGCACTTGCTGGTGTCAATCACCGGTTTCAGCAACGCGAAGCGGGAGAAGAAGCCCAGCACCGTACCCACCGGACAGACAGTGTTGCACCACAGCCTGCCCCAGCACAGCGACAGCACGGCAATCACCACAAAAGTAATCGCCGCCACCCAGAAGGTGATGCCAAAGCCCGACCAGTGGAACACCACATTAGCCATGCGGCCGAAAGCACTATAGGGAGCCACCAGCAGCGCGATGCCGTTCACACCAAACACCATCAGCAGCACAAACGCCACCAACGCCACGATGCGCAGCACCGTGCAGCCCTTCCTATACTGGAAGCGGTTCTTCTTCAACCGTCCGCCCAGCCAGCCCCACACATCCTGCAACACGCCCATCGGGCATATCACCGAGCAGTACACACGTCCCAGCAGCAGTGTCAGCAGCAGCAACGCCGCCACCACCACAATATTCAACGCCAGCACCGCCGGCAAAAACTGTATCTTGGCCAGCCATCCAAGAAAAGGCTGCAACAGCCCATCCTGGTCGGCAAACAACGCCACCATGCCCGCAAACACTATGCAGGCCAACACTATTCGTATCTTCTTCAACATATTAGTGATTAGTGATTGGTGATTAGTGATTGGTGATTAGTGATTAGACCAATGATTGCGGCAGCCTCTATTCACTAATCACTATTCACTAATCACTGAATTTCATTTTTCAATTTCATTAATTCCCAGCTGCTCGTCCACCTTGGCCTCAGCCTTGGCGGCACGCTCCTCGGCCCTGGCGACCTCCTTTTTGGCGCGCGACTCCTTCCAGTCGTGCCAGAAATGCACCACATGCACAAACACCGTCGCAACACCCAGCAGCACCAAGATAACACGGGCCGTGTTAATCTCCTCGGCATGCATTTTTATGGCAAAAAGCACCAAAAACACACACCCCACCATATTGGCCATACGGATTTTCTTTTCACCCCTTAGCACAAACGAAGCCAAGAGAATAACTGCGGCGATAACGCCAAAAGTTAAAACACTCATATTCTTTAATGCATTAAATTGACGTTGCAAAAGTACGAAAAAAAAATCACATTTCACTAAATTAACAATTAAAAATTAGAATTCATCTGTCAAACAAAGCCTTAAAACAGGCTCCATACCTATGAAAATTGAAAATTGAAAGTTGAAAGTTGAAAGTTGAAAATTGAAAATTGAAAAAGGCTGCCGCACCTAGATGATTTTCACCTTTCATTTATCACTTTTCATTTTTTATCTCCTCTCCCCTGCCTCCCGCCCAAAGCCGCTATATTTCTTACTCTTACCCTCATCTTCTCTTACCCTAAGTAAGAAAACGACAGACAAAACACTAGCAATCAGTATAATAAAATCTGAAGCTATGGAAAATGGCTGCGGGCGACAAGAGGATGCGGAGGACATGTATCTTCCTCATAATGACATGAATTGCCATCAATTGTACACGAATTATTCATGAATTAATTTGTGTTAAGGTTTTGATTTGTTAGAATAAAAAATTGTGTAAATTTGTTTGCAAATCAAAAAAAATGTGTATATTTGTAGCACTGAATTGATATCTATCGCTCTAGTACAATAATGGACTGATTTTTTCGTTATCTCGTTATGGAAGACCAAAAACACACAGCAGAAAGCATCATGGAGCTGATAAACAGTCTGCCTATCATGGAGCGTATCAAGCTGCACGACCTGTTCAAGGGGG
>JAEEIS010000007.1 GCA_016281475.1 Bacteroidales bacterium
CAGTGTTTTATATTTCAGTTCATTTATAGTTCATTTATAGTTCGTTTATAGTTTATTTATGATTAATAAATGAACTGCAATAGAACGACAAATAAATCACAATAGAAAATAGGAACATTCTCCGCAGATAGGGGTAGGGGTGTTGCGCCTGTGGAGAAAGGAAAATTGAAGTTTGAATGAGTTAACCCCAATCGGTCATAAACCCTTATGACCGATTGGGGTTGATTTGCTTAGATGAAGGTCATCTGCCCGTTGATGCCGAGGGATGGTTAGGTCGTTGCGGTAGAGGCCTATTGGCTGGCAGACGACGGCAGCCAGGGCATGAGGGCAGCGAGGATGGAATTATTGCAATGTATTGTACTGTTCGTCGTCGACAGGCTCCAACCACTCGTTGCTGTTGCCGGGCTTGGCGTTGGCGTGGTAGGTGAGGTGCTGCATCCAGCTGTCGGCGGCGGCTCCGTGCCAGTGTTTCACGCCTTCGGGTACGGCAATGACGGTGCCGGGCTTCAGCTCCACGGCGGGGTTGCCCCATTCTTGGTACCATCCGCGACCGCTCACGCATATCAGCATTTGGGTGGCACCGTGGTGTATGTGCCAGTTGTTGCGGCAGCCGGGCTCGAAGGTGACGTTGCAGAGGCCGCTCGTGGAGTCGAGGAGTGCCAAGTAGCTCTGCCCAATGAAATACTGAGCGTAGGCATCGTTGGGGTCGCCCTTAGGCCAAACCGAGAGGGTGTCGGCTGTCGGCTCGCTGAGGCATACCGTGTCCAGCTCTTGTTCTGTGTTTGTTTTTGTGCTGCAGGCGGCCAACAGCATCAACCCTGCAGCTATTACCGTTAAAATACATTTGTTCATGTCTTTTCTATTTTATTGTTTTCTTTCCCAGCGGTCTATTCCTGCAAGGGGGTTGGTGTCGATGAGTTTCAGGCTTTTCACCATTTGGGCGGTGCCTTCTTTGTATTTCTTGAAGTGGGGGGTCTGGATGTGGCTTTGGTAAGCTTCGCGGTCGGCGTAGATTTCTAGGATGTAGATTTTGCAGGGGTTTTCTTTGGTTTGCATCGAAAAGAGGGTCAGCACACCGGGCTCGACGCGTGTGGAGGTCTCGCCGACTTCTTTGGCAAAGGTGAGATACTCCTCAAGCATGGTCGGCTCTACTTCTATTTCGGCGAGGCGAACAATCCTTTCGCCATATTGCCGCATGGGGATGGCTTCGCCGAAGAGGCGACGGGCGTTGTCGGAGAAGATGTCCTGCGGGTTCAGCCCATGCGAGGCGAGACGTTGTTGCAAGGCCTGCTTCCCGCTGATGAGTACTGGCTCGGCTACGTAGGGGTAGTCGCTGCCGTAGAGGATGTGGTCGGGCGTGGTGATGGTGAGGAGGGCGTTGAGTACTTCGTCGGTGGGTGCTCCGGCGAGGTCATAATAGAGGCGCGAGAGGTTGGCGTCGACATCTACGGGCTGCATGATGCCTTGCTTCACCATTACGGGCAGCAGCGAACGGAAACGTGGCAGGGCATTGGGTAGGAACGAGCCGCAGTGCGGCACAACCACCTTCAGGTGCGGATAGCGCACCAGCACGTTGTGGGCTATCATGTTGAGCACGGAGCGCGAGGTTTCGGCGAGGTATTCGTAGCTGGCCAACGGCACGTCGGCAATCAGCTGTGCGTTGACGGCCGAGGGCTTGTGGGGATGCAGGATGATGACGGCGTTCTGTTGGTCGAGGTAGGCCATCAGTGTGTCGAGGACGGGGTCACCTAGGTATTGACCGTAACTGTTGGTGGCCAGTTTGATGCCGTCGGCTCCCAACACCTCAAGGGCATAGCGAGCCTCCTCGAGGGCGTGCGGCATGTCGGGCAGGGGCAGTGCGGCACAGAAGAGGAAGCGTCCCGGATAGCGTGCCTTCAGTGCGGCACATTCCTCGTTGTATCGGCGGCACACAGCTGCCGAGGCCTCCGCATCGCCGAAGAAGGGTTGTGGCGCAGGCATGGTGAGCACGGAGGTCTGGATGCCGGCCTTGTCCATAAAGGCAATGTGACGTTCTGCATCCCAGCTAGGGATGGGAAACCCTTCGTCCATCTCGGCACCGTTTGCTTTGATGTAATTGAGGTAACCCTGAGTGACGGCATGGCTGTGGAGGTCGATTTGTGCCATAGATGGCAGTGTTGAAAGGGTCATAAGAGCTAAAATTGTTAGGGCTTTTTGCATGTGTGGTGATGAATGTGTTAATGTGTGAACGTGTTAATGTGTTAATCCTTGGCACATTGGAAAAGTAAAAGGTGAAAACTAAAAACTAAAAAGTTGGCTGCCGCTTTCATTTGTCTAATCACTAATCACTAGTCACTGATTAACGAATTAACAAATTAACGAATTCTTAGATGTTTTTCCCCATTTCGTAGGCCTCCTGCAGCTTGGCGTTGCCAGCAATCTCGTTGGGGGCACCCACGCCGCCACAGAAGAGATGACCTTTGAGTGCGGATTTGCCAAAGCAGGCTATCCAGCCTTGCAAACCGCTTTCGGCACGTTTCGGCACGAAGTCTTCGTTCTCGAAGGCGGTGGTGAGCAGGTAGACATCGCGGAAGCGGTAGTCTTTGGGGAACATGGCGTTCATACGGTCGATGAGGGTCTTCATTTGGCCGCTCATCTCGTAGTAGTAGATAGGTGTTGCCCAGCAGACCACATCGGCGTTGAGGACACTCTCCATAATGGCGGG
>JAEEIS010000042.1 GCA_016281475.1 Bacteroidales bacterium
CCCCGGCCTGCTGGTCAGCTTCTGGCGCAACGGACAATGCCGCATGGAGCTTGTGAAAACCGACCAAGCACACAGCTCCAAATTCTATATCAAGCACGACGCACCGCTGGTCACCTCCCGCGAGCTCAACAATATCAAACGCCAGAAGATGGTCATCACCACCCGCGTGTTCGACTCTGTACAACTCTGCTGGTGCGGCCTTAACGACCACATCGAGGGCAACTATCGCCAAAACACACCCTACGACAGCGTACTCCACTACGCCGGCGGCACCCTCGCTCTCAAACGCATACTCCTGCCCAAACTGCCCAGTCACTATCAGACCTTCATCGAACTGCACCAGCGCAGCAACGGCGACGCCTATGACCGCACGGGTTCCGTCTTCATCATCCCTGGTGCAGACGTAGACCTTTGCCCTAACTTCTTCGACGGCATCAACAACCACCCCGACAGCCTCCCTCTCTTCATCGGGCGCGACGGCGAACGCTACCAAGGCATCAAAAACAGCATCAGCCCCCTGCAGCAATACCGCATCTCCTCGTTCATGTACTGGCCGCCCGTTGAACTGATGCGCTTCTTCACCCCCTTCGGCGTGGGGCAGTTCAACGACCGTGTACAGATTGACGGTCTCGACTGGCAGGACGAAGCCTACTACAAGCAGGAAGTCACCGACCTCGCCCACCTACTGCAAGGCGAAGTGTGGATTGGTGTTTGGATTGGCAACTATGACCGTGGAGGGCACACCGTCACCCTCGACATCAAATCCTACCCCGGCGACCAAACTGTGCCCGAAGACAATCAACTAAATTTTCCCCTGTCATTCTCCCTGTTCAACACCTGCAACGTGCTCGAAATGGCTGGGCAGAACTACGGCAAGCTATTTGCCACCGACAGCCTCACCACCGACTTCACCATATATGAATCCGACACTGCCCACCTCGTCCGCCTGCGCTACATCGCCACAGGCCATGGCGGCTGGGGCGGCGGCGACGAGTTCAACCCCAAGACCCACACCATCCTTATCGACGGCCGTCCCGCCTTTACCTACACTCCGTGGCGCAGCGACTGCGGCCGCTACCGCGAGTGGAACCCCGTCAGCGGCAACTTCTGGAACGGTATGTCCAGCAGCGACTTCTCGCGCTCCGGCTGGTGTCCCGGCACTGCCACACAGCCCGTCTATTTCAACATCTCAGAATACTTCCGTAGCGAAGGCATTGAGCCCACAGGCCGCCACACCCTCACCATCGCCATCCCGCAAGGAGAACCCCAGGCGGGCAGTTTCAGCCATTGGTGCGTCAGCGGGGTGCTATTATACGAATAATTTATTCTTTGCACAATAATAACGCCCGAACCACGTTTACTGCAGCATGAAACAATACCTCGACCTACTACAGCATGTGCTCTCCACCGGTGTGCCCAAACACGACCGCACCGGCACCGGCACGCTCAGCACCTTTGGCTACCAGATGCGCTTCCACCTCGACGACGGGTTTCCCCTCCTCACCACCAAGAAGATGCACCTGCGCTCCATCATCTACGAGCTGCTGTGGTTCCTCCGTGGCGACACCAACGTGCAATACCTCCACGACCACCGTGTCAGCATCTGGGACGAATGGGCTGGCGACGACGGTGAGTTAGGTCCCATCTACGGCCACCAGTGGCGCTCGTGGGGCTGCGCCGACGGCTCGCACGTCGACCAAATAGCCACCCTCATCCACGACATCAAACACAACCCCGACTCCCGCCGACTCCTCGTGTCGGCATGGAACGTGGGCGAGCTGCCTCAGATGCACCTTCCTCCCTGCCACATCCTCTTCCAGTTCTACGTTGCCGACGGCCGCCTCAGCTGTCAGCTCTACCAGCGCTCCGCCGACATCTTCCTCGGCGTACCCTTCAACATCGCCTCCTACGCCCTTTTCACCATGATGGTGGCTCAGGCGTGCGACCTGAAATACGGCGACTTCATCCACACCCTCGGCGACGCACACATCTACAACAACCACCTCGACCAGTGCCGCCTGCAACTCACCCGCGACCCACGTCCCCTCCCCACCATGCTCATCAACCCCGACAAAAAAGACATCTTCGCCTTCGACTACGACGACTTCCAGCTACAAGGCTACGACCCCCACCCCCACATCAAAGGCGAAGTCAGCGTATAATTTTCAATTTTCAACTTTCAATTTTCAATTTCCTTGAACCACAACACCTATTGCATCATAATGGCAGGCGGCTTCGGCAGCCGATTTTGGCCTATCTGCAAGGCCAACAATCCCAAGCAGTTCATCGACATCCTGGGCAATGGGCAGTCCATGCTTCAAGCCACCTTCCAGCGGTTTGAGAACATCTGCCCGCGCGAGAACATCATCATCGTCACCGGCGAGCTCTATGCCGACCGAGTGCGCCAGCAAATCAAAGGCCTTGCCCCCTACCAGGTGCTCAGCGAACCCACCCGCCGCAACACCGCCCCCTGCATAGCCTACGCCGCCTCGGTCATCTACCACCTCAACCCCAAGGCCAACATCATCGTCACCCCCTCCGACCACGCCATCTTCGGTCAGGAAAACTTCGAGCGCGACATCAACCAAGCCCTCGCCCTCACCGAGAAAAACGACTACATCGTCACCATCGGCGTGCGCCCCACCAACCCCAACACCAAGTACGGCTACATCCAATTCGCCGAAGAGCCCGCTTCGCCTCAAGTCGAAAGCCTCCACAAGATAGTCACCTTCACCGAGAAACCTCCGCTCGAGATGGCCCGCCAGTTCATCGCCACGGGCGAATTCTTCTGGAACGCCGGCATCTTCGTCTGGCGGCTCTCCACCCTGCGCAAGGCCTACCGCACCCACCTGCCCAACATCGCCAAGAGCTTCTTCGCCCTCAAGAGCGACACCCCGGCCATCGAACTCGACCGCATCTACTCCCTCTCCGAGGCCATCTCCGTCGACTTCGGCATCATGGAACACGCCGACAACGTCTACGTCCTCGAAGCCTCCTTCGGGTGGTCCGATGTCGAATCGTGGGACTCCCTCTACGCCACCTGCCACCGTGACAGCAACGGCAACGGCCTCATCTCCGGCAACGTCTTCGCCTACGACGTCCACAACACCGTCGTCCATCTCCCCGCCGACCGCACCGTCATCCTGCAGGGGCTGGACAACTACATCGTTGCAGGCGACGACAAGACGCTCCTCATCTGCCGCCGCGACCAAGACGACCGCATCGTCAAATTCGCCTCCGACGTAGAACTTGCCGAACTCACGCAAATCAAGAAAAAATAGAATCATGGCCAAAAAATAATTTCAATTTTCAACTTTCAACTTTCAATTTAAAATGAAACGCATCGAAATCAAGCAACTCTTTACCGACCTAGCCCAACCCCTCATCAATACCCCCATCAACGTCAAAGGATGGGTGCGCACCAAGCGCGGCAACAAAAACGTCGCCTTCATAGCCCTCAACGACGGCTCCACCATCAACAACATACAGGTAGTCGTCGACCTCGCCCGCTTCGACGAGGACCTGCTCCGCCGCATCACCACCGGGGCCTGCATCAGCGTCGACGGCACCCTCGTCGCCTCTCAAGGCGCAGGCCAGAGCGTCGAAATCCAAGCCGCCGACATCCTCCTCTACGGCGAAGCCGACCCCAACACATACCCCCTGCAGAAAAAAGGCCACTCCATGGAATTCCTCCGCGAGATAGGCCACCTGCGCCCCCGCACCAACACCTTCGGCGCCGTCATGCGTATGCGCCACCACATGGCCTACGCCATCCACACCTTCTTCCACGAGCGCGGATTCTTCTACTTCCACACGCCCCTCATCACCGCCTCCGACTGCGAAGGCGCAGGCGAAATGTTCCAAGTCACCACGCTCGACATGAACAACCCGCCCCGCCTCCCCGACGGCTCCATCGACTACTCCCAGGACTTCTTCGGCAAGCAGACCTCGCTCACCGTCAGCGGCCAGCTCGAAGGCGAGCTCGGAGCCACCGCACTGGGCAAAATCTACACCTTCGGCCCCACCTTCCGCGCCGAAAACAGCAACACCCCGCGCCACCTCGCCGAATTCTGGATGATTGAACCCGAAATGGCATTCTACGACATCGACGACCTCACCGCCCTCGAAGAGGAGTTCATCAAATACTGCGTCCGCTGGGCTCTCGACCACTGCGCCGACGACCTTCAGTTCCTCAACAACATGATCGACAAAGGCCTCCTCGAACGCCTCCGTAGCGTCGTCGACACCGACTTCGTCCGCCTCCCCTACACCGAAGGCATCGCCATCCTCGAAGAAGCCATCAAAAATGGCCACAAATTCGAATTCCCCGTCTACTGGGGTGCCGACCTCGCCAGCGAGCACGAACGCTACCTCGTCGAAGAGCACTTCAAGCGTCCCGTCATCATGATCGACTACCCCAAGGACATCAAAGCCTTCTACATGAAGCAAAACGCCGACGGCCGCACCGTCCAAGGCACCGACGTCCTCTTCCCCCAGATAGGCGAAATCATCGGTGGCTCCGTGCGCGAAGAAAGCTACGAAAAACTCATGAACCGCATCAACGAGCTGGGCATCCCCATGAAAGACATGTGGTGGTACCTCGACACCCGCCGCTACGGCACCTGCCCCCACGCAGGCTTCGGCCTCGGCTTCGAACGCCTGATGCTCTTCGTCACCGGCATGGCCAACATCCGCGACGTCATCCCCTTCCCCCGCACCCCCAAGACCGCCGAGTTCTAACCCCGTGACCTGCGACACCAACATTATCCTCCCTACATCCACCAGCGGGCGGAGCCCGCTGGTGGATGTCATGTGTGGATTCACAGGCTACGGCACCCCCAAGCCAGGCACCTCCTGGCGCACTCCATCCCCCGTAGCCCTCCCTTGACCCCCACCTGTCCCACGCCTGCCCCCCACCTGACTCCCTCCAACCCCCGATTTTCAACTGCTACTTCATTGCTACTTCTTCGCCCTCAGAGCATTAAACGACACCCCAATCGGTAAAAATAGGTACAAATCAGTAGGAAGCCGTCAGAATCGGTAAGATGCCGTACAGGGGTAAAGATTAAAGCGTATCTTGGGCGCGCGAAAGGTGCTGCAATAACCATATTGACCTCCCTGCCACACCCAATCAAGACGAACCACCTAACAAAACCCACGTTAAACATCAATCCACCATGGAAATACGCACAAAAGAAGAACTGCAATTATTCATTAAGGCAGACTTGATGATGAACCGAGGCAAATTCAGCTGGAGACTGACTGACCGTCTGCGACATATCGCCAACCCCGACTGGATAATGTCGTATTTGGAAGCGATGAGGAAATACTCCTACTACCGACATGGGAATACGTCACGCCTGGCAAAACCCATGAAAGCCTATTGGAGGAGGAAATATGGCCGACTAGGCGTAAAGCTTGGTTTCTCCATAGGAGAGGACACGCTTGGCTATGGCGTGGTAATCCCACACTATGGGACAATTGTCGTCGGAGGCAGCAATCGTATCGGAAATTTTGCCGTACTGCACACCTCGACATGCATTTCCGCCAATGGGAAAGTGATTGGGAACGGACTATATCTGGCCACTGGGGCTAAAATGACATCCAAGATAGTGTTGGGAAACAATGTGAGCGTTGGCGCAAACTCACTTGTCAACAAAAGCATCGAAGGCGACAACATATTGATTGGAGGGATGCCAGCCGTCAAAATCAAGGATGCCCCCGCCTGGTATATCAGGAGCGACGAGGACTATGACAAAAGGGTTCAGAAGATAAATGATTTAATTAGTGAGCAATACAAGGGACTATTTATTACGTAGATTGGGCGCGCACGAATGAGAAATGAATTTTTTTCTGCTATGTTAGAAAAAAGGTGTATCTTTGCACCGTCAAACAGAAAAATGGACAACTCTATGTAGACAAAAGACAAACAAAGACATAAACAACTGAGCTTGACGCTCTTGTTCTCCTGTAGACAAGCTGGTAACTTTCAATGGTCGAGAATAAGAAAGCGGATGGTTCACGCCAAGGGGCGTGGATTTTCGTATACTTATTTGACCAAAGGTATTTACCAGCACCTTCTACAGAAATAAGCAGTTCAAACGAAAGAGTCACGCCTTTCTTTGTGCCCCTTATTTTGGAGAATATCGGCTTTCCGGCTCAGGCAGGGAAGCCGAAAACTGTTTTATAGAGTAGGCACTCATTAAAATCCCCAAAATAACAAAGATGACAAAAAACACGAAGAAGGAGTACGACGCTCCTATGGTAGAACTGATTGAAGCCCGCGTCGAAAAGGGCTTCCAAGGGAGTGGCAGCACCGCCCCAGAGCCACAAACCGCAGGCTCGACCGAGGGGCTGACAGCAGGTGGCAGCTACACGGGTAACGATTTCGACTAATCAAAGAAAGGAGAAGAAAATGAAGAAAAGTCTAGTATCTCTAGTAACACTAGTCTCTCTAGTAGGGCTAGTAAGCCTCACCTCCTGCAAGAAGGAGGAGACCTTGGGCAACGGCACGCAGTTCCACGCCACGATGGAGGACTGCACCTCCGCCAAGACCACCCTTAACGGCACCGCCCTTAACTGGGTAAGCGGCGACCAGATTGCCGTCTACGGCACCGCCGGTTGCGGTATCTACAGTGCCACCCTACAGACCCCCGCAATCTCTACCGACTTCGTCAATGCGAACGGTGAGACGGGCAACGCCCCCTTCCGCGCCTTCTACCCCACCACGCTGACTACCGACGGCGTGAACATCACCCTCCCCTCCACACAGACCTACGTGGATGGCTCTATCCACGAGTTCCCCATGTATGCCGAGAGCAACGACAACCAACTTTCATTCAAGAACCTCTGCGGTGTGCTAAAGTTGCACCTCACCAAGGCGAACACCAGCATCAGCACTATCACCATCACTGCCGCCAGCGAGACCATGATTAACGGCACGTTCAGCGTCAGCTACAACCATACTACCAATGTCCCCGCACTGGCCTATTCCGCCAACGGCACGAACACCACCACACTCACCTGCGCCACCCCGCAGAGCATCGCTGGCGATGGCAAGGACTTCTACATCTACCTGCCCGAAGGCAGCTATAGTGGTTTACAGATTCAGATGAACACCGATGATAACCGCTACTGCGTTAAGACTGCTAATATCGCCATCAACGTCACTCGCAGCCAGTATACGCTGATTACCCTCGGAGAAAACAATCTAACTTTCCGCCCCGTTGGCTCAAAAGGCGGCTTGTTCACAATCAACGGTGATGGCGACCAAGTGTGGTTCTCGCAAGGCAACTTGTTGTATCAAGCCAGTACAAATATTTGGCGTTTTGCCGACCATCAATATATTGCTAATGAAAATTCATGGCAAGACAAGTTTTGTTGGGGTACTGGTAATAATCCAACAAGCCACACTGGAAATAGCAGTGATTACACATCATTTGTTGACTGGGGAGAGAATGCTATTGCCAACGGAGGAAACCAAGCCAATATGTGGAGGACGTGGACTAGTGCCGAATGGGATTATATCTTCAACCATAGAACTAATGCTTCATCAAAATACGGTACAGGAAATGTGGATGGACATAGTGGCATGATACTGCTGCCTGACAATTTCACATTGCCTTCGGGTTGTACGTTCAATTCTGGTATGGCATCGTCGCCAAACGACTGGACACGCAATAGCTATACCATTTCTCAGTGGTCTAAGATGGAGGCAGCAGGTGCAGTCTTTTTAGCGAACAATGACACTCAGTATGGGCCTGTTTATCAAGTATATGGCGGTTGCTATTGGGGTTCTGACAGCTATAATGAAACCCGTGGGCATTCTTTATGGTTTGATGGCAATTGGCTAAATATAAATGATAATAGTGAATATCAATATTCTTTTGGGGTTCGTCTTGTTTGGGACAACAATTAAGCATCTTTCCTTCTGGATGGTGCGGGCAAGCCGCCCACACTTCATAGAAAAGTCCCCGCCGTGGTGGCGGGGACTTCCTTTTATTCAATGGCAGAGTACTTTCCTACAGGCATACAGCGGCAGGTTCTCCATCCACCTTTAATCCTACACTTTTATACCATACACACTATTTCTGCGGCACTAAAATATTCAATACGACCATCCCTATTGAATAAAAAAAGGATTTTTTATTCAATATAATGACGATTATTGAATATTAATTCGTATCTTTGCAAACGAAATTTACCGTCAGATGAAAACCATATTACTAAGACAAAAGGCTGAACGGGACGAGCTTATGTCCCGCCAATACCAGAGGCGGCAGACTCGGTATGACGTATCGGAGCTTCTCGCCAGTCCGCTGATAAAGCTGATTACCGGCCCCCGCCGGGTCGGGAAGTCGGTGTTCGCCCTGCTCATGCTGCGCGACCAGCCGTTTGCCTATCTCAATTTTGACGACGGCCTGCTGTTGGACACATGGGACGAGGAGCGGGTGATGAGCACACTTACAGACATCTACGGAGACTACCGCTACCTGCTGCTTGACGAGGTGCAGAATCTTGACGGTTGGGACCTTTGGGTTGCGAAACTATATCGGCGAGGGGTGAACCTGGTTATTACCGGGAGCAATGCCAATATGCTTTCGAGCGAGATGGCCACCGTACTCACCGGACGATACCTACAGGTGGAGATGCTGCCCTTCAGCCTGTCGGAAACGGTGGCATGGAATCATGACACAGCAACCGACGGCATTTTGGACGACTACCTTACGGGTGGTGGCTTCCCCGAGACCCTAAAGAACAGGAGCCTGACACAAAACTACTTGTCCACGCTTTTCGACTCGATACTGCTCAAAGACGTGGCCCACAGGCACAACATACGTAACACTGCCGACCTGTACACCCTTGCCAAGTATCTACTGGCCAACTTCTGCAATCCTTTCACCGCTAACGAACTTACTACGGAGTTGGGGCTATCAAGCGTGGCAACGGTCAAGAAATTCATCAGCTATCTGCATGAGCCATACCTGTTTTACTATCTTCCCCGATTCAATAACAAAATGAAACTCATGTCAAAAGCGGCACAAAAATGCTATGTGGTTGATAACGGCTTTGTGACAGGTGCGTCATTCAATATTGGGCAGAACCGTGGGCGGCTGCTGGAAAATCTGCTCTTTGTAGAATTACTGCGACAAGGATATGAGCCGGGAAAAACTCTTTTCTACTACCGCTCACGCAATGACAAGGAGGTCGACTTTGTGCTTCGTCGGGGAGTGCAAGTGGAACAACTGATACAAGTATGCTACGACCTTGCATCGCCGAAGACCCGCACACGAGAAATACAGTCTCTTACCGAGTGTGCCGAAGAGCTGCACTGCTCACGACAAACCATTGTGACCTACAACCATCGTGAACAAATAACATACAAAGAACACACTATTAACGCCATCCCGATTACCGAATATTGCCTGAGCGAAGAGGTTAGGGGTTAGAGGCGAAGGCCATTTTCAACTTTCAATTTAATAAGATGTTCGACGACACTTACCGTACCATCAAGGCACCAGCCGAGGGGCTGTACAAGGAGAAGGGGAGCAAGTTTATGGCTTTCGCCTTCCCCGTGCGCACTGCCGAGGAGGTGAAGGGCCATCTGGAACGGCTGCGCAAGGAGTATTTCGACGCGCGGCACCACTGCTACGCCTACATCCTCGGCCCTACCAAGGATGCCTACCGCGCCAACGACGACGGCGAACCCTCCGGCACAGGCGGACGACCCATCTATGGGCAGCTGCTCTCGGCCGACCTGACCGACACGCTCGTCGTGGTGGTGCGCTACTTCGGCGGCGTGCTGCTGGGAGCCTCGGGTCTCGCCAACGCCTATAAGACTGCCGCCCACGACGCCATCAGCCATGCCGAAATCATCGAGAAGACCATCGACGTGCACTACCGCCTGCATTTTGAGTATGCCGCCATGAACGACGTGATGCGCATCGTCAAAGACTTCGGCCTTGTGCCCACAAACCAAGATTTCAACCTCGACTGCCGCCTCGACCTCAGCGTCCGGCAGTCGCAAAGCAACCGACTCTACGACGCAGTGGCACAGCTGCGAACAGTACGAATAGAGATAATTGAAAAATAAAAGGAAGTTAAAATGGGAGTTAAAGTGGAAGTTAAAATGGGAGTTAAAGTGGACAATACTTTTGCAACAAAACATTTGTCCACCTCCCCTCTTGAGAGGGGTGCCACAAAGTGGCGGGGTATGTCATAACTCCCCCTTTTACTCCCAATTATTACTCCCCCTTTTACTCCCAATTAATAAAGCTATGAGCGAACTACTTGACCAACTGAATGAACCCCAATGCCAAGCGGCGGCCTGCACCGAAGGCCCCGTGATGATTATCGCCGGCGCAGGCAGCGGCAAGACCCGCACGCTGACCTACCGCATAGCCCACCTCATAGAGCTGGGCACCGATCCCTTCAGCATCCTCGCCCTCACCTTCACCAACAAGGCCGCCACCGAGATGAAGGAGCGCATCATGAAGCTGGTGGGCAACGAAGCACGCAACATCTGGATGGGCACCTTCCACTCCGTCTTTGCCCGCATACTGCGCTCCGAAGCCACCAAGCTGGGCTACACCAACACATTCACCATCTACGACACCGACGACAGCAAGTCGGCCATCAAGCAGATAGTCAAAAGCCAAAACCTCGACCCCAAGACCTATAGCCCAGGATTGGTGCTCAGCCGCATCTCGATGGCCAAGAGCAACCTGCTCAGCCCCGAGGACTACGCCAACAATCCCGAAATCCAACAGACCGACAAGGACTCGCACCGTCCCATGATAGGCGAGATATACAAACAATACAACCACCGCCTGCGCACGGCTATGGCGATGGACTTCGACGACCTGCTCTTCAACATGAACGTGCTGCTGCGCGACTTCCCCGACGTGTTGCTCAAATATCAGAACCGCTTCAAATACATCATGGTCGACGAGTACCAGGACACCAACTACTCGCAATACCTTATCGTCAAAAAACTCGCCGCCCGCTACCAAAACATCTGCGTCGTGGGCGACGACGCACAAAGCATCTACGCCTTCCGCGGTGCCAACATACAGAACATCTTCAACTTCCGCCGCGACTACCCCAACCTCCACCTCTACAAACTCGAGCAAAACTACCGCTCCACCAAGATGATAGTCGAAGCAGCCAACTCCGTCATCAAAAAGAACGTAGAGCAGATAGAAAAATCCGTATGGACCGACAACGCTGAAGGCAACCGGCTGCGTCTGCTGCGCGCCAACGACGAGCGCGACGAGGGTCGCCAAGTGGCCGAATCCATCCAGCAGGCACACCTCGGCGAAGACCTCGACTACCGTTCTTTCGCCATACTCTACCGCACCAACGTCCAGTCGCGCGCCATCGAAGAAGCCCTGCGCCGCGCCGACATCCCCTACCGCATCTACCAAGGCATCTCCTTCTACGGCCGTAAGGAAATCAAGGACGTGCTAGCCTACATGCGGCTGGTGGTCAACAACTACGACGAAGAGTCGCTCATCCGCATCATCAACTATCCCGCCCGCGGCATCGGGCAGACAACCCTCGACCGCGTCCGCGTGGCGGCAGCCGACAACGATGTGGCCGTATGGACCGTGCTCGAAAACATCGCCACCTTCGGCCTAGGGTTTAATGGCGGCACCATCCAGCGCATCACCGACTTTGTGATGATGATTAAGCGCTTCACTTCCCTCCTGCCCACCACCAATGCCTACGAACTGGCCAAACAAATCGTCTACAGCTCCGGCATCATCACCCTCCTGCGCGACGACGACGACCCCGACAACCCCAACCGCATCGAGAACATCGAAGAGCTCCTCAACGGCATCCAAGAATTCTGCGAGAAAGAAGACCAATTCTCTGTAGGGGCTGACTCCCGTGTCAGCCCTATAGACAGCGGGCAGACACTGGAGTCTGCCCCTACGGATGAGACCAATCAGATAAAGACCCTCGACCAATTTCTCCAGCAAGTGCTGTTGCTCACCTCCGAAGACAAGGGCGAGGACAAGGATGCAGACAAGGTGGCCATGATGACCATCCACTCCGCCAAGGGGTTGGAATTCCCATACGTCTACGTCGTAGGCATGGAAGAGAACCTCTTCCCCTCCATCATGTCCATCTCGTCAAGACAGGAGCTGGAAGAAGAGCGGCGGCTCTTCTACGTCGCCATCACCCGCGCCGAACGACAGGTGACACTCACCTACGCCGTCACCCGCTACCAGTATGGCAACTCGTCGTGTCAGGAACTGAGCCGCTTCGTCGAAGACATCGACCCGCGCTACATCGAACTCCCCCGCCGCCAGAAGAGTTTCCCCAACGTCGGCGAACTGCCTTCTGCCTTCAGAAAAGTGGAAAGTGGAAAGGACATACCCCGGCCTTACGGCCACCCCTCTCAAGAGGGGACGGGGACGGCTAACGCAGCAAGAAAGACTCAACTTAAAAAACTCTCAACTCTCAACTCTCAACATTCAACTGCCAAGGGACCTACCGCCCAAAACACAATGGAAGACATCAATGCCATCCAACCTGGCATGACCGTCAGCCATGCCAAATTCGGCACTGGCAAAGTGCTCAGTTGCGAAGGCACCGACAACAACCGTAAAGCAACAGTATTCTTCGAAGGCATCGGTCAGAAAACTCTAATCCTGGCCTTTGCCAAATTGAAAATAATTTCAAATTAAAAAATATAAATCGGCTGCCATAAATAATCTTCATTACTAATTTTCAATTTTCACCATGAGAGTTGTCATCCAACGTTGTACCCAGGCCTCCGTCAGCATTGGAGGCGTTGTAAAGGGAGCCATCGGCTCCGGCATGATGATACTGTTGGGCATAGAAGATGCCGATAGCGACAAAGACATCGACTACCTCTGTCGCAAAATAGTCGCCCTACGCATCTTCGACGATGCCGACGGAGTCATGAACCTGCCCATCACCGCAGTAGAGGGCAGCGGCATACTGCTGGTCAGCCAGTTCACCCTCATGGCAAGCACCCGCAAAGGTAACCGCCCCAGCTACATCCGCGCTTCGAAGCCCGACATCGCCATACCCATGTACGAGAAATTCATCGCCCGCCTGCAGCAGGAGTTTGGCAAACCCATCGCCACCGGACAATTCGGTGCCGACATGCAGGTTGCTTTGGTCAACGACGGTCCCGTCACCATCATCATTGACAGTACCAATCCTTAAACTCCCCTACCCTCGCCTTGGGCAGCACGATACGCTCGGGCGTGTCCACCACCAAGCGTATAGAGTACTTGCCCAGCAGCCACACCGAAATGACCTTAATGGCATCGTGTGCCACAATATACTGGCGGTTGACGCGAAAGAACCTGCGGGGGTCAAGCTGGGCAGCAATCTGTTCAAGGGGCTTGTCCAACGGGTGGGTATGCCCGTCCACCGTCAATGCCACCGAACTCTTATTGTCCAAATAGATGCAGGCAATCTGATCCACCGCTAGCGGCACCAACTTGTCGCGGACGGGTATGAGGAAAAAACGCTTGTATTGGCGATAATGTTGGCTAAGCATCTCCAGGGCCCGACTCAAGTCGTCGGACGAAGGTGTCGCGGTGCGCTGCTTCAGTTTGTCGAGGGCACGGTGCAAATCGTCAATATTGATTGGCTTGAGCAGATAGTCGATGCTATTCACTTGGAAAGCCTGTAGGGCATACTGGTCGTAGGCGGTAGTGAAGATGATGGGATAGGGAACCTTCACTTGGTCGAAAATGCGGAACGCCAGTCCGTCGGCCAAATGGATATCCATAAACACCACGTCAGGACAATCATCTTGGCTGTCACCAGCGACACGCCCCTCTTTATTGTCACCGGCGACACGCCGGCGGAACCACTCCACCGACTCCTCCACCGTCTGCAGCACCCCTGCCACCTGCATGTCGGGAGCTGCCGCTGACAATAGTCGCACCAAATGCTGTGCCGCCATATTCTCGTCTTCAATAATCAGAGCTGTACTCATGAGTTATAAAATTGAAAATTGAAAGGTGAAAATTGAAACTTCGCGGCGGCGGGATATGGGTCGCTCCGGCGAGATTTCAATTTTCATTTTTCACCTTTCACTTTAATTAATTCTACTGGTATTTCCACCTCGAAAACAGTGTCTGTCTGCCTAATAACGATATCTCTGTGCAGCACCAACTGACAACGCTGGCTTAGATTGTTGAGACCTATACTGCCGTGAGCACCCTCCTCAGCATCGCTCCTTGGCTGCAAAGGATTCGACACCATTATGCCCAACAGTTCACTGCCATCCTCGCCACTCCGACACACAGTCGTTATCGTGACCGTGAGCGGATAGCGGTCGCTCACCACATTGTGCTGCAAAGCATTCTCCACCAGCAGCTGCACGCTGATAGGCACCACCATGGCTGAAAGGCATTGCTCCTGGATGTGTTTCTCCACGCGCAGGTTGTCGCCATAGCGTATCTGCATCATGGCGATGAAATTGTCAGTGAAACGCATCTCGTCCGCCAGCGTCACCAGCCGCTGCTGCTGCATGATATAGCGGTACGAGAGAGCCAACTGGTGCAGGTAGTCGTGCGCGCGACCGTCGTCGAAGCCTATCAGCCCGTCGAGCGTGTTCAGCGAGTTGAACAGGAAGTGCGGGTCTATCTGCTTCTCCAGCGCGTCGTAGCGGGTTTGGATACTCTCGGTGTGCGTCCGCTCCTCTTCCAGCACCTGCTGTTGGTGGCGGGTAAGGTTGTATAGCAATATTGTTATCAATATCACATTCAATGCCACAAACCCATCCTTAATCAGGCTGATGTCGATACGTGCGTCAATACCCAGCGACGGAAACACATGCCTCCCCACCCACATAGAAGCGATGCTGAACACAAAGGCGATGACCAGTGTCCCCACAATCGCCCACACCGTTGTCCGCGAAGACGAGCGGAGTGCCTCCTCTCCCGTCAGTTTCCGAAACAGATAGAAACAATAAAAATATAGCAACAGCGTCAGCAGCAACAGATGCACAAACGTAAAGAGCGTGTGCGACGCAGAGAAAGGGGCATACTGGCTGAAACGGAGGTCATCGATATGGATGATACCCGTCAGCAGGACACTGGTGACCACTGCCAGCAACGTGGCATTGCCCGGCTTAAACGGATGCGCCATGCGCAGGGAAACCCGTAGGGGCAGACCCCCGTGTCGACCCGTATGCTGACCCCCGTGTCGGCCCATACTTTGAATTGAGAATTGAGACATGTTTCCTGAATGCGTGAATCTAGATTAACGAATTAATACATTAACGAATTAACGAATTCATTATTGTTCATCCAATCCTGAATTTCTTTGCCACCCGCAGACAGAGGCAGCTCGTGGCGAAATACAATGCCACCTGCAGCCACAGCATCAAGTATTCGAACTTCACCTGCTCCAGCGTGGCGCCCATCGTGTTGATGCGGATATAGCCCTGTATGCCGTGGGTGGAGGGGAACAAATAGGAAAAACACCGCCAGAAACGAGGCATGTTGCACGCCGGCCAGATGGCACCCGACAGGAACAGCAGCACCACGCTGAAAAAGATGCAGGTGACAATGCCCGTGTCCCTCGCGCGCACAAAGCTGCACACCGTCATGCAGAAGAACACCGTAGACAACATAAACGGCAGCAGAAACAGACAGAGCGTGTCCAGCCGTCCGATATGGGGCAGACCAAACAGGCGCGGCATCAACACCAAGTCCACCGCCACCACCGGCAGATAGAGGCACAAATATGCCACCGCACGACCCATCACCACGCGAGGTCGGCCCTCGTTGCGCAGATGTGGCGGGATGACGCGCATCGTCCGCCTATCCTCGCGGGTAGTGCCAAACAAGATGCCTATACCCAGAAACAGTGTCTGATGTATTACCAGCACCAACAAGGCCGGCACTAAGAAACTCGTGAATCCGCCAGCGGGCGAAAAGAGCTTCACATCGTCATACGGGATAGGCTGCACCAGTTCGTCAGCCCCCTCCCCTGTGATGCCTGCCAACGCATAACGCTCCAGCTGCACCTGCTCCATCTCGTCAACCAGCACCGCACTGGCACCCGACAGCACACTACGGTAATACAAGAAACTGCTCATATCGCAAAATAGGCATACGCGGGCAGTCTCCTTGCGCGCCAGCCTGTAGTCGTAATCGCGCGGGAAAAGCACGATGCCGTTGATGCGTCGCTGCTGCATCAGGCGGCGCGCCTCCGCCATATTGCAGCAATGATACATCACATTCATCTCCGGCGTGGCATCCAGTTTATGAATGAATCGTTTGCTGGCTTCGCTGCGCGACTCGTCCACCACCGCCACCGGCACACTCCTCACCAACTCATTCTTATATATCGCACCAAATATCAGCGGATAGATAAGCGTAGCAATAAAAAAAATAAGTATCACGCCCTTGTCGTGCATCACACGGCGCACCTCGATGACAAAAATATCCCAAATATCCTTCAGCAATTTCATACTTCTTGTTTCTTAAGTCTATAGATTCCTATCACCCCCGCTATCCAAAACAGCGACAACGCGCATACCTGCACCCAGCACATCTCCAGCCCGTTACCAAACAGCGACACCCCCGACACAGCCTTATAGTAGTGC
>JAEEIS010000043.1 GCA_016281475.1 Bacteroidales bacterium
ATGTCGACCACCTGGTTGAAGCCGAGACCGGCGTTGGTGGGGAACTGGAGCACGGTGCACTTGCCACCGAAGAAGTCCTTGAGCTGGTTGACGGCGTCGTCGAAGTTGGCCTTCTCGGCGTCGAGGTGGTTGACGACGAAGAGCATCGGGGTGTCGAGCTTGGCGGCATAGCGGTTGGCGATCTCGGTGCCTACCTCGACGCCGCTCTGGGCGTTGACGACGACGACGGCGGCCTCGACCACGTTGAGGGCGCTGTCGAGCTCACCCTGATAGTCGGCGAAGCCGGGCACATCGAGGATGTTCACCTTCTTGCCACCGAACTCGGTGTACATGAGGGTGTTCTCCACGGAGTAGCCGCGGTCGTGCTCGATGTCGCGATAGTCGCTGATGGTGTTCTTGCTGTCCACGGAGCCGCGGCGGTTGATGAGGCCGCCACAGAAAGCCATAGCTTCAGCCATAGAGGTCTTGCCCGATTTGGCGCCGCCCACGAGGGCGATGTTACGGATGTCCTGAGTCTGATAAATTTTCATTGTGTTATTATTTATTTCTAATTTTTAATTTCTAAATCTAAGTCTCCGTGCGCTTATTTTTCTATATTTTAGCGCATTACTTATCGCCGACACCCCTGCCGGCGATAGGAAACGTGGCTGCAAAGATACAAATAAAATTGGAATTTGGAATTTGAAATTTGAAAAATTTGTAAAAAGGAGTTCGGAGGACATTTACAGTCGCCGCCAAATTAATCATTTTTATTTTTATTCGGTGGGGCAATAATTTTTTTTCCCAGCCGTTAAAGGTCGTATGGGAGTGATAGCACGACAGAGCATCAAGGGAGCCCTCGCCAACTATTTAGGTGTGGCGATAGGTTTTTTTGTGTCGTTCTTTGTGCTGACTAAATATCTGACACAGGAGGAGATTGGATTGACGAGAGTGATGGTCGATGCGGCGATACTTTTCTCGTCGGTGGCTCAGTTAGGAAGCAATTCGTCGATTGTCAAGTTTTTCCCCTATTTCAGAGATGGGAAGAATAACCATGGAGTCTTCGGTCTCAGTGTGTTGCTACCGATGGCGGGATTTATGCTCTTTGCGTTGGCGTTCCTCATCTTCCGCGAACCTTTGCTGGGCATCTACTCCAAGAATGCACCCCTGTTGGCCGACTATTTCTATCTGCTGCCGATGCTTACCTTTTTCGCGCTGTACTTGGGAATATTTGAAACCAATGCATCGGTGCTGTTGCGCATCACCGTCCCCAAGTTGGTGCGCGAGGTGGGCATCCGTCTATTCAATCTGGCGACCTATCTGCTCTATGGTTTCGACCTCATCTCGTTGGATGTCTTTGTGTGGCTGTTCTGCGGCAGCTATGGGTTGGCGATGATGCTCAACCTATTCTACCTCATAAGCTTAGGACATATCTCGTTTCGCATTGACCGTGGTTTCCTCACGCGTGAAAGGGTGAAGGAAATCGGACGCTACACCCTCTTTATGACCGCTGTGGCGCTGGCGGGCAACATACCGCTCTTCAACTCGCTCTTCCTCGGAGCCAAAACCGGCCTTGCGCTAACGGGAGTCTACACCATCGCCTCCTATATTGCCAATGTTGTCGAGGTGCCCTACCGCTCCTTAGGAGCCATCTCGCGACCGGTGATAGCCACCGCGGTAAAAGACAACAACTGGGACGAGGTGAATCGGCTGGGGAGACAGGTGTCGCTGCACCAGTTCCTTGTGAGTCTGCTGATTTTCTATCTGATATGGATTAATGTCGACGCGCTCTTCCAGATGATACCCAACGGCAAGGACTTTGCCGGAGGTGTTGGCGTGGTGTTCCTGTTGGGTATGGCCAAGGTGCTCAACTCTTCCTTCTCGGTGGGCACCGACATACTGAACTTCTCTCGCCACTATCCGTGGGGACTTGTTTTTATTGCCGTCCTGACCACTTCTGCCATCCTGTTCAACCTCAGTTTCATCGACATGATGGGCATCAATGGTGCCGCCTGTGCAACGCTCAGCGCCTATATTATTTACTTCCTGCTGCTCAACACTTTCCTATGGCGACGCATGCGGGTTAACGTCTTCTGTATCGGTCACCTCAAGATGATGTTGCTCATCGTTGTGCTGCTGGCGTTGGATTGGGGATGGAACCACTGGCTCACTCCTGTGCTCCCATTGTCGATCATCGTGGGTGCCGTCTTGAAGACCCTTGTTTTAGGTTCTCTGTCCGTAGCAGCGGTGCTGGGATGGAAAATCTCGCCTACGGTAAACAGGATTGTAAAAAAGTACTCTCCATACAATAAAAAAGACAATTCTGCGTTATAACCCTGAAAATATAGGGTTATATGCGATATTTTTGGTTAACTGTATTATTTGTATTTACGGTCATCTGTCCCGTGTGGAGCCAGCAAGACGATTGTCCGGGGTGGAAGAATCCGTCCTCTTTCAGCACCGCTCCTAATTTCTATTGGAGCGCCCGCGTGGGAGAGCGTGTCTATTATAACAGCCAGACGGACACCACCACTGGCTATTATGTTATGAGTACCTGTGCCGATTCCAACGCGCAGGTTATTACGGGACATGCCAATATCACTTCCGCTTCGCTCAACTCGGGAGATGACGGAGGTATCCAATGCTGTAACGACGGTAACTTGTGGGATGCCAACGGAAGACGTTTCCAGATTATCACCTATGAGAATGCCGGATTGGATCAGTTTACCATCAACGGTGGCACCGGCATGCAACGCATCTGCCCGGGTTACACCACCTCCATTCGCTTAGGAGACCCTCGGGCCACGGGCAACTGCGCGCATACCCATAGTTGGTCAACGGGGACTAACAAAGGTTCGGAAGCGCTGTTTTACACCATGCAGGTGACGCCGATGAACGCCCTGCTGTTCATCAACTATGCTGTCGTTGGACGCTGCTATAGTCACGGTCCTCACGAGGCTGGCGAATTCCTTATCCGCGTGGTCAAACAGAACGATGACGGTACCTGGCCCAACGCCCCCATCAACGACTCTCTTTGGTTCAAAGTGTCGGCTCCGGCCATCCCTACCTCAGGGCCCATTCCACCTTGGACCATGGGACGTCCCGGCTCCTCCTGTAGCTCGACAACCTGTGCCTATGTTTACAAACCCTGGACTAAAGTAGCCATCAGTCTTAGCAAATACCTCTATAAGAATATCCGTGTGGAGATGTACACCAGCGACTGCACTTACGATGTCGACCCACTCTACGCCTATGTCTGCGGCGATTACCAGCCGATGCGCATCAATAGCGCCGGATGTGCCGATGCCTATTCGGATGCCATCGACACGCTGGCGGCTCCCGAAGGGTTGACCCAGTATACCTGGTATGTGGCCACCCGAGGTGCCGAAGAGGACATCTACGATGCCACCTACATGGAATCGGTCTCTTTCCGCCAGCTCACACAGCCTTCCGAGAGCAACCTCTACACTCCCACCATTGCGGACTTTGTCCTCACCCAAGGTCCCAACGCCGGCGACACCGTGAGCACCCAGACCTTCATGTGCACGATGGTCTCCGCCCTCGACCCCAATAAACCTTTCATGTCGAAAGTCTACACCAACCTCGAGAACAGCAAACCTAAGGCAGAGACCTCTTTCAGCACCGACTGCGATGGAATGGTACACCTGAGGGATGTGAGTGTCACCTACGGAAGCGACCAGATCGACCCCGATTCCACCTACTGGGTGATTTACAGCGACACCACAGGGCAGCAGGTGCTCGACACCGTATGGGGAAGGAACGTGGACTACCAACTACCCTCCGACGGATTTTACAAGGTCGCCATGCGCACGATGATTTTCGGCAAGACCTGCAGTAGTATGAAGGAGACGGTGTTCCAGGTATGGCAACCCCACGAGATTCCCATCTCCCTGTCGGACAGTGCTATCTGTGAAGATGATATAGTGACCGCGTGGGCGGTGGGAGGCGAAGGCTTCGAGAAAGAGTGGCGCATCGACGACAGCCTCGTCTACCGTTCCGATGCCCTGCATCCTTATGATACCGTCACCTTCCAACCCTCAGCTGGAAACCACGTCATCTCCCTCACCACTACCTCAGAAGGCCATTGTCCCGCCACCACCACCATCGGACTCAAGGTGATAGGCAACGGTACCATCACCTCCAATGTCGACGCTTCGCTTATCTGTCGGGGCGACAGTGTGACCCTCAGCGCTATGGGTATCGACTTGCCCCGCTGGGTCTCCACACCCTTCGACAGCTCGCTGGTGGGTACAGAAGGACAGAATATCGTCGTCGTGAAGCCCCAGGTCACCACCTCCTATACCGTAGTGCCCATGGGCGACAGCCGCTGCATACAGAACTCTTCCGACATCACCATCATGGTGCTCCCGTACCCCATCCCCACCATCTATACCAGCCGTCCGGCGGTGGAACTCACCAACCCCAGTCTCCATATCGAGGACCGCTCGCCCAACAGCACCTCGTCGCACTGGACCTTCAGTGACGGCCAGACCGACGAAGGGGCCAGCATCAACCACTATTTCGGCACCTCGGGAGACAGCGTCTGGATAGCGCTGCATGCCTGCAACGAGGACCGCTGCTGTGCCGACACCTCCATCTCGCTTCCAGTGCAGGTCAATGCCCTCTGGATTCCCAACACCTTTACCCCCAACCGCGAGCCCAACAGTCGCTTCACCTTCTTCACCACACTGGAGATGACCTACTACGAAATCTGGATATACAATCGTCAGGGGATGCTCGTCTACCACGGAACCGATATCAACCAACCGTGGGATGGCGTCGACCTTCATGGCAACGCCTGCCCGCAAGGAGCCTACGTCTACCACTACGTATACTCCTGCACCCAAGACCCCGAACGCAAGCACCCAGGTGAAGGCACGGTGACATTGTTGAGGTGAGAAAGAAAAATATCAGAACCCATGAGAGCATGTCTGCTTCTTCTGCTGGCCATGATGGCTGTGCTGCCTGTCGGAGGGCAGGAGGCAGACTATTGCCCGGGATGGAGGAACACGACCTCGTTCAATTCGGGGAATCTAGGTTAC
>JAEEIS010000044.1 GCA_016281475.1 Bacteroidales bacterium
CAAGGAGAAGATGAAACAGTCCAAGCCGGAGATGTTCATTCACGACCCATTTGTACTGGAGTTTCTCAACCTAAAAGAATACCCAGCCCTGCACGAAAGCGACATTGAGCAGGCATTGATAACCCACCTGCAGCAATTCCTTTTAGAATTAGGACGTGGATTCTGTTTCGTGGCACGACAAAAACGGATGCGATATGACGATGAAGATTTCTATGTCGATTTAGTCTTCTACCATAGCATCTTGAAATGCCACGTCCTAATAGACCTGAAACTCGGCAAACTCACCCACGGGGACGTTGGGCAGATGGATAGCTACATCCGTATGTTTGATGCTCTATATAAGAATGCTGACGACAATCCCACCCTCGGCATCATCCTGTGTTCACAGAAAAGCGAGGCCATCGTCAAATACTCCGTACTCAACGAGGGGAAGCAGATTTTTGCTTCCCGATACAAACTTTATTTGCCAACTGAAGAGGAGTTTAAGAGGATGTTGGATACTATTAACGAATCATGACACAGAAAAAAACTTCTATATTCCTGCTGGTGCTGCTGGCTTTGACCAGCTGCAATATCCCGGACAACAGCGACAAGCAGATATTCCGCTACAACGAGCCGTCCGACATCGCCACCCTCGACCCTGCCTTTGCTAAAAACCAGGCCATTATCTGGGCCTGCACACAGCTATACAACGGCCTTATCCGCCTCGACGAACAGCTGGAGCCCCAGCCCTGCATCGCCAAGAGCTGGAGCATCAGCCCCGACGGAAAGACCTACACCTTCACCCTACGAGACGATGTCTATTTCCATAAAGACAAGCTGTTTGGCACCCCCGACTCCACTCGCGCCGTCACCGCTGCCGACTTCCTCTACAGCTTTAGCCGCATCCTCGACTCCAATGTGGCTTCGCCCGGACGGTGGGTATTCGACGAGGTGGACCACTTTGAAGCCGTCGACGACACCACTTTCGCCATCCTCCTCAAGCAGCCTTTCAGCCCCTTCCTCAGCTTGTTGGGCATGACCTACTGCTCCGTGGTGCCGCGCGAAGTGGTGGAACACTATGGTGCCGACTACCGCCAGCATCCTTGTGGCACTGGACCGTTCCACTTCCAACTCTGGAAAGAGGGTGTCAAGCTGGTCATGCGGCGCAACGAGCACTATTTCGAACGGGACAGTCTGGG
This sequence comes from Bacteroidales bacterium, assembly GCA_016281475.1. The sequence continues at coordinate 1,182 of JAEEIS010000044.1, forward strand.
ACATCCCCTCCCCTATCTGGATGCTGTCGCTGTCACCTTCATTGTCGACCGGCAGACCAACTTCCTCGAATTTGTCAAAGGTAATCTGGACTTTATGAACTCTCTCGATGCCTCTTACAAAGACGAGCTACTCACCCAGACGGGACAACTGCGAGCCAAATATGCCGGCCGTATCGACATGGTCAGCACACCATTCTTAAACACAGAATATCTTGGTTTTAGGATGGAAAAACCAGATGGGCCGCTGAAAGACCGCCGCATCCGTCAGGCCATCAACTACGGTTTCGACCGCACGAAGATGATGAAATACCTGCGCAACGGCATCGGACAGCCCGGCATCGGCGGCATGGTGCCCTGCGGCCTGCCCGGCTTTGACACCGTAGCCGACTATGGCTACGAATACAACCCACAGAAAGCCTTGGCCCTCCTTGCCGAAGCGGGCTACCCGCACGGCAAAGGACTACCCACCATCACACTCTCCACCATCAGCAACTATCTCGACCTCTGCAAATACATCCAGCAGCAGCTCGGCCTGCTCGGCATCAACATCAAGATAGATGTCAATCCCCCTGCCGCATTGCGCGAACAGATAGCCCAAGGCAAAAGCAGCTGGTTCCGTGGCAGTTGGATAGCCGACTACCCCGATGCGGAGAACTACCTCTCGCTCTTCTACAGCAACAACCGCTGCCCTGCGGGCTCCAACTACACCCGCTACAGCAACCCCAAATACGACCGCCTGTACCGACAGGCAAAAGGCACCGCCGACCCCGACCGGCGCATAGCCCTCTACCGCCAGATGGACAAGATGATAATGCAGGAAGCACCCGTCATAGTCCTCTACTACGACCAAGTGCTTCACTTTACCCGCAAGAACGTCCACGGCCTCCGCAGCAACGCCATGAACGCCCTCGACCTGCGGTATGTAACAATTGAGAATTGAAAATTAAGATTGGGCTTCTTCAAGTTTGTTCAAGAATCCATTTCCACAAAGGCATGACCTCAATAGTGCCAAAATCGTCGATGACAGCATCCGACTCATCGTAGGTGAGGATGACGCGACGGTCGCACGCGAGTGTTTTCGGCAACTTCTTTAATGCATCGACCTCACGGTCATAGGTATATTCTGCTTTGTTGATGCAAAAAGATGTCTGTATGGCCAGTTTGTCTTCTGGGACATAGAAGTCCACCTCAACCTTGTCGTTGAAGAAAAACACTCGCTCGTTGTCCTTATCGTGTCCGTACTTGCGGAACAAGGTAAGGGCAGTCAGGTTTTCAAGCAGTGCCGTGTCTCCGTCAAGTAGGAATAGGTTAAGTACGCCATTATCTACGAAGTAGTATTTGCAAAAAGACTCTTTGTCTGCAAATGGGGCAGATACGTTGCGAAGACGCAGGAGCAGCCATGCCTCCTCGCCATACTCGATATATTTGCTTACGGTGGGCATCGTAATCTTACCACTTACCGACGACAAGACATTGGCGAGGCGGTTGTAGGAAACGGGCTGTTTGACACTTTCGGCCAGTTTCTTGAGCAGCAGACGCAGGAGGTTGGCATTGGAAATCTTGTTGCGACTGACAATGTCACCCAAGTAGATTTTCTGGAGCGTACTGGTCAGATAGTCGCGTTTCACACTGAGGTTGACAGATTCAGGCAGACCGCCCCAATGCAGATACTCACTCCACTGACGCAACATCTTGGCACGTAATTCGGTGGCCAGTAGGGCATGTTCGTCGAATGGGACATCCTTTACCTTGAGATACTCCTGGAAACTATAGGGATAGACCTCGGTAGTGAGATAGCGGCCTCCGAGGGTAGTCATGATTTCCGACGAAAGCATCTTTGCGTTGCTACCCGTTATCCAAACCCGATACTTTGCATCAGCCATACGTCGGGCAAATTTTTCCCAGCCATCAATGTTCTGTACTTCGTCGAGGAATAGCATGGGGCGTTGGTCGTACATCTCTGCATGGCACTCTAGAATCGATTCAAAGTCGTCTGCGGCAAAGTCCGCCAGACGGTCATCTTCAAAGTTCAGATAGAGCATGTCAGCCCAGTTGTGACCTTCTGCAAGCATCTGCTGCATTTTCTGATAGAGCATGAACGACTTGCCAGCCCTACGAATGCCAACGAACACACGCCTTTCGAACTCGTCGGAGGGCAACTCACGAGGCACAATCTGATAATTCTCCACATCCTTTTGGTTGGATACCAATATCTGTTTCAAGACCGTTTTGTTAATCATATATTCAAATTATCGTTTTGAATTTTCAGTGCAAAAATACAAATTATTTTTTGAAAAACAATATTTTTTTCAAAAAACTTATCATTTTTCCTCCAACGAGCGAAAAAAAATTGAAAATTGAAAATTGAAAAATGTAATTGCCTGAATGCTTGAATGTGTGAATGACTGAGTGGCTGGCGCGTCAAAATACTCAAACGTTGCACAAGGTGAGAGCAGAGAGAGCTTGCTCGCTATGCCGAGCCCAAGCAACGTCACGAAGTAACATTCAAATAATCAAGCAATCAGGCAATCATTCTCAACTCTCAATTCTCAATTCTCAATTCTCAATTAAAACTTACGCTGCCGCTACCGTCATGTCGGTGTTCGGCACCAGGAAGAGCTGCGACACCTGTCCGCCGTACGACTGGATGGCCTCGACGCGCTTGGCACTGGTCTGGTACTGCGCCAGCAGACCATTGTTGACAAACAACGACTGGGTGCTGACCATCACGCGGTTCGAGCCCTTGCGGCTGTGCACCCAGCAGATGCCGCCGTTCACCGTGCCGCTGGCACCCAGCTTGCCGTCCACCGAGCTGAACCCGTCGGCACTCACGATGTCGGCCAACAGCGTGTCCTCGTCGCGCTGGTTGAGGGTCACCTCATACGCCTTGAAGTTGATGTACGGGATGCCCGCCACGGGGTTCTGCTCCTGAACAGCGATGAAGCAGCTGATCTGGTCGCCTTGCACATAGTTGGTGTTGTTGTCCACCACCGCGTCGCTGAACTCCTTCAGCGTGGTGTCGCCGTCGATGACGAGGTTGCCCAGCGCAATGTCGCTGACGGGCACTCCGCCCGTGCCTGCGGCCACGTCGATGGAAGGCAGCGAGCCGCGCGTCACCTGATAGGCGGCCACCACGCAGGCACCCTGCCCTGCCTCCTCCTTGGTGAGATAGACGGGTGCGCCGTCGATGTTCGCGCTCATGAAGGCGTTGAAGTCGCTCCAAGTCCTCGGCTTCGTCTCGAAGCTCGGGCGGTCCAGCCCCTTCATCGCCTGCCAGAAGTTGACGATGTTGGCCCAGCGCACGCGACGCGCCATCTGTGCGAACGACTTACTTTTGTTTGTGGTGATTTTCTCGCTCATGACGGTCTGCCCGTTCACGATGCGGAACGTGGCGTCACCAGCCGAACCACGTTGCTTCCTCATAAAACCAGTTAA
>JAEEIS010000045.1 GCA_016281475.1 Bacteroidales bacterium
TTCTCCTCGATCGTGCCGTCGAAGATATGGTTCTTCTGGAGCACCAGGCCGATGTGGTCGCGCAGGTACTGGGTGTCGTATTGGCGAAGGTCCACCCCGTCGAGCAGGATTTCGCCGCACTGAGGCACGTAGAATTTGTCCAGCAGGTTGACGATGGTGCTCTTGCCGGCGCCGCTCAGGCCCACCAGCGCCGTGATCCGACCCGGCTCGATGGTCATATTGATGTCCCAGAGGGCCTGGGTACCGTTGGGATAGGTGAAGTCCACGTGACGGAGCTCGAACTTGCCGGCAATCTTCGCCGGACGGTAGTCGCCGGACGGCTCGACTTCCTGCTCGGAATTGAGGATGCCGAAGAAGCCCTCGGCGTAGATGAGGGCGTCGTTGACGTCGTCGAAAATGCGCTGCAGCTGGGTGATCGGGGCGATCACGTTGCTGAAGAGCATCACGTGGTACATGATCTTACCGATTGTCATCCCAGGGTATTCGATCAGGACCAGGTAGGCCGTCAGGATGATGACAAGGACCGTACCGACTTGCTTGACGAAACTCTTGACGCCGTTGTAGTAGAACGCCACCCGGCGGGTCTTCATCTGGTTGTCGGTCACCCGGTTCTGGATGTCCAGCTGCTTGTCCGCCTCGATCCGCTCGCGGTTGAAGCTCTTGATGACGTTGATGGAATCGATGATGTTCTTGATGCCCTGGCTCTTGGTCTCGATGTGCGAGCGCATCTCGCGGCGCCAGCCCTTGAGGCGTTTCGCCTGCCGGTAGGTGATCCAGAAGTAGATGGGCACGATCCCGAGGGCCACGAGGCCCACATAGACATTCGCGGCAAACATCAGGATCAGCGCAAGCAGGGCGCTGGTGAAGAGCGGCAGCAGGTCGATGAAGAAGTTCTGCACCGTCCGGCTGAGGCTGCTGACACCCTGGTCGATGCGCGCCTGGAGCTTGCCCGTCGCATTCTCGTCGGTGTTGAAGAAGGCCATCCGGAAGGTCAGCACCTTCTCGATGACGCTCTGCGAAAGGTCGCGCGACACGAAGATGCGCATCCGCTCGCCGAAATAGTTCTGGGCGAAAGTGATCAGCGCCGAAAGGACTTCCTTGCCGAGGAGCACGATGGAGATGATCGTCAGGATCCGCGCCGCCTTGGCCCAGGCAAAATCCTTGGCGGTCACCAGCGCGTTGACGGCATCCACCGTCCGGTCCAGCACGATGGCATTGACCTGCGCCATCAGGGACCCGATGAGCGTCAATACCAACGTCAAAAACACAAGCCATTTGTATGGTTTGACAAATGGCTTGATGTTTTTGAAGAGGTTGATCAGGTTCATTTAGCTACTTAACCTTATCAAATTTCCGTTACCGTAGTAGAGGGTTTAGTCACTGTATGTCACTGTAACACCCTGCAGCCTCCAGTGGCCAGTACCGCTGGGACGGGTCAATACAATTGTCTTAGCTGAACCGGTCCACGTGGATGTCGCCGTACTATAACCAGCGGGGTTCGATACATCTGAAGTAGGAGAATATGAAGCCCCAGACCATACAAAGAGAACACTTGAGATGGTGTGAGACTCTGATTTGACAGTTATAGTACCATCGCCATAAGTTCTAATCCCTTCACCGGTAGTATAATACTTTCCATCATTACCACCCCCGCCGAAGGTGATTGTAAAATTACCACCATCGAAAGGATCCGGGTACTGCACCCCATTACTGAGATTCAGATTCTTGAAGGTAATGGTTTCCGGATCAGGGGTACCACCACTCGGAGCCGCCTTCTGCATGAAGGAAACTACTGCGGTCTTACTGGTGTTTGCACTGTTGATAAAGGTCACAGAACCTTCATTGGGAGTAGAGGACGTGTTAGCTCCCTTCGGCGTCACAACCAGCGTGTTGCCGCTCTTTGTGATGGTTGCCCAATCCATGCCGGTAGGAGTGTATGTCCAACTACCACCTGTCTCAACGGTTACATTGACGGTAAAGGAATTCGTCTCGCTACTAGCCCATGTCTTGGAAGTTGCATCTACCAGAAGAATCGGCGCGTTCGCATTGATCTCATGTGAAGTATTCAACATCTGCAAGTAATTACCGCCATTATGGTAGCCAAACGCATAACCATAGATATCAGCGTTCTTGCCCCGATCCTCAGCAGGATACTCAGAAGTATCGTAGAGCCTGACCTGCTTGTCACCGACAGTAACCATTTGGTTGCCGGAAGTGTTTGTAGGCAGGTCTCCATTGATTTTGATGTAAACGACTCTGCGCGTAGTGGAATAGGTTGTGATCGCTGCCCCATCAAAGACTTCCGGAGTGCCATGATCGACTGAAGACACAGAACCGGTCGCAGTGACGCTGGTCGGAATGAGTTCAGGTATACCATAGTAGTTCCTAAGTGTGCCAACCATCGTAACCTTATTATGGAGCGCAAGTGCGGCATCGGAAGAGAATACCAACATCAATCCAGTAGCATCTTTGACAATATGGTTGCTCCCTTGGACTGCAACAACGGTCACTTCACCCAGATTCAGATTTGCTGCGATATCGTCGGTACCATCGGTCTTGCCACTGGAATTGTCAAGTTTGCCAGACCTCTCAGCCATATCGATCAAAGAGGCGATGGTATTGACAGAGTTCGTCTTCTGAGAGAACGTCACCGTGGCAGTACGGGTCTGGTTTGTGAAAGTGACAGAGCCGGCGTGAGCCGCCGAAGTGCTATTGGTACCGTTGGGCGTCACCTCCAAAGTGTTACCAACCTTAACAATATTGGCCCAATCCATTCCTGTCGCTGCCCAGGTCCAGCTACCGCCCTGCTCAACAGTAACGGTAACCGTCCTTTTATCCGTCTCGTTTGCCTCCCAGACAATGGATTCCGGAGAAACCGTGAGAATCACGGACGTGGACTTCAGTTCGTGGGAAGTGTTGAGAAGTTTCAGGTAGTCGCTATTTGAATCATAACCGAAGGCATATCCGTAAATATCCGCTTCCTGGTTATAATCGCTCTTATACTCTTCCTTGTCGTATAAGCGCACGGACTTGCTCCCGACAGTGACTCGGTCTACACTCTGAGAAGCAGGAAGGGTTCCTGTAATCTTGACATACACGATGCCCAGACTTGACTGATATGCGGTAATTGCCGACTCGTCAAAGGTTGTGGCGGTGCCGTGGTCCACAGGCCCGGACGGCTCAGAAACCGTTTGATAGGTAGTCGGAACAAATTCCGCAATCCCGTAGTAATTCTGCAACTTTCCGCTCATCGTCACGACGGAACCGACGGCAAAGTTGGTGCCGGACTTGTAGACGAGGAGAAGGCCGGTATTGTCTCTGACAATGATATTGCTCCCAGAGATTGCTACCACAGTGACTTCTCCAAGGTTAACGTTTGTCAGGATATCCCCGGAAGAACTACTGGGATTCAATTTACCAGGCTTTTGCGCCTCCTCCATCAGGCCGGCAATATTGTAGGAGCCCGCAGTGACCGTAACGACGCACGTCTTGGAATCAGGCGCAAAATTAGTTGTCTCCTTCGCCTTGATTGTAATCGTGCACGTACCAATTTTCAGGCCTTCGACCATATCATCCTCAACACGTGCAACGGTCGGATCACTGAATTCGTAAGTAATTTCACCACCGTCGGCAGTATAGGCTTGCGAAACGGACGTCCCTATCTCCTTACTCTCTCCAACCGCGACAGATATGGTTTCGTTTTCGATTTGCAAGTCGGGACTTGGCTTAGTACTGCCGGAAACAACAAGCTTGTAAATGGCAACGGAGTCACGACTCGAAGTCGCAGAATTATAGCAGTTAAAGATGGGCGAATCGTTATTAGGATTGAACTGCAGGATATTACGAGGATTGTCCCCGGTAAGACCAGCTTTCATCACAGTCTTTGCACCGACAGTAACCGTCCAACTGGCTTTCTGATCAGGGGTTGCCGTGTTCGTGGTTCTCAAATAACTCTTTGTCTCGCTACTGGCAGCGTAGATGTAGCCTTGAGCATTGCTCTCACCATTTGTAGCTTTGAATGCAAAGGTCCCGGACGAAGCTCCGGCCTCAACCTTGAAGACCGCAACTGCATCTCCTGGATCGGTAATCTTGTCATCCGCCTTGATAACGGCAGCTGCAGGCCGGTTGTTGCCGCTCTGAGTCGAGCTGATGGCATATTGGGTCGCATCGGATGCGGCGGCGATGATAACCTCACTGTTAAGGGTCAAATCATCGATACTGGTCACCTTCTGGTACACCTTGGGTGCCACGAGCGGGACACCGGCCATATTGACCGAGAAGCGATAAATCTTGCCGGACTCAAATTTGCCGGGAATGGTAACCGTCTTGGTGAAGGTGCCCTGGTTGGTCTTGACGGTGACGGTCAGTTTCTTGCCGGTCAGATCCACCGGAGCGCAGGCAAACCAGATATCGGACGCAGAACTGGTATTGACCGTGATGGTCTTGGAGCCGGAGTTCACCTCAGTAACTCCATCCGCAAAGTAAAAATACCAACGATACGCCCAATCCTCCTCGGCCGTGAGATCCACCGCCTCGATGGTCGCGCCATTCAGATTCAAGTTGGTAAGGGACATCTTACCATAGGAGGTCCAATGGCGGAAATCGAAAGAAACGGTCTCGGGAGGCGTACTGCCGGTCGTGGTTGAAGACTGGGCAATCAGAATCTGAGCCGCTTCATCCACAGAGGTGGCAGAAGGGGTCTGGGTAGTAGGAATCGTGACACCCAGACGATATCTTAGCTCACCGCCGGCCATGTCAGCCACATTCAGGTACGCCGAGGCGGGACTGACGGCAAAGAAAGTCCAAGAGGTTGTGTCAGCGGAAAAACTGGCCGAGAAAGTGGCAGTCTTAAAGTCCGCGGAAGGAGTGACCTCGGCATCCCTGACCTGGTTCGACCTCATGTTGAGGGCCACCTTTACCTTCGTGTCATTCTCAGTCCAGAGAGTAGGGTAATTGTTGCCGGTGGGATCGCCGAAGGCGGTACGGGTCGCTATGGACTCAGCAACAAAGTGGACAGTGTGCTCATCAGCGGAGGGAAGCATCTCAGGCTCCCGGACGCACCCGACAAACGCGGCCGCAGCTACTGCGACGGCGAAAAGGAATCTGTACATCTTTTTCATAATCGCAAAGCTTTTAATCATCAAGTTCACCCCAATCGACACCGACACCGTCGTCGATGTCACCGTCGCCGTCAATACTGACATCGCAGATCGCTGCCTCCGAGAAGAAGGGCAGCACGATGAAGACAGGAGTGGCGTAGGTCTCCTGCGCTTTTTCAAA
>JAEEIS010000046.1 GCA_016281475.1 Bacteroidales bacterium
CACATGGCCTCTCACTCCAAACTCATCGCAGAGTTGCAGCCAATCTTCTTTGGTTTGCGCCTGTAGCATCACGGCGTTATAGCCTTGGTAGTCGCCGATGAGGGCAACCGTCAAGTCCTTACGGTCGGCATATTGCAGGTAGACCTCTTTGGCTGCGGATGTGGCTTCGGGTAGCATTTTATCACGCTGGCATGCAACCAACAATAGCAGTATTAATGGGAGTATTATTCGTTTCATTGTATAATGTCTTTAAAGTTTTGTAATGTTCCATCAGGCGTGCAGCCGTTGTTGCAGGCAAAGTAGATATGTTCTCCGTCAATATCTATTGAGGCAATTTCACTTGCTGTATTGCTCTTGTTAATGAGGATTGCCGTCGGAATGATGATAGCGGCAATGATTGCGGCAGCTGGCCATATTCTGCGCTTTGAGGATGTTGAAGTTGGCTCGTTAGGGGTGGTGTTCCAAATGACGCTACGAATCTCCTTGTCTAGTTCCGCCTCGCTGTATGGACAGCGGGAGTTTTTCATCTCGACACTGTATGCTTTCAGTTGTTGATTAAAATCTCGCATAGTATTATTGGTTGTATTGTTTACGTAATTTGCGCAATGCGCGTGTCAGCCTCATGCTCACAGCCCCAATAGTGAGACCTGTGATCTTGGCTATCTCGGCGTACTTGAACCCTTGTGCATGAGCCTTAATAATTGTGCGGTCAGGTTCAGTTATAGCCTCAATCATCTCGACTAAGTCACGATAGTCCTCGTCGTTATATGACGGTTCATAATAATCGACTGATGGAGCAATAGGTTGGTTCCCAATCTTCCTCGTTAATGAAATCATCGTATTGGTTGCCACGCGAAAAATCCAAGTGCGTTCCGAACTGCGTTCGTCGAAACTCCCAAAGCCTAGCCATAAATCGCAGAGTACTTCGTGAAATGCGTCCTCTGTGGTCCAAGCCGCGCTTAGTTGATAACTCTTGCAGATGCTCCAAATCAAGTCGCGATTGCGGTGTATGAGTTCCTTGAATGTTCTTTCGTCCAGTTCCATATAGTAAAAAACGGTTGAGACTTTGTTTTATTACGCCTTATTAGACGCAGTGACAAGCCAAATCACAACATGAGAGATTATTTTTTTTTATTAGGATTGGTTCTCAGATTGATGTGACAAAAAAAAGCAGAGGCATCGCCCCTGCTTTTCTCATTGCATATTGCATTATGTTCTATATTACTTGGGATACCCGTCGGGATTCTGGCGTTGCCAATTCCAGCTGTCTCGCACCATCTCGTTAATACCGAATTGGGCTTTCCAGCCTAGCTCTTTCTCAGCCTTGGCGGGATTGCTGTAGCAGGTGGCTATGTCACCTGCACGGCGGGGTTTGATAGAGTAGGGGACAGGCACGCCGTTCACCTTCTCGAACGCCTTCACCATGTCAAGCACGCTGTAGCCGTGTCCTGTACCTAAGTTGTAAATACCTAAGCCGCATTTACGCTCAATGGCCTTGAGGGCGCAAACGTGACCATTGGCTAGGTCGACGACATGGATATAGTCTCGCACACCTGTGCCGTCGGGGGTGGGGTAGTCGTTGCCGAACACGCCCAGTTCCGCACGCTTGCCCACTGCCACTTGGGTGATATAGGGCATAAGGTTGTTGGGAATGCCGTTAGGGTTCTCGCCGATGTTACCGCTGGGGTGTGCGCCCACGGGGTTGAAATAGCGCAGCAACACCACGTTCCATTCGGGGTCGGCCTTTTGGATGTCCATCAGCACCTGCTCGAGCATGCTCTTAGTCCAACCATAGGGGTTGGTGCACTGTCCTTTAGGGCATTGCTCGGTGATGGGTATCTCCACAGGGTCGCCGTAGACGGTGGCACTCGACGAGAAGATGATGTTCTTGCAGCCATGCTTGCGCATCACGTCGACGAGGGTGAGCGTGCCGCTGATGTTATTTTCGTAATACTCCCACGGCTTCTCCACGCTCTCGCCCACGGCCTTGAGGCCGGCAAAGTGGATGCAGGCATCGAGTTTGTGCTGTGCAAAGACCTTCTCTAAGCCTTCGCGGTCGCGGATGTCCGTTTGGTAGAAAGGTATCTCGTTGATGCCGACAATCTTCGCTACGCGGCGCAGAGACTCGGGATTGGAGTTACTGAGATTGTCTACCACCACGGCGGTATGCCCTGCCTTATAAAGTTCGATTAATGTATGGGAGCCGATGAAGCCAGCTCCTCCAGTGACTAAGATGTTCATTTTTATTATTTTCTGAATATGTCTACCCAACCTCCCATTGGGAATATGACCATAAGTAGGAATAGCAAACCGACAATGCAAGCACCTATCGAAACCACTATCTCGAATGTTTTAAACCAGCCGCTGGTCTTGCCCTCGCGTTTACGGTTTTCGTATTCCTTTGTCATATTGCTATGAAAAGTCCGACTAGTCGGACGGGTCTGACTAGTCGGACAAATTGTTAATACTCTCCTACCAAGCGAAGAGAGGACGGTTCTGCATCATCTCGTTGACCTGGCCGGTAATCTTGGCGCGTACGGCTTCGTCGGTCGGGTTGCAGAGGACGGTGTCGATCATGTCCACGATAACGGGCATGTCGGCCTCCTTCAGGCCACGTGTGGTGATGGCGGGCGTTCCGACGCGCAGACCGCTGGTCTTGAAAGCGCTGCGGCTGTCGAAGGGAACCATGTTCTTGTTCACCGTGATGTCGGCGGCAACCAGTGCGTTCTCGGCCTCCTTACCGGTCAGCTCGGGGAATTTGGTGCGCAGGTCGATGAGCATCAAGTGGTTGTCTGTGCCACCGCTGATGACCTTGTAGCCCTTGTTCACAAAGGCTTCGCACATCACCTTGGCGTTCTTCATCACCTGCTGGATGTACTGGTCGTAGCTGTCGGTGAG
>JAEEIS010000047.1 GCA_016281475.1 Bacteroidales bacterium
CCTCCTGCGGCGCAGGCGGCTCGCTCACGTGGGGTGTCCGCTTCCTGCCTGCCATGCTGGCTGGCCACGACACGCTCACCGACGTGCGCCTGTTCATCTACGAAGGCGGCACCTACAGCCTCACCATCTATCAGGGCACCACCACCACGACCTCCACGCAGGTCGCCACCCAGACCTACACCTTCGGCTCCTCAGCCGACAGCACCTGGCAGAACTGCCACCTCACCACTCCCGTCGCCATCAACCCCGCGCAACCGCTGTGGGTGGTCTTCTCCAACACTGGGGTCAACTATCCCGCCGCCATGTGCAACTATGTGGGCGACAGCAATAGCAGCCTCGTCAACCTCGGCGGCACCTGGATGTCCATCTACACCGCCGCGGCTGGCAGCTTCAACGGCTCCTGGATGATTGAGGCCATCACCACCTCCGGCGGCAGCACCTCCGTGCTGGGCGACACCGTCGACTACTGCGGCGACAGCGCCTTCGCCAACAGCATCGGCGCCGGCGGCGCCCTCACCTGGGGCATACGCCTCCCCGCCGCCATGCACCAGCACCGCCAGTACCTCACCGACGTGATGCTCTATGTCCAATACGCCTCCACCTACAACCTCAGCGTCTACCAAGGCACCGCTACCACCGCCGCCACCTGCGCCACAACACAGGCGGCCACCTTCTCCACCGCCGACCAAGGCACATGGAAAACCATCCACCTCGCCTCGCCCGTCACCCTCAACTCCACCCAGCCCCTCTGGATCATCTTCTCCAACAATAGCACCTCCTACCCCGCCACCCTCTGCAACGTCACCGCCGACAGCAACGGCAGCCTCATCACCCTCGATGGCGGCAGCACCTGGTACTCCCTCTACACCGCCAGCGGCGGCGACCTCGACGGCACATGGATGATACGCGCCATCCTCTCCAACAGCGGCACCACCAGCGTCGCCATCAACGGCCCCGCCACCGTGGGCACCGGCATCCCCGCCACCTACACCGTCTCCGGCCCCGCCTCCGCCACCTACTCCTGGACACTCAGCGGTGCCACACCCTCCACCGCCACCGGCACCTCCGTCACCGCCACCTGGAGCACCCCCGGCACCTACAACGTCATGGTCTCCACCACCTACGGCGGCGTCACCCTCCGCGACACCCTCGCCGTCACCGTCCAAGGCTGCACCGTCAGCACCTTCCCCTTCACCATGGGCTTCGAACCCACTGAAGACCTCACCTGCTGGAACATCATCGACAACGACGGCGACGGCTACAGCTGGGACTATGCCTCCGTACCGCACAATGGCACCCAGTCCTTCGGCTCAGCCTCTTATATCAACAACATAGGCGTGCTCACCCCCGACAACTGGCTCGTCACACCACCCATCCAACTCGCCTCCGGCCACGGCTACACCCTCACCTGGTACGACGGCGCCATCGACTCCAACTACTACGACGAGCACTACTCCGTCTACATCTCCACCACCGGCAACAACGCCAGCAACTTCACCGGCACACCCCTCTTCCAAACCACCCTCACCACCGTCAGCTTCACCCAGCGCAGCGTCGACCTCAGCTCCTATGCCGGACAAACCGTCTACATCGCCTTCCGCCACCACAACTCCACCGACGTCTACTGGCTCTTGCTCGACGACATCGCCATCACCCAGTCCAACCCCACCACCTACACCCTCACCGTCCTCTCCGCCAATCCCGCCATGGGCAGCGCCTCGGGTAGCGGCACCTACCCCGCCGGCACCGCCGTCACCATCACCGCCACAGCCAATGCGGGCTACCACTTCACCCAATGGAACGACGGCAACACCAACGCCTCGCGCTCCGTCACCGTCACCGCCGACGCCACCTACACCGCCTACTTCGCCGCCAACGAGCCCGACACCTACACCCTCACCGTCCTCTCCGCCAATCCCGAAATGGGCATCGTCGAAGGCGGCGGCACCTACCCCGCCGGCACCACCGTCACCATCACCGCCCGACCCTTCGCAGGCTACCACTTCCTGCAGTGGCAAGACTCCGACACCGACAACCCGCGCACCGTCACCGTCACCGCCGACGCCACCTACATAGCCACCTTCCAGCCCGACCAGCCCGAAGGCATCCACGATGCCGACACCCCCTTTAGCGTCGCCACCCTCGGCGGACGCGTCGTCAGCATCCTCGGAGCCGACAACCAGTCCGTCGACATCTACGACATCGTCGGCCGCCACATCTGCGGCACCCACCGCGCCACCACCCCCTGCCAATTCACCCTCCCCCACACCGGTGTCTACCTCGTAGTCGTCGGCCCCCACACCCCCCTCCGCGTAGTGGTCATAGAATAAAACGGAAGAAGAAAGAAGAAACCGAAGGCCGGATGGTTCCCCACCCGGCCTTCACTCTGTCCCCCATCCAACGTTAGCCGATTTCCAACGTTAGCCGATTTCTGCCAACGCCAAGCCACTCCTCACCTTCCCCCCATAGCTCAATATCGCCTCCATCCTCTTCGCCTCCGACTGGTAGCGGGCCAGCAGCGAGTTATCCACCACCATGCGCTGCGTGCTCACCAGCGTGCGCCCCACGCACCTGCGGCCATGGACATACACCACGCCACCGTCCACCCTACGGTTCATCCCCATCCGGTCGCCCCCCTCCTGCCTGCCGAACACCAGCAGCCCCGGGTCCACGTCGGCCACCAGCGTCGCCCTGTCGCCGTGGTCGAGCGTCAGCTCAAACCACCTCACCTCCACGTAGGGGACGCCCGTCGCCCCGTTCATCATCTGGCAGACCACCAAAGCCGAAATCTGGTCGCCAAACCTGAAGTCGGGGTTATGCTCCACAATCGCGTCCGACAGCAGGGCCACCGTCGTGCCGTCGTCCACCGCCAGCGAGCCCAGCGCGATGTCGGTCCCCACCTCGCCCCCTGCGCCGCTGGCCGACACGCCGATGCTGGGCAGCGACCCGCGTGCCACCTGGTACGGAGCCACCACGCAGCCCCCCTGGCGGGCCTCCTCCTTAGCCAGATACACCTCCACCACCCCCATGTTGGCACTCATAAACACATTGTAGTCGCTCACCCCCGGCTGGCGGTCCTCAAACGAGGGGCACTGCGTCCACCGCAGCGCGCGGTACAGATTCACCAAGTTCGCCCACTGTACCCGTCGGGCCATCTGCGCCTGCGACCGCGACGGCACATCCTTCCTTGCCGCCTTCTGCTTGGCGACCGTCCTGCCGCCCACCTGTGCGAACGTCCATTCGCCCGCACTACCCGACAAACCAACTAATCCTGTCAAAATAGCCATAAAAATAAAATTTAAAATTAAAAATTAAAAATTTGTCTTCGCGTATTTTCACGTATCTTATTCTTGTGATACGTGCGATACGTGGAGAAATGATAATTAATAACTGAGTTGGAGCGGGTGAGGAGGGAGTACCTGGGTATAATTGTCGACAAACTTTCTTCTGAGCTCTCTCTTCTCGCAATAACTCACAAAAATGCAGAAAGTAAAAAATACAACTAATGTCTTTATCGACACTGTCAAGATGGAGACGCAGACGATCTACAACGAGAACGGAGCTATCAACATCTGTCCCTGCGGGTTTGAGCTGGGGCAGCATATCGTGGCCGATGGCAGCAACGCCAGCCAGAAGGGGCGTATGGTGACTGAGGACGACGGCACGAGCCGTTTCACTCCGTACCACCATGGGGGCGGCAGCCGCTATACCTACCTGCACAGCACTGCTAAAAGCACGGTGAAGATGAGCCGGCGCGAGATTATCGTGGAGACACGATTCCCTGTAAGCCTTCCGAACAGGGCAATGGCGAGGGTGTATGACGATGAGAGCAGTAAGGTGGGGAGATACCTGAGAACGGAGGGTTTCAAACAAAAGATGAAAGGAGGTAAGAAGCTATGAGCGTGTACCACATCACGATGGAGCGCGGCCACAAGGTGGCCCGCCCCATCTACTCGGAGGAGGAATACAGACAGCTACGCGACAGCCGCCAACAACAGGAGCTGCTGAGGGCCGTGCGCGAACAGGGTGACGCGACGGCTAAGAACAGGCTGACGCAGTTTAACTACTCGGGGCACTACCCCGACGGCACGGTGAAGGGCAACAGGCTGCCTTCGATGGCGTTTCCGTTCGACTGCGACGAGAAGGAGGAGTTTGAACGTATCAAGGACGTGTTGCTGGCAGAGCCGGAGAAGTACGGCCTGCTGATGCTGGAGCGGTCGGCACGACAGGGCGGCCACGCGGTGCTGCGTCGCGAGAAGGGCAAGACGATACTGGAGAACCAGGTAAGGATAGCCACGATGCTGAGGACGGAGATGGATTGCTCGACGCACGATATCAACCGTGTGCTTTTCGCCACGTCGGCTTCAGCGGACGACTTGCTGTACCTTTCGCCGGCTTTGTTTGAAGACCGCTACGATGCCGATGCCGTGGCTGAGGAGGCAAGGATGCTGGAGGAGCGCGAGCATTATGGGCTTGAGGAACTGCCCGAGGGTGCGCACAAGGTAAATAAGCATTTCAAGCCTTGGGAGAGGGAGGCGGTAAAGAATCGCACCACTGCGACAGAGGGCACGGAGACGGTAGAGGGCGAGGGCGCTACAGTGCTACAGTGCTACAGTTCGTTTACGGACGATACCACCACTGGCGACGGGGTTGGGGAATACCCCAAGGAGTATCACGGCATCGCCTTTTCGGACATTATCAGGGTGTATTGGGAGCTGTTTAACGACG
Source organism: Bacteroidales bacterium (assembly GCA_016281475.1). The sequence goes on from JAEEIS010000047.1 coordinate 4,729, forward strand.
GGAGGGAGCCTCAGAAGGGCGACCGCGACACGCTGACGTACCAGCTGGCGTGCGACTTGAGGCACATCTGCGGACGCAATGAGAGGTGGCTGGACGAGGTGATACCGTGCTACGACGGTTTCCCGCTGGAGGAGAAGCGTAAGAAGATACTGAGTGCGCTGCAGGCTAAGAGCGAGGGGATGCCATATAGGCTGAAGCAGGTGCTGCAGGTGTTGCGGTCGACGACGGCCATCAAGGCGTGCGGTGGGACGCTGACGACACCGCCGCCGATGCCTAAGCGGCTGCCGCCGCTGATGAGGCTGCTGACAAGGAACGTGCCGGAGTGCTACAAGGCGGCGGTGGCAAGCGCAGTGTTCCCAGCATTGGCGACCCATCTGCACGGGGTGCATTTCCGCTATTGGGACAACGTGGAGCACGAGGCTACATTGGAGCACGAGGCTACATTCATGAATGTGCTGATAGGGCGACAGAGCATCGGCAAGGGGTCGATAAAGAAGCCCATCGAGTTTATCGTGGAGGATATACGCCAACGCGATATTCCTAACCGCCAACGCGAGGCAGAATGGAAGCAGAAGAATCCGAGTGCCAAGCAGAAGAAGGACCCACGACCGACGGACATCTGCATCCAAATGCTGATAGACAACCTGACGGATGCGGTGTTTAACCAACGCATCGTGGATGCGAACAACAACGGAGAGCGGTTTATCTATACTATCGTGGACGAAATTGACGCACTGAAAAAGGTGACATCGCGCGGGACGGTGGACGAGGTGGGGCTGCTGATACGCAAGGCGTTCGACAACTCGCTGGCGGGTCAGGAGCGCGTGGGTGCCGACTCGGTGTCGGGCATCGCGCCACTGCGGTGGAACTTTAACGCATCGACGACACCGCCCAACGCCCGCAAGTTTTTCAACAGGATGGTGAACGACGGCACGGTGAGCCGACTGGACGTGTCGACCATTATCCGCAGCGACGAGGATGAGGACAAGGCACCTATATTGGGCATTTACGACTATTCGTTTGCTTCCGAGCTGAAGCCGTATATCGACCGTCTGGAAGCTGCCAGCGGACTGATTGAATGTGCACAGGCCAAAAAACTGGCACTGCAGATGAGGCAGGAGAATAGCGACGCGGCACGCCTGTACGACTCGGAGGCTTACCGTGTGTTTAGCTACCGAGCCAATGTGATAGCATGGCTCAAAGGGATGGTGCTGTATGTGGCACAGAGGTACCAATGGGACAAGACGACGGCGGATTTCGTGCGGTGGAGCCAGCAGTATAACCTGTGGTGCAAGATGCTCTATTTCGGCCAACAGCTGGAGAAAGAGTTGCGCGAGGAGGTGGAAATGCAACGCCAGTCGGGACCCCAAAACTTGCTGGAGCTGCTGCCCGACGAGTTCAGCCGCGAGGAGTACCAGCTGATGCGCCAACGTCAGGGTAGGAACGGCGACGGATGGAGCACCCTGCGCACTTGGAGCGCCCGAGGCTATATTGCACACGACGAGGTGACGGGCAGGTATTGCAAGACTAAGGAGTATAAGAAGAGGGGGCTGAATGGAGTTTAGAGGGTTAGGGGTTAGAGAAGCGGGGCTCGTTGGGGGGTCTCGCTTTTTTTGTTGGCGGGGTCGGGGAATTTGTGTATCTTTGCAGGGATTTTTGATAGTGGATTGTTATGGTTGCTTTTATTGTATTGTTTTCGGTTATTGCGTTTTATATCGTTTCGGCAGGGGTTGTGTTTTTTCTGTCGACGGACCTTTTGAGGAAACAGGGCAGGCCTCCGAAGTATCTTTGGTATTCTTCGCTGGAGAATCTGAGGGGGTTGTGGGAGCTGATGAATGACCCCAAGGTGCCGGAGGATGTGGCGGCAAGGGCGAGGTTTTTTTTTAGGTATCTGACTTGGGGCTTCGGGTTCGTGGTGGTGCTGTTTTTGGTTTTGTTCGTATTGACGGTGTGAGGGGGGGAGTTAGGACATACCCCGGCTCTTCGAGCCACCCCTCTAAGACATACCCCGCCACTTCGTGGCACCCCTCTGGGACATACCCCCCGCTTTCGGCGTACCCCTCTCAAGAGGGAACGGGGACGGCTAACGCGGTTATTGCATCCACTCTAAGATACTTCTACAATTTCTTTTGACCACGAATTACAGGAATCTATCGAATTGTTGTTCGTGTGTGGAAAAAGACGGTTTTTTTGTGGTTGGCTTATTTTAATTCTTGATTGTCATTTTTTTTTTGTATCTTTGCAGTTTACCAGCGATTGATGCTGGCATTGTAATAGTTTATTGCACAAAGGTTAAGAGTAACGACCATGGATTATAACTTTTCCGAAATCGAGCCCAAGTGGCAAAAATATTGGCGCGAGCACAATACCTATCGGTGTCTGAATCCGGTGAAGACAGAGGGTGGAGAGTCTGAAGCGACATACCCCGCCACTAGCGTGGCATCCCTCTCAAGAGGGGAGAAGCCCCATTTTTATGTCCTCGACATGTTCCCCTACCCGTCGGGTGCGGGGCTGCATGTGGGGCATCCGCTGGGCTATATAGCCAGCGACATTTTCGCACGCTACAAACGGCTGCGCGGATTCAACGTGCTGCACCCGATGGGCTACGACGCCTACGGCCTGCCCGCCGAGCAGTATGCCATACAGACGGGCCAGCATCCCGCCGTGACGACGGAGAAGAACATTGCCCGCTACCGTGAGCAGCTGGACAAGCTGGGCTTCAGTTTCGACTGGGAGCGCGAGGTGCGCACCTGCGACCCGAGTTATTACAAGTGGACGCAGTGGACTTTCATACAGCTGTTTAACCACTACTACGACACGGAGCTGGACAAGGCTATGCCTATCAGCCATCTGGTAGAGAAGCTGGAGAAGGGCGAAGTGGCGACCCTAGGCGATAAAGCGTGGAAGGAGATGAGCGACGAGGAGCGTCAGGACTACCTGATGAACTTCCGCCTGGCCTACCTGGCCGACATACCGGTGAACTGGTGCCCCGAGCTGGGGACGGTGCTGGCGAACGACGAGGTGGTGAACGGCCTGAGCGTGCGCGGCGGCTACCCCGTGGAGAGGAAGCTGATGAGGCAGTGGAGCCTACGCATCACCGCCTACGCCCAACGGCTGGTGGACGGACTGGAGGAGGTGGACTGGACCGACTCGCTGAAGGAGATACAGCGCAACTGGATAGGGCGCAGCGAGGGCGCGGCGGTGTGGTTCCCGCTGGCCAAGAGCGAGTCGACCCCGACAGTGGAGATATTCATGGGTCAGATTAACACCCAAGAAGAGAGTGCATTCGAGATTTTCACCACACGGCCCGACACCATCTTCGGCGTGACGTTTATGGTGCTGTGTCCCGAACATGAGATGATAGAGCAGATTACCACCCCCGAGCAGCGCGAGGAGGTGGAGGCCTACGTGGCATGGGCGAAGAACCGCTCGGAGCGCGAGCGCCAGGCAGAGGTGAAGAAGGTGAGCGGCGTGTTCACGGGTGCCTTTGCGGTGAACCCGCTGACGGGCGAGCGCATCCCCATCTGGGTGAGCGACTATGTGCTGGCGGGCTACGGCACGGGTGCCATCATGGCGGTGCCGGCACACGACAGCCGCGACTTTGCCTTTGCACGCCATTTCAACCTGCCCATCAGACAGGTGGTGGCACTGGACCCCGACCACCTGACCGACCCTGAGACCTGGGAGGAGAGCATGGACGCGAAGACGGGCTACAGCGTGAACAGCGGCTTCGTCACCGGCATGAAGGTGAAGGAGGCGATGGCCGCGGTCATCGACAAGATAGAGGAGATGGGCATCGGCAGCCGCACGGTGAACTACCGCCTGCGCGACGCCATCTTCAGCCGCCAACGCTACTGGGGCGAGCCGTTCCCCATCTATTATAAGAACAACCGACCCTATACCATTCCCGAGGAGTGCCTGCCTCTGCTGCTGCCCGAGGTGAAGGACTTCAAGCCCACCTCCACGGGCGAGCCGCCGCTGGGACACGCCGCCGTGTGGGCGTGGGACGAGCAGAACCGCCAAGTGGTGGAGACCTCGAAGATTGACAATAAGACCATCTTCCCCTTGGAGCTGAGCACGATGCCGGGCTTCGCGGGGTCGAGCGGATATTATCTGCGCTATATGGACCCGCGGAACGACAAGGCCTATTTCGGCAAGGAGGCCGTGGAGTATTGGCAGAACGTGGACCTCTATGTCGGCGGCGCGGAGCACGGCACAGGCCACCTCATCTACGCCCGTTTCTGGAACAAGTTCCTCTTCGACATAGGCATGAGCGTGAAGCAGGAGCCGTTCCAGAAGCTGGTGAATCAGGGCATGATACAGGGACGGAGTAACTTCGTGTATCGCAGCAAGGAGGACAACAACCTGTTTGTGTCGAAGAATATCCCTGGACGTGAGGAACGGACGGTGCCTATCCACGTGGACATCAATATCGTGAACAACGACATACTGGACATTGAAAAGTTCCGCCAGTGGCGACCCGAATTTGCCAACGCCCGCTTCGAGCTGGAAGACGGCAAATATGTCTGCGGCTGGGAGGTGGAGAAGATGTCGAAGTCGATGTACAACGTGCAGAACCCGGACGACCTGGTGGCACGCTACGGTGCCGACACGCTGAGGCTGTACGAGATGTTCCTCGGCCCCGTGGAGCAGGCAAAGCCGTGGGACACCAACGGCATAGAGGGCGTGCACCGCTTCTTGAAGAAGTTCTGCAAGCTGTTTGACAGCCGCACCGACGCTCCCGCCGACAAGGCGCAGCTGAAGATATTGCACCAGACCATCAAGAAGATAACCGACGACATAGAGCGATTCTCGTTCAACACGTCGGTCTCGACCTTTATGATCTGCACCAACGACCTGGGCGGCATGAAGGAGGTGGCTGACGAGGTGCTGGACAAACTGGTAGTGCTGCTGGCCCCCTTTGCACCACATATCGCCGAAGAGCTGTACCACGTGCTGGGACACGAGAGCAGCGTGTGCGAAGCGGCATGGCCGGAGTACGACCCCGCCATGCTGGTGCAGGACACGTTCACCTACCCGGTGTCGTTCAACGGCAAGATGCGCCTGACGCTGGAGCTGCCCAACGGCATCACGCAGGAGGAGGCCATTGCCGCCGTGAAGGCCGACGCGCTGGCACAGAAATGGCTTGACGGCAAAGAGCCCAAACGCATCATCTTCGTACCGAACAAGATTATAAATATTGTAATATAACTGAGGTTAGAGGTTAGTGTTGAGTGTAACTGACTCCCCCTAACCACTAACCTTTAACCACTAACCTTCATAACATGCTTAGTCGTCATTTTCTACGCTCGAAAGTACTGCAGGCCGTCTATGCCACGATGACGGACCCTGTGGACATCACCATTGCCGAACGCAATTTCAAACACCACATCAACCGCCTCAACGACTTAGGCACCATACAGGTCGCCGCGCTGGTACACTTTGTGGAGACTGCCAACCAGATGATGGACGAGGCACAGCACAAGTACCTTCCCACCGAAGAGGAGCGCAACCCCAACCGCCGACTGGCAAACAACCTCTTCGTCAGCCGACTGGCCGACAACTACGACCTGCGCCACCATACGGAGGAGAGCAAAGTGAACTGGGGCCGTGTGGAATACGACGAGGCCTTCCACAAAGCATACCTCGCCATCATCAAGACGGACGAGTATAAGAGCCATCTGGCCACAGAACAGACTTTCGAGAACGACCAACAGTTTGCCCTGAAGATATTCAAATATCTGGTGAACCAGGAGTCGCTCCGCGACCTCATCCAATCGCAAAGCCTGCTGTGGGAGGACGACTACGACCAGATAGCCCAATATAACTTCATGATGATGAAGGCACTCGACAGCACCCTCGACGAGGCAACCCCCATCCCCCTGATGCACGACGAGCGTTTCGAAAAGGATGTCGATGCCTTTGAGTTTGCCCGCCACCTGCTGTTGGTGACGCTACGCCACACCGACGAGGTGGAAAGCATGATTAGGAAGAACTTGCGGGGCTGGGACTTCGACCGCGTGGCCTTTATGGACGTGCTGCTGCTGAACATGGCGGTGGCAGAGCTGACCGAGTTCCCTTCCATCCCCGAAGGGGTGACGGTGGACGAGTATATCGAACTGTCGAAAGAGTTCAGCACAGAGCGTAGCCGCCTCTTTATCAACGGAATCCTCGACAAATTCATCATCGAACTGCGCTCAGCGGGCCGTATCAACAAGACTGGACGCGGACTTATCGACCCCAGCCTGCTCGAGGACCTCGACGAGAACGAATATTCTGAAAATTGAAATTGAAAATTGAAAGGTGAAAATTGAAATTATTTGACATATTATTCGCCCCCGCGAGGTTTCATTTTCAATTATCACCTTTCAACTCCCTAACCTCTAACCTATCGACATGCGCAAATATCTTATAATAACATGCCTTCTCGCCATGGCACTTGCCAGCGGCTGCAACCACGGCACGCAGAACAGCGACATCGACGTGGACCTTATCCACAACCCCAACAGCGCCAACGGCTACGACATCTCAGAGCCTATGCCCACCATGGCTTTCGATTGCGATTTGCACGACTTTGGACGCATCAGCCAGGGCGAGAGCATCTCCTACAGCTTCCACTTCGTCAACAAGGGCAAACGCGACTTGGTTATCAGCGGATGTTCAGCCACTTGCGGATGCACTGTGGCCGACTACCCCCGTGGTCGCATCAAGCCGGGCGGCGACGGATATATCACCGTCACCTTCAACTCGCAAGGCAAGACCGGACAGCAATACCAAGAGGTAACCGTCAGCTCGAACGCACAGCCGGGAAAGAATGTGCTCAAGATTGTTGCCCAAGTGGCAAACTGAGTTGTTGGGGCAGACAGCAGTGTCTGCCCGTACTGAGAAGTTCAGGCTGACGCGACATAAACATAAAATAGAATTAAAAACGCTAAAAATCAACATTTAAAATGAACACTCCTTTATTCACTCTCCTTCAAGCTCCAGCTCCCCAAGGCGGCGGCAGCAGTATGCTCATCTGGCTCATACTCATCTTTGTGGTGATGTGGCTACTGATGATACGTCCTCAACAGAAACAGGCAAAGAAAGAACGCGAGTTCCGCGCCGGTCTTAAGAAAGGCGACCGTGTCAGCTTCAGCGGCGGCATCTACGGCAAAGTTCATGAGGTGGCCGAGCACACCGTCGACGTGGAGATATCCAACGGAGTTGTGGTCACCGTCGAGAAGTCGATGGTGCAACCCCTGCCCCAGCAACAGACTGAAACAAAGAAATAATTGAAAGGTTAGAGGTTAGTGTTGAGAGTAGTTGTCGCCCCTAACCTCTAACCTCTAACCCCTAACCTATTTACCCATGTTCCGGCATCGCTCATTTTGGGTCATACTTGTCATTACGGCCATCATCTGGCTGGTGGTGACCATGTCGGAACATGAGGACTATCCCTTGCAGGTGCGTGTGGAATGGACCGGCTACGACACCGCTCGCTATGTGGTCACCTATGCCGACACCCTGCTGCCCCTCACCATCAAGTCCAATTGCTTCCTCGCCATCGCACGCTACAATACCGTGAAGCACAAGGCATTTCGCATCACAACCACCACTGACACAATTGTCAAAGTGGGCGATGCGCTGTTTGAAGAGCTGCTCAGCCAACTCTCCTTCCACGGCACCCATGGGGTGAAAAGCAATGTCGAAAGCCTCAAACTCACCCTCACCGAACTGGGGCGGCGCGGATATGCTCCACAATTGCGCGATGTAGAATTCGCTTTTGCCGAACAATGCGGACTGTCGGGCGACCCCGTTATCGAACCCGACACAGTATGGCTCTATGGCGACCCCGCACTCCTGCAGCGCATACCCGAAGTCACCACGCTTCCATCGCGCCTCACCCAGCTCAACGACAGCTGCCGTGTCACCCTCGCCCTCGACCCCGTATGGCTGCGCCACCCCGACCTGCGCAGTTCTGCCGACAGCGTTCAACTGTTCCTCCCCATCGACCGATATGTGGAAAAGACTCTCTCCGTGCCCGTCCGATTCCAATCAGACAACCAGCAACTTCGTGTGCGCCTGCATCCCGAGCGAGTCGATGTCACCCTATGGGTCCCTCTCAAGGACTACGACAACATCACCCCCGAGATGGTGCATCTGGTTGTGGACTACAACGCTGACGACAACTCGCAGACCCTCCCCGTGCGAGCCTCACTCTTCCCGGCAGACACCCGCGTAAAGCAAATATCTCCCTCCGCGATACAATATGTCATCATCCGATAGACCCCTTCTTGTCGCCCTCACGGGTGGCATAGGCTGTGGCAAGACCACCGTCCTCAACCAATTTGAGCAACTGGGCATCCCCTGCTTTGTGGCCGACCAGGTGGCAGGCCGTTATTACGACGACCCCGCCTTCTTACAACAAATACGCAACCTTTTTGGCGACGACGTGATGATGCCCGACGGCAGTGCCGACAAACGTGCCATTGCCCAAATCGTCTTTTCCGACCGCGACGCGCTCGCCCGTCTCAACGCCCTCATCCACCCACGGGTGTGGGAAGATTTTCAAAATTTCGTACAGGCACACAGTCAAGCGCCCTACGTCATCTTTGAGACCGCCATTGCCTACGAATACGGATTCGACCAGCTGGTCGACCACGTCGTGTGCGTCTATCTGGAAGAAGAGGAACGCCTGCGCCGACTGGAATTGCGCGACCACGCCACCCGCGAACAATTGCAGGCCCGTATGCGCAACCAGCTCAGTGCCGAAGAGAAGATGATGCGCGCCCACTATGTGGTGCTCAACTACGAAGGCAATCCTCGCGCCCGTCAGGTGCAGCACATCCACCAACAACTATTGAAAAATGAAAGTTGAAATTTTGGCCACCTCCTCTAACTTCTAATCTCTAATCCCTAACCTCCAACCCTTCATCATTAATTTTCAACACCATGAAGACCAACGCCGCACGGATTCTCGACAGCAAAAAGATTCCTTACGAACTGATACCTTATGAGGTGGACGATACCGACCTCGGCGCACAGCATGTCGCCGACCAGCTACACGAAGACATTCGCCAGGTGTTCAAGACCCTAGTGCTGCATGGCGACCGTAGCGGACACTTCGTATGCGTCATCCCTGGTGCTGAAGAGGTGGACCTGAAGAAGGCCGCTAAGGTGTCGGGCAACAAGAAGTGCGACCTCATCCCAATGAAGGAGTTGCTGCCCCTCACGGGCTACATCCGAGGCGGTTGCAGTCCCATTGGAATGAAAAAAGCCTTTCCCACCTACATCCACTCCACCGCCGCCGAATTCGACCACATCTTTGTCAGTGCCGGTATGCGCGGCCTACAGTTCAAAATAGCCCCGCAGGACCTTATCCGCATCACCCGCGCCACCCTCAGCCAGTTGACCACGGAGGAATAAAGGTGAATTGATACTCCTCCCCGCCTGCCTCCCGCCAACCGCCCATTTTCGCCCAATTCTTTTAGGATTGTTAATCGCTAAATGAGCCCCAAACAATCTCCCAATCCGTAGAAATCGGTACAAAGCGGTAGGAATCCGCACTAAGCGGTAGAATGCGGCAACGGGGACAAAAATAATGCGTATCTTTGCCGCGCGAAAAAAGGAAATGAAACTTTTTTTTCTGCCATGTGAGAAAAAATGTGTATTTTTGCACCACGATACAGAAAATGTACAAGAACATGTAAACAACGAAAAATAAAGACATAAACATCTGAGCTTGACGCTCTTGTTCTCTTGCGTAAAGTCTGGAAAACTTACACGAGTCGAGAATGGGATAGCGTAAAGTTCACGTCCATGGGGCGTGGATTTTCGTAACACTTATTTGACTCAAGGTATTTCCAGACGCCTACGCAAAAATAAGCAGTACAAACGAAAGAATCACGCCTTTTTTTGCGCCTCTTGTTTAGAGAATATCGGCTTCCGGCTCAGGCAGGGAAGCCGAAAACTGTTTTATAGAGTAGGCAACACGAAAAAAACAACTACCAATGACAGAAAAAATGAAAATGGAGTACACCACTCCTATGGTTGAAACGCTGAACGCCCGCGTGGAGAAGGGCTTTCAGTCAAGCGGAGCCTCATTCTATGGGGAATCGGGCTCGGGTTCAAGTTCTGGCACCGGCTCGAATCCTAACAGCAACACCGACTTCGGCGGTGGCACTACCAACAACTATGGCGGTGCTATCTTCTATTAACCAACAATTCAAAACAGTAACGAAATGAAAAAAGCAATCATCAGATTCTTTGCTTTGGCAGTGGTGGTCATGTGTATCGCCTCCTGCCAGAAGGAAAAAGACCTTAGCGGTGCGCGGTTCTTTGCCACCATGGAGGACTGTTCGGACATCTACACGAAAACCGTGCTCAACGGCAATTCGCTTTTCTGGACCACGGGCGACCAAATCAAGATTTTCGGCAACAATGCCGAGGACAACGAGGGCCATCTCTATTCGGCCACTCCGACCCAAGGTGGCCTGCAGGCTGGTTTCTACAGCGTCGGGACCGAGGTTCTAGAGAGCAGCACCTACCATGCAGTCTACCCTGCCGACATTGCCGAGGACAGCAATGTCATCACCCTCCCCGCCGTGCAGAACAGTGCCGACGGCAACCTGCGCGGACTCCCCATGTATGCCATCAGCGAATCGAACGGTTTGTCGTTCAAATGCCTCTGCGGCGTGCTGAAGTTCAGCCTCACGAAGAACAGCACCAGCGTCTCCCGCATCGACATCATCGCCGACCGCGTGATTAACGGCACATTCGATGTCACCTACAACCATGGGAATCCCACGCTGACTTATCGCAACGACGAGTCGGGCAGCAACACCACCACCCTCGAATGCACCGCACAAAGCATCGCCTCTGGCCACGACTTCTTCATCTATCTGCCAGCTGGCAGCTACGACACCCTTAAGTTCAAAATCTACGACAACGACGGCAACGCCAGCGTGCTGACCGCCAAGGAAGGCAGCTCCATCACCGTCGAGCGCAGCAAGTACACCACCATCACTAGGCAGCAACGAGATAGCTCTCAAGCCCGTGGGTGCAAAGGGCGGCCTGTTCACGGTCAACAGTAATGGCGACCAAGTGTGGTTCTCGCAGGGTGTGCTAAGACTTAAACCAATTACAAGACGTTACTGGTTTGAAGATGGCGAATGGAGCCATTGGGAAGAAGAGTGCACTGGCTGGGAGTGGGTTTTTCGCGATGAGCAATACCAAGTAGTAACCGACGCAGAATATTATTGTTGGGGAGCCAGCGGATACAATAATACCATCACTTTCTTCAACGGCTGGATATCCGCATGTTCGCCAGAGGGGGTGAACAATTTGGCCGGCACCAACTACGACTGGGGGGTGTACAATCCCATCGCCAACGGGGGCAACGAGGCCGGATTGTGGCGCACGCCTACCGCCGCCGAGTTGCGATACATCCTGTTTACCCGCACCAATGCTAATCAAAAGCGCGGCTTAGCCACGGTCAACAACCAAGGTGGCATAATCCTACTGCCCGACAACTTTGTACTGCCTAGCGGGATAACCTTCACCCCTGCCAGCAGCATCGACAATAGTAATGCTCCGAACATGTATATGTATACAGACTCATACAGCTGGACGGACAACGTGTACACCCTGCACCAGTGGCGGCAGCTCGAAGCCGCAGGTGCTATTTTCCTTCCCGGCAGGAAAGAGCAAATGGAGGACTGGGACGACCCGACCATAATTCGTACATACTACTATCCCGAATATTTCACAACAACAGGGAAAGTGCTTTGGTCTGATAACTACATCATTTTCCATGATGCTACGGGATATGGATATATCCGACTAATCCAAGATGCCCAGTAGCACTGGCAAACAAGCCCCTATTTATTCATAACGGAAGCCTGCCTTAGGGCAGGCTTCCGTTAGTTTATGCGTCCCCCTTTGTAGAAATGTTTGCTCCAATAGCTGTCGTCGAGGCGGCTGATGATGACGCCGCGCGAGGTGGAGGAATGGGCGAAGAGGCCGTCCTTGAGGTAGATGCCCACGTGCGAGACGCGGCCCTTGCTATTGGTGAAGAAGACGATGTCGCCCTCGCGCAGCTCGCTCTTAGTGATGAGGGTGACATCCTGCTGCATGTCGTTTGCCACGCGGTGGAGCCGGCGCTGATAGACCTCGCGGACAATATGCCCCACAAAGGCAGAGCAGTCCACCCCTTCCTTGGTGGTGCCGCCATATCTGTAGGGGGTTCCCATCCACGCCTCGATGGCATCGTAGAGCTGCTCGTTGTCGCCTGCGGCACGCTCAATGCCCAGCGCGTTCACCCTACCTGCGGCCTTGGCCTCGGCAGTGGGTGTGGGCACGTATGGCACCTCGGAAACATACTCGTCGACATAGAGCTCACCGACAGAGTAGTCCTCCTCTTCCAAATCGCGTGAAAGAAAATTCTTCACCGCCTCGCAGGAGGTGAAGAGGAGCAGTGTGAGCAGGACAATGCTAATCCTTGATAATGTAGATGTCCTCATTGTCGCGTTTCATGTAGTAGTGTTCGCGCCCATACGTCTCGAGGGCCTCGATGTTGCCAATGAGCGAGACCGCTTCGGCACTATCCTGTTTAATGGCGTTTTCGAGCAAGTTAATCTCCTTGTTGAGCTCCGCCACGTCACGGCTGAGCCGATGGGTGACAAGGAAGTTGTTCTCCCCCAAGAAGAAGAAGAAAAGGAGGAAGACCAGCGTCACCGCCACATACTTGTTCTTAACGATTTTCCAAATGGTGAGGAGTATCTTTTTCATAATTAAAATTGTAATTATTAGGTTAAAGGTTAGGGTTGAAAGTGGCTACCGCACAACGTTTCAACAATCAAACAACTATTTTACTTTCAGTCGTTGTCCCTCGCGGATGCGGTCGGAACAAAGGCCGTTGAGCTTTTTAATCTTAGAAATGGTGGTGCCGTGCTTGGCAGCAATAGAAGAGAGGGTCTCGCCCCGACGCACCTTGTGGTAGGATGAAGATTGCGAGTGCTTGCGGCTGCTGCGAGAGCTGACAGCAGGCCGGTTGTCGTCGGTGGCGGCAGGCTTGACGGCGACAGTCCTGCGGCTGAGGGAATCCTCGGAAGCCAAGAAAATGGTGTCAGCCCAATGTATCAGGTCGTTCATCTTGTCGGTGGGCATACACAAAGGATAAGAGTTGCCTTCGCCAGGAATCATGTCGATACGGTATTGCGGATTGAGCGTGCGGAGCTCGTCCATCTCCACACCCGTGTATTTGCTCACGAAGGTGAAAAGCATATTGCGCACCACCATAATAGTGTCGGTACGCAGGGGGATGGTGACGCGCTTGGGATGCAGACCGTGTTCGGGATAAAAATTCATGATGTAGGTGGCAGCGATGAAGGCGGGGATATAGCCGCGAGTCTCGCGGGGCAGGTAGGGGTAGATTTGCCAAAAATCGCGTTTGCCGCCCGACCGGGCAATGGCCTTGTTGATATTGCCTGGGCCGCAGTTGTAGGCAGCGATGGCAAGGTGCCAGTCGCCGAACACGTTGTAGAGGTCGTGGATGTAGTGGGCGGCGGCATCGGAAGACTTGTATGTGTCGCGACGCTCGTCGATGATGGAATTGACTTCCAAGCCGTAGTTCTTGCCGGTGGTGTACATAAACTGCCACAGTCCCGCAGCACCCACACGCGAGGTGGCAAGGGGGTTCATGGCCGACTCGACAATGGTGAGGTGCTTCAGTTCCTCAGGCACATCGTAGCGTGCCAACGCCTCTTCGAAAATGGGATAATAAAACTCCGACAGGGTGAGCATCACGTCCAAACGACCGCGCATACGGTTCAAATACATGCGTATATAGGAACGCACCTCGGCATTGAAGGTCATAGGGATGACCGTATGCAGCGAGTGCAATCGACGCGCTATGACGCTGTCGGGAATCTGGTCGAAGGCATAGTCGGTGTTGATATTGGCTCGATGTCGACGCGTGGAGGCAGCGTATTTATTAATGACATAGCTGTTTAAGAGGCTGTCGTAATTGGTCACAAACTGGTCGGCCATGTCGGTAGCCTCGGCGTGATTGGGATGGTGCTGAGCCCTCAGTGTGGCGGGCCACATGAGCAACAAAACCGCACCTATATAGCAAAAGCGTTTCATATATAGTTCTTTCTAATTATTCGTATTATCTGTTTTAGCTTGCAAAAGTACGCAAAAAAACTCTCATGGCAAAACTTAATAATACATAAATTATCAACAGCCATTTTTTCTACCGCTACAACCCATTGACGGCAAAAACATTAACTGCGGAGAGGCTGTAAATAAGTATTTTTTTTATAGAAATGGTAGTTGCATAATGATTTTTTTACGTATTTTTGCAGTCGCAAAGTTTATCAACTTAAAAAATCAATACATCATGGAAATCAACATCACAGAAGAAAATTTCAAGCAAGTGCTGGCCGACAATCCCGTCGTTATGATTGATTTTGGTGCCACTTGGTGCGGCCCCTGCAAGGCCCTCGCCCCCATCGTCGAAGAGATTGCCAACGAGTACGAAGGCAAAGCCGCCATCTGCAAGGCCGATGTGGAAGAGTGCTCCACCATCGCCGCGCAGTTCCGCATCCGCAACGTGCCCACAGTCCTCTTCTTCAAGAATGGCGAGCCCAAGGACAAGAGCGTAGGCCTCGTACAGAAAAGCACCCTCACCGAAAAAATTGACGCACTGCTGTAAAATTGAAAATTGAAAGTTGAAAATTGAAAAGGTTAGAGGTTAGAGTTGCTGCCGTCCCTAACCTCTAACTCCTAACCCCTAACCCTTAAACTTTCAGCACGGGCAGACACCAGTGTCTGCCCCTACAATAATCAACTTTCGTGGTTTTCGAACTAGAGAAATACAATTCGCTGGACTTCTTTGCTCGCCAGATTGTGGAAGGTTTCCTCATTGGCCTGCATAGAAGTCCCTTTCACGGCTTTTCGGTCGAATTTGCCGAGCACCGCCAATACACCGTTGGCGAGTCGACCCGCAACATTGACTGGAAACTCTATGGCCGCACCAACAAGCTCTATCTTAAACGCTTCGAGGAGGAGACAAACCTCCGCTGCCAACTGGTCATCGACCACAGCAGCTCGATGCTCCTGCCTATTGAGGACCATGGCAATCTGGAGCATCCCAACAAAATCACCTTCGCCTGCTATGCCGCCGCCGTGCTGAGCGAACTATTGCTGAAACAACGCGATGCCTTCGGGCTGACCCTGCTCAGCGACGGTATCGACCTGCAGACCGACACCCATAGCAGCCGTGTGCATCAGAAATACCTGCTCGAAATACTAGAAAAGGAACTCCGCCAAGAACCCAAGCAGGCACTGCAATCCCCCTCCCCCACCCATATCGCCGAGGCTCTCCACCTCACTGCCGAGCGGCTGCATCGGCGATCACTCGTTGTCATCTTCACCGATGCCCTCGTCAAGCCCGACGACCACGACCCCATGATGGATGCCCTGCGACACCTGCGACACTGCAAGCACGAGGTAATCCTTTTCCACACCCTCCACCACGGCCACGAAATCGACTTCGACTACCCCAACCGCCCCACCGAATTCATCGACTTGGAAAGCGGGCGGCACCTCAAGCTGCTCCCCTCCGAGGTGGCAGAAAAATACCACGAACAAATGGTCCGCCAAACCGCCGACATCAAACAACACGCCATCCGCTACCGCATCGACTACCAGCCTATCGACACCCAGCAGGGCTTCGACCAGGTGCTGCTCCCATTCCTCCTCAAACGCAACAGGCATGTATAGCTAAATTGAAAAGTATCTAAGTGCGATTACACACTTTTTTGTTAAAAAAACAACAATAAATTCAATTATTCAAATATTTTTACTATTTTTGCAAATCGAATTTTGCAAATATTTGTGACGACGAAATTAATTAAACACAACATATCATTATGAGTACTAAGAAATACACCCTAGTCATCAACCCCGGTGCAACCTCCACCAAGGCTGCCATCTACGAAGGCGAGACTGAGATATTTACCGAGAACCTGTCTCACCCCATTGAGGAGATTCAGAAGTTCCACGAAGTTGCCGACCAGTTCGACTACCGCAAAGACGCTATCCTCGACATGGTGAAACGCCACGGTGTCGGCACCGACGAAATTGCCGTCGTCATGGGTCGCGGCGGCCTCACCCGCCCCTGCGAGAGCGGCTGCTACCGTGTCAACGACCTGATGAAGGAAGAGTGCCACGCCGGTATCCAGGGCAAGCACGCCTGCAACCTCGGCGCACTCATCAGCGACGCTATCGCCAAGGAGATTGGTCTCGACTGCGCCTACATCGCCGACCCCGGCATCGTGGACGAGCGTCCCGAATATGCCAAGATTTCTGGCCACCCCATCTTCGACCTCGACCCCAGCCACGAAGGTGTCATCTGGCACTGCCTCAACCAAAAGATGACCGCCAAGCTCTACGCCCGCGAACTCGGCAAGCACTATGAGGACCTCAACCTCATCATCGCCCACATGGGCGGCGGCGTCAGCGTCGGCATCCACCAGCACGGCCGTTGCGTCGAAGTCAACCGCGCCCTCTGCGGCCTCGGTGCCTTCTCGCCCACCCGTTGCGGCAGCATCAACGCCAGCAAACTCATCGAGGTGGCATGCTCCGGCAAGTACACCGAAGCCCAGCTGAAGAAGATTGTCACCGCCGAAGGCGGCTTCGTGGCCTACCTCGGCACCAACGATGCCTACGAGGTGGAGAAGAAAGCCCTGGCAGGCGATGCCAAGTGCCAGCTCCTCGTCGATGCCTTCTGCTACCAGGTGTCGCTCGAAATCAGCCGTCTCGCCGCTGTCGTCAACGGCAAGGTCGACGCCATCCTCCTCACTGGCGGCATTGCCTACAGCAAGCCCTGGATGCAGATGATCACCGACCGCATCAGCTGGATTGCCCCCGTCAAGGTCTACAAGGGCGAAAACGAAATGCTCGCCCTCGCCATCTGCGGCAAGGAAATCCTCGACGGCACTGCACCCAAAGAATACAAGTAAAACAACCCCCAGCCGTCGCATCGACGGCAACCTATACAAAAAACTCCAATCTTTCAATCACGCATTGAAAGATTGGAGTTTAAAAATGAAAATCAAAAATCTATTATTATAATGAAACGAATCATTCTCACCCTCACCATCCTGCTCCTCGGCACCGCCGTGAGTGCCCAGCAAGTCACCATCAAACGCGGCAAGGCCACCATGTCCGAAGCCGACTACAACATGCTCAAGCAGAAGGCCGACGCCTACGAATCCGTGCAGAAAGCCCTCAACGAAACCCTCGAGGCCTATCAGAAACAGCAGCAGATGAACGACATGTACCGTCCCATCGTGCTCAAGAACTTCAACGACTCCGCCTCCTACGCCATCGGTAAGGACATCTACCAAAGCTGGCTCCGCGACAACCTCGGCATCAACGGCGAGGCTGCCGGCCAGTCGATGATTGACTGCTACAAAGGACAGAACACATGGAACGACGCCATGATGCGTCCCCTCCTCCAACGTTTCCAACAAGAGTATGAAAAACGCCAGCAAGCAGAACAGGAAAGACTGATGGCCAGCAAAGACGAGAACATTGCCGCAGGCAAGAAATTCCTCGAAGAGAACGCCCTCAACAAGTCGGTATACCAAACCAAGAGCGGCCTGCAGTACAAGATTGTCCAGAAGGGCAAAGGCGGCAAGAAACCCACCGCCACCAACAAGGTGAGAGTCCACTACACCGGCAAACTCCTCGACGGCAAAGTGTTCGACAGCAGTGTCGACCGTGGCCAACCTGCCGAGTTCTTCCTCAACCAGGTCATCCCCGGCTGGACCGAAGGCCTGCAGCTGATGGACATCGGCTCCAAATACATCTTCTACATTCCCTCCAACCTTGCCTATGGCGACCAGATCATGGGTAGCATTCCTCCGGGTTCCACCCTCATCTTCGAGGTCGAACTGCTCGACATCCTGCCCGACCAGGCCCCTAAGAACAACGGCATACAGGTAATCCAAAAATAAGTGATATAAGTGATTAGTGAATAGACAAACCATTTGTCGAATCACGAATCACCATTCACTAGTCACCATATTTCACAAAAATGAACACCTTTGGCAACCAATTCCGGCTGACCACCTTTGGCGAATCACACGGCGCGGCCGTGGGCGGTGTCGTCGACGGGTGCCCAGCCGGGATTGTCGTTGACCAAGCATTCGTCAACAACGAACTGCGCCGCCGCCGCGAAGGCGACGACGGCACACAACAAGGCCTCACCCCGCGCCATGAGGCCGACCAAGTGGAATGGCTCAGCGGCCTGATGGACGGTGCCACGCTCGGCACCCCCCTATCCTTTATGATAAGGAATAGCAACTGCCGACCCGAAGACTACGAACCCCTGCGCCACCTCTGCCGCCCTGGCCACGCCGACTACACCTATGCCGGAAAATTTGGCATCCGCGACCATCGCGGCGGCGGACGCGCCTCCGGCCGCGAGACGGCGGCACGCGTAGTGGCAGGCGCGCTGGCCAAACAGATACTCCGCGACCGAGGCATCACCTTCCGCTCCACCCACCACGACCACGAAATCAGTTGCACCATCGAGGGAGTCCCCGCCGGCATCGGCGACCCCATCTTCGACCGCCTCAACGCCCGTCTCGCCTACGCCATGCTCTCCATCCCCTCCGCCATGGCATTCGCCATGGGCGACCCCCCCGAAGCCTTCCGCCTCTCGCAGCAGGCCTTCCCCGACCAATGGCGCGAACACGGCAGCAACGACACCCTCACCCTCACCAACCACTGCGGCGGCATCCAAGGCGGCATCAGCAACGGCATGCCCATCGTCTTCCACGTCGGCTTCCATCTCCCGCCCACTCAGCCCGACGGCATGCTCTGTCGCGACAGCGACGGCACCCTCCATCACGTCGCACCCCACGGCCGCCACGACAGCTGCCACATCCCCCGCCTGCCCGTCATCGTCGAGGCAATGGCGGCCATCACCCTCCTCGACATGTCTTTACAACAACAGAACCCCCTCCATCCATGAAAAAAATTCTCCCCATCTCCATCCTCAGCCTCATCCTGCTGCTCACCTCCTGCGGCAACAAGGACGAAATAGTCATCGAAGGCACTCTCGAAAACGGTGCCAACAAGACCATCTACCTCGAAGAAATGTCGCCCGAGTCGCGCATCTTCATCGACTCCGTCCGCCTCGACTCCAAAGGGCACTTCAAATATCGCTACTCCATGCCCTACAAGACCTTCGTCAATGTCCACGTCAGCGATGCCGACTACATCGTGCTGCTGCCCGACATGGACGAAAAGATAGTGCTCCACGGCGACTACAACGCCCTCACCACCAGCTACGAAATCGAAGGCTACGGCGAATCGCAGCTCCTGTGGCAACTGCAGGACTACTCCAACCAAGGCACCGAAGTGCTCAAAGACATCGTGGCCACCGACTCCAAGAACCGCCAGCTCCTCGCCGACGGCGACATGACACAGGCCGAATTCGACCACGAACACGACATCACCGACTCCATCTACGCCGCCACCTACGCCGAGCAACAGCAATACGTGGTCCACTTCATCGAAGACAACCTCGGCTCCCTCACCACACTCATAGCCCTCTACAAACCCTTCAACAACCACCCCCTCATCAACCCCGCCGACAGTTTCGAATTCTACGAAGCCGTGCTCGAAGGCCTACAAGAAACCCTGCCCGAAAACCCCCATACCCTCCATTTCAAAAACACCGTGGAGCGCACCCGCTACCAATATGCCCAATAGCAAGCTATACTTCCTCACCGACACCCACCTCGGTGCCGGAGACGACTCGCCCCAGCGCGAGCGGGAACTCTGCGCGCTACTCGACCAGATGAAGCAGGATGCCGCCATGGTGGTCTTCCTCGGCGACATGTTCGACTTCTGGTTCACCTACCGCTACGTAGTGCCCAAGGGCCACGTGCGCCTGCTGGGCAAGATGGCCGAACTGGCCGATGCGGGCATCAGGCTCCACTTCTTCATCGGCAATCACGACATGTGGATCTTCGACTATCTCAAGGACGAACTCGGCGTCACCATGCACGACGAACCCGACACCATCGAATTCGACGGCCGCCGCTTCCTCGTCGGCCACGGCGACGGCCTGGGTCACCTCGACCGCCGCTACGACCTCATCCGCCGCATCTTCCGCTGCCGCCTCAACCAACGCCTCTTCGCCCTCCTGCCCTCCGGCCTCACCTTCGGCATCGCCCGCTGCTGGAGCCGCCACAGCCGCAACAGCCACATCAAGAAGAACCCCAACATTTTCCAATACCAAGGCGACGACCGCGAGGGCATCGTCATCTATTGTCGCCAACGGCTTGAGAAAGAACACTTCGACTACTGCGTCTTCGGCCACCGCCACACCCCCCTCGTCAAGGACGACTGCCTGCCCGGCTGCACATACGTCAACGTCGGCGACTGGCTGCTGCACCGCAACTACGCCGTTTACGAAAACGGACAGCTGACACTAAAAAACCTACAGCCCTAACACCCAACCCGCCGCCCGCTCTCCCACACCGCCCGCCGCCGCCAAGCCTCACCGCTCCGCCACCCCTTGTAAAAAAAAGATACCACCTACCGATTCCTTCCGCTTCGTACGGATTCCTACCTCATTCTACCGATTTTTACCGATAACAAGACTCTTCATCGCTCCCATAGCGATGAAGGACCTAACATGCACCGCCAATGGATAGAGGTTTGCTGGGAGCCACTAGGGGGAAACGAAATTTGCACCCCGATGCGAAAAAAAACATGCAGTGTGGAAAAAAAGTTGTATCTTTGCAAGTTGAAAAATGAAAGTTGATAATAATTTGCTGCGTCAGCTTAAACATTAAACTATAATATGATTAGTATGCAGAACACCTTTACACGACTTAGGACGACACCGCTGCTGATGCTGGTGATGGCCGTCATGCTGGCAGTTCCAACCAACAGGGCGACAGCGCAGAAGCGGGACATGAGTGTCGACATCTTTTCGGGCGTGGAAGTCAACCTCCGCGACATTTCGTTCACCCGCCAGTATGACGTATACATCTACGTCACGCCCGGATTCAAATGGTATTTCGGCGACCATTGGCAGGTGGCCGGACAGGTTTTTGTGGATATTATCAACCAGTTCAAAGACCCCGTCTATGACGTATACTACGACTACCAGCCGGGGTGGTTCCATTTCGGACTGCTGGATGTCAGCAAGGAGCTGAAGCTGGGCAACCTCTACTGCAAGGGCAGTGCCGGATTCTTTTCCAGCTCGCGCTATGGCGTGGACCTGAAGCTGTTCCTGCCTGTGACCAATTGGTTTGCCCTTGAAGCCCAGGGAGGCTGCACCGGTCGCTTTGTCACCTACGGGGGAATTGGATTCAGCCCCATGAAGCGTTTTTCGGGCACCGTCGGCGGCGACATATACCTGTCGGGCTCCAACACCCAACTGAGGGGCGTGGTAGGCGCATACATATACGGCGACCTGGGTGCCGAGGTGGAAGTGATACGCCATTTCAGGCACTCGTCGGTGTCGCTCTACGCCAACTGGAACAACAAGGGGGCCACCAACATAGAGCGATACGACGGCGGCTTCAAGGTAGTGGTCATGCTGCCGCCCTACCATCGCAAGCAGCGCACGGTAAACATCCGCCCGGCATCGAACTACACGCTGCCATACTCCGTCAACGTCCACCAATGGACCAACCGTATGTACAACACCGACCCCGAAGAGAACATGCGCGACGGGTGGTTCAGCCGCGACCTACTGGAATGGGGCAGCCACACGATGGAGCCAGACTTTATTATCACACCAAAAGAATAATAGCAATGAGACATATATATAGAACCATCATCCTGATGCTCGTCGTGATGCCCCTGGCCGGGCGGGCACAACAGTATACGGGCATTTCGGGCCTGCTGCACGTCCCTTCGGCCGAGATGCGCCACGAGGGCGACGCCTGCATCGGCCTGCACAACCTGAACAAGAGCATGCTGCCCGACGTGGGATTCCTCTACATGGAAGAGAAATACCACACCTACGACTACTACCTGAGTCTCACGCCATACAGCTGGGTGGAGCTGAGCTACGTGTGCACCGGGCGCATGGACATGGTGCAAGGAGAACCCGTGTACAAACGCAAGGACCGTAATTTCTCCATCAAGCTGCGCCCGCTGCAAGAAGGCAAGTACTGGCCTGCCGTGGCCGTCGGCTGCAACGACGTGGGCAGCAGCATCGCCTCCGCCATCACAAGCAGCAACGAGAACGTGCAGCTCTATTTCCAAAACTACTACATGGCCACCACCAAGCATTTCGACCTCGCGGGCAACGTGCTAGGGCTGACGCTGGCCTACCGCCACTACACCCGCGACTACAACGCCAAATGGAACGGTGTGGTGGGCGGCGTGACCTTCCGCCCCTCGTTCTTCCCGCAGGCGCGGGCTGTGGTGGAATGGACGGGCAACGAGGTGCAGGTGGGCATAGACGCACTGCTGTTCCGGCACCTGTTCCTACAGGCGAGCATAAAAGATTTCGACTTCAATAATCTTAATGTCGGATTCTGTTTCCAGATGAACCTGCTCGGCAAGAGGTATAAATATTGAGAATTGGGGGGTTAGGAAACATGACGTTTAATAACTTTGTTGATAAAAAAGAATGAAAAAATTTTGTATGTAAAAAAAAATGTGTACTTTTGCACTATGAAAATGATATGCGGCGAGGCATATAATATGCCTGCAAGTATCATTGGCATAATAAATTAGCATAGAAATAAAATAGAATAAAAAACACAAACAATTATCACAAAAATGAAAAAGAAAACATTTTTCTTGTCAAGTTTGGTTGCCGTGACCCTTTTCGTTGCTGCAATGAGCTTCACCTCGTGCAACAAAGAGGATGTCGACTACGACAGCATGAACATGCCCTCGCATGTTGTGACTCCTGAATCGCTCGGTATGAAAACGGGTTCATACGATTCCTACACCTGCCCTTGGTGTAACACTATTATTACTCCTGATGCCAGTGGCAATGCCATCCATGTTCATGTCTATGGCCCTGCTACTCATGATCCTGCAACCCTTTGGTGCGAAGATGAACACTGCCGTTTCCATCCCAGCAACCCTCGCAACGACCGTCCTACCGTTCCTAGGAACCATCGTCATATCTTCTATATCAGTCCTTTAGCTTGGGGTGGTCAGTACCACTACGGCGGACAGATAGGACATATCGGTTTCTAAATGACAAACTGAAAATAACACGCCTCACATCTCCAAGAAGTGTGAGGCGATGTTTTGTACCCACAAATTTTACACAGAATACAAATTTATAATTAATACAATTAAAAACACTATGCAAAGAGATACCGCTATTTTCGATCTCATCCAGAAGGAGAGAGAACGTCAGACCAAAGGCATCGAACTGATTGCCTCTGAAAACTTTGTTAGCGACCAGGTGATGGAAGCCATGGGCTCCGTCATGACCAACAAATATGCCGAGGGCTATCCCGGAAAACGTTACTATGGCGGTTGCCAGATTGTCGACCAGAGCGAGACCATCGCTATCGAGCGTGCCAAGAAGCTCTATGGTGCCTGCTGGGCCAACGTGCAGCCCCACAGCGGCGCACAGGCCAACATGGCCGTGTTTCTGGCCTGCCTCAACAGCGGCGACACCTTCATGGGCATGGACCTCAACCACGGCGGACACCTCTCGCACGGCAGCCCCGTCAACTTCAGCGGCATCAACTACAAGGTGGTTGGGTACCAGGTGAAGGAAGAGACCGGCATGGTCGACTATGAGGACATGGAGAAGAAGGCCCTCGAACATCATCCCAAGCTGATTATCGGCGGAGGCTCGGCCTATAGCCGCGACTGGGATTGGGCCCGTATGCGCGAAATTGCTGACAAGATTGGTGCCATCCTCATGGGCGACATCAGCCACCCCAGCGGCCTCATCGCCAAGGGCTATCTGAACAATGCCGTGAAGTATTGCCACATCGTCACCACCACCACCCACAAGACCCTCCGCGGACCTCGCGGCGGTATGATCCTCATGGGTGAGGACTTCGACAATCCTTGGGGCAAGACCACCCCGAAGGGTGAGATCAAGAAGATGAGCGCCCTGCTCGACAGCGCCGTGTTCCCCGGCAC
>JAEEIS010000048.1 GCA_016281475.1 Bacteroidales bacterium
CTACAACGTGCTTGAAATCGACGAGCCTATCGCTCGGACAGGACGGCTTCAGTTCATCACCAGTGCTGGTGCTACTGACACTGCGTTGGTGTTGCGTTCGAACAATACCGAGGCCCTCTCTGCGATGCGTTCGGGCGTTGCAAGTGTGATCTGTTCAACAGCAACGGTCTGCGAACGTCTGAATGCGGCTGTAGACCCTGCCACACGCCTTTATTCGACCATCTTGGCCAACAATGGTGTGTCGGTAGACATCGTCAATGAAGAGGGTACCCTCGGTGCGGTGGAGGGCTATGGATTCCTGTTGTCGCAGGACGGCTACAGAACCATCGTCACCGCGCGGTCGAAGACTGGAACTAAAAACCCGAACGACGGCGGCTTCTTCAGTTGCTGCAATGAGAACACCTACACACAGAACGGAGCATACCATGATGGCAATGCTGGCGAGTTCTCGTTTGTCAACAATATCGAAGGTGACAACTCCACCTACCGCACTTGGAAATCGGATGACGAAATCACCAGCCACACCACGCGCAAGGTGACTATCGTGGCACACTCGAATGTCAACAAGCTCGACAACAACCGGGCCTTCGCCTCCTCCGACATCCAGGACGTGATGTTCGGTCTGGCAAAGGGCACCATCGAACTGCCGTCGACCTCCGCAGGCCATTACTACACCATTGAGGACGGTGTCCACAATCAGGGCAACAGCGACCTGATACTCCTCACGGGGGCCTTCAAGCCCAACGACTTCACGGCCGAAACCGTGGAGGGAACGTGGTACACATTGACCCCCGAAACTAATATCACAACTGTGCAGACCGACATCAATGGCGACCCGTCGCACAAGTTCGGCCTGCTGATGACCTCGGGTGGCAACTTCGACGAAAACGATCCGAATCATTCCACCACCGCCGTCATCTCGACCAACACGGTCTATTCCATGACCGAGAATGCCTACCGCACCACGTCAGTAACCGCCCCCAACGGTGAGAACGAGGTGATACCCAAGTTAGACTTCTATCTCACCTACAGCACCGAGTTTGCCACCACCACCTTCGGCGAGGTGACATTCATCCTCACCGAGCGCGACGAAAATGGCAGTCTGGTCGGAAAAGTGGATGTCAGCGTCTCCCTCACCACCGTTATCGAGGAGTTCCGCAACCAGTCGTACGACATGGTTGCCATGCACAACGACATTGGCAACAACCAGTATACGCGCAAGATGGTGCT
This sequence comes from Bacteroidales bacterium, assembly GCA_016281475.1. The sequence goes on from JAEEIS010000048.1 coordinate 1,231, forward strand.
GCCTGCCTCCATGCAGCGGCGCAACCTCTACCTCACCAGCGTGCAGTGGGCCCCATGCACCACCAGCGTCCACATCGACGGCAAACTGCGCGAGGGTACGGGTATCGGCCATCCTGCAGCAGGCGTGTCGGCTCCCGACACCACCAAGTTCTACCTGACCGATATGAACCACACCAGCCTCATGTCCGACGGCTTCACCTTTGCACTGAAGATGTCGCCAACAGAGTATCTCTCGCAGTCGATGTCCACTACACTGGGTTGGTACAGCATTGAGGATCATGAGTTGGACATCTTCGCCGATGCGAACCGATCGGGCGACAGCGCCGCCTATAGTAGCAGCAATGCCTCCGATAGGCGAATCGCCATGTCGGATGCCGACCTCGCCGCGCTCGATGCCCTGCGCTCGCCCGACAATACCAATCCGCCCGACCCGACAGCCGATTTCAACCGTGGACACTTTGTAGGTGTGCTTGACGGACGCTCGGCCGCAGCCATTGACATCAGCCTCATTTTCGACGGTGAGACTGAATCTATATACCTCCCGCAGGATGGCTGTCGCGGCATTGCCGTGCTGGGCTTCGACTATTGGAACGGCGACACATGGCAGGGCCACTTTGATGTCACCGTCTACATCCGTACCCGCTCTCAGGGCGACACCATCTATCTGGCATCGGCCAAACACATTACTCGCAACGGCAAGACCATCGATGCCTGCAACGATGAGTCGAGAGATCTCATCGGTCTCAGACCGGATCGCTACGTGCAGACGTTGGAGTATGCCCTATACAACCTCTATCAGGCTGGCGATGTGCTCTGCATCCTCGACGAGCTGGACATCACCGGCAACCAGTCACTGCACGGCCTAGACTACAGTTATATCCCCGTGGTGCGTTACGAAGGCCACCATATCGACTTCCCAGGTCGTGAGTGTGCCTACCAAGGCACCATGATTAAGGTGAAGCCGGGTGCCAACCTCACCACTGACAACATCGTCTTCGATGGTAGCATGGTGAGCCGCTATCTCACTGGCGGAGCCGATAACAACTACACCACCAGCGTGGACAACCAGTGGCCTACGGGTACCCTCACCTCCACCGGCCCCATCTTCGAGGTGGAAAATGGCGGCACACTCAACCTGGGCAACAACACCGTGCTACAGAACAACTTCAACACCTACGACCCCAATGCAAGCCAGACCTACACTTATAATGAGTATTATGACGAGCTGGTTGACTACCGGACACAGACCTCACCTCAGACGGGTGGTGCCGTGCATGTCTCTAGTGGCGGTCTGCTGAAGATGGAGAACAATGTGACGATAAAGAACAACCTCGAGGCCACCGGTGTCAGTTCGGGAGCCGTGCATGTCGACGGCGGCACCCTTCTGCTGGGCACAGCCAAGGACGGCACATCCATCCATGTCGAGGAGAACTACCTCCTTCCCGCCGCCACCGACATCGTTGATGCCGCCACTCATAAGTTGAGCCTGCCAGAGGAATTGGCAAGAGCCAATGTCTATCTGACCCGCACGGGTGTCGACAACAGCGAGATTGCCGATGCGCAGAGCGACGTGATACTCTTCGAAAGCGAACTGGCCGCAGACACCCGTATCGGCATCACCAAGGATTTCCCCGGTGCCACCAGCCGCGACACCATTCGTATCGCTCAGGTGAGTGGCAGCCACCCGCAGTATGCACAACGTGCCTACACGAATGAGAACTTCTTCAACGACGGCACCGACGGCAAGGTGTTCTTCAACAGCACCATCTCCACCAAGACCATCTACTTCCAGCGTTGCGCCACCTTCAGTAAGCAGCGGTATGGCGAAACGCTCAACTACATCGTGCAGCAGAACGGCACGCCCCAACTTTTGACCGACGGTACTCAGCTCCCGGTGCTGACCTACCAGTGGAACCAGTTTGCCGCCTGCCCCGACGAGACCGACTCGCTCGTCTATCAGGTGCATGGAGGCTTCTACCCCTACACCTACCGCTGGGAGTGGGGCAGCAGCGCCAATAACCTCAGCAGCTATCGCGAATACACCACCCCCTACACCAACGATGCCGTCAATGCCGATTTGGCCAATCGCGACTTCGCCAAGGCGACAGCCTCCAACCGCGATGCGGGCGAGCTCCACGGCATGCTGCTCGATGGTGGCATGGGAGGCGATTTTTATTACCGCGTCACTGCCACCGACCTGGCTGGCTGCCAGCTGACCAAGAATGTCAAGGTTACCATGATGCACCACAACGAAGATGCCAGCATCACGCTGGACGGACAGACCCACGATCTTGATGAAAATGAATATACATGGTGCGACACAGCCAATGTCAGCGCAACCCATGAGACCATCATTCATGAGGCAACCCGCAATTTCCGTGGTATACACCTCGTCAAGCATGTGGTGCCAGACCCGAGTTGGGGCAATGTGGATGGCTATATGGGTCAGACTGAAGTGACGTTGACTGATGATGAATATGGCACCCTGCTCTGTCCTGGCGATGCAATCCAGCTGAACGCCACGGCGGTCGGCAACCACAACTTCATCCAGTGGGATTTCGACCCCTACGACCGCGACAACACAGTGTTCGTCATGCCGCATTCGGTCACCGATGTGC
>JAEEIS010000049.1 GCA_016281475.1 Bacteroidales bacterium
GCGTTCTGGCAGATTTCGAGGCCAGAGGTGGCAACACCACCAGCGTTGACAGCCTTACCGGGGCCGAAGGGCACCTTGGCGGCCTGGATGGCGGCGATAGCGGCGGGCTGGCAACCCATGTTGGAGACCTCGGCAACATACTTCACGCCATTGGCGAGGAGCATCTTGGCATCTTCCTCGGCGAGCTCGTTCTGGAAGGCGCAGGGCATAGCGATGTCGCACTTCACAACCCAGCTCTTCTTGCCGGCGGTGAACTTGCACTGACCAGGGAATTTGTCGGCCATATCCTGAACTTTGTTGCGGTTGGAGGCACGCATGACGAGCATGTAGTCAATCATCTCCTTGGTGATACCGTTCTCAATCTCGCAGACACCATCGGGACCGCTGATAGCAACGACCTTGGCACCGAGTTCGACAGCCTTGGTGGCAGCACCCCAAGCAACATTACCGAAGCCAGAGAGGGCGATACGCTTGCCTTCCATCTTGTCATTCTGCTGTTTCACCATGCGCTCGACATAGTAGATGGCACCGAAACCAGTGGCCTCGGGACGGATGAGGGAACCACCCCAGCCGTAGCTCTTGCCGGTCAAAGCACCAGTGGAGTGCTCGCGGGCGAGTTTCTTGTAGGCACCATAGAGGTAGCCAATCTCACGGCCGCCGACTCCGACGTCACCAGCGGGGCTATCCTGATCGGGACCGATGTTGCGCCACAGCTCATACATGAAGGCCTGGCAGAAACGCATGATTTCAGCGTCGCTCTTTCCAACGGGGTCGAAGTCAGAACCACCCTTACCACCGCCGAGAGGCAGCATGGTGAGGCTGTTCTTGAAAATCTGCTCGAAACCGAGGAACTTCAGCATGGAGACGTTCACAGCCTTGTGGAAGCGGAGACCACCTTTGTAGGCACCGAGGGCGGCGTTGAACTGCACACGGTAGCCGAGGTTGGTGCAAACCTCACCCTTATCGTTGACCCAGGTCACGCGGAAGGTGAAGATACGGTCGGGCTCGACAATGCGCTCAACAATCTTGTTGGCCTCGAACTCGGGGTGTTTGTTGTATTCTTCCTCAATGGTCTCAAGAACCTCGCGAACAGCCTGCAAGTACTCGTTTTCGCCCGGATGTTTGGCTTCCAGGTTAGCCATAATTTCGTTTACTTTCATGGTATTGAATAATTTATATTAAACAATGAGTTATTATTTGTGACAACAAATGTACAACCTTTTTTTGATTAAAAAAAATTTTTTTTATATTATGTATCATATTTATCTGCACTCCACTGTATTACAGATAAATAAAAAATATGTTAATTCGGTGTGGCAACATCTTTGCCACACCAAACTGATTATTCGGCTAAAAGAAGAAACTAATAGACCTATAAATAACAGGTTGTGACGAAGTTCGCCAAACGGGGACGCACATAGTCGCGTTCCTCGATATGCGACATGTGGGCCACATTGTCGAGCAGCAAAATCTCGGCATGGCGGGCCATCATTGCCTGCGCCAATGCCACCTCGAGCGAAATACGGGGGTCGTTTTTACCATAAATAAAAAGGGTGGGCACTTCGAGCCGCTGTAGGACATGCAGTCGCGAAGGCCGTTCTGCCATACCGCGCTGGGCCGCAATGATACTCTCGGCCTTGGTCTCCAGACACTGATCCTGGATGTCCTTAATCTCCTGATTCATCACCTCGCGCTTAGACACATCGAACAATGAGGGGATGAAACTGACAATGTAGCTGGCACGATTCTGGCACACTTGGTCGCAAGTCACCATACGCCTCTCCACCACAGCCTCACTGTCGGGAAGGGCGTGGGAATGCAGTAACCCAAGCCCTCTTAGCCTATGAGGGAAGAGGTCGGCAAAGGCAAGGGCAACATAGCCGCCCATCGAGTGGCCTACCATCACACACTGCTCCACATGGGCATCGTCGAGCACCGCTTTGACGGCTCGGGCCATGAAATCCATCGAATGCACTTCGTAGAAACATTCGCTGTAGCCATGCCCGGGCAGGTCAATGGTGATGACATGCATGGAACGCATGAAAGAAAGGACATACGAACTCCATATATCAAGATTCTGAAGATAGCCGTGAAGCAGTACTAACGTCTGTTCATGCTCTCTTCCCTCATCGCGATAATGCAATGTATGTTCCTCAAATACTATAGTCTTATGCTGTTCCATTGCCTATTAAATGTTACAACTATCAAATGGCAAAATTACACTTTTTTTTCGAACTATCAATTATTTTTCTAAAAAAATGCAAAAACAACTTCCATTTTTAAAGAAAACGCACTGCTACAGGGATTGGTGAGAGGCCTTTCTTATAGGCCATATTGCCATAGGCTGAAAGATGAATACGGTCAGCACCGATACCACAACCCACCAAGAAGTTTCGTATAGCCGTAGCACGCTTGAGCGACAAATCATAGGCTCTATCGTCGTCTGTCCCTTTGGCGTGTACTAGCAGTTCTATCTGGCATTTGGAGTGTTGCTGAACGAATTGTGCAAGTGCTTTCAACTCCAGTTTGGCAAGCGGCAACAGTTGGGCGGTATTGTCGCGAAACTCCGTCAACGGAAGTGGTACTGGCTCTTTAAGTTGTTCCAGTGTATAACCTTCCAAAGTGGCCTTGTCCGACCCGCCATCCTCAATTATGAGCGTGGGAATATAGACCCAGTCCGCCTCGGCAATCAAGGCATACGACATACCACAATAAAGCGGGAAGGACTGAAGGGAGTCTATTTGGTCTTCGTTTAAACGAAGAATAACACCTTGCTGTCTCGGTTCAACCAATCTGACATTACGCAACACATCGAGATTGTCCGACATATCGACTGCCACTTGATGCCGACAGTCAGTGGTGTCGTGGTCTGTAGCAAAACTACGAAATGCGTTGACACTTCTCGGACTAGTGCCCGACAGGTAATAAATGCGACCTTCACCCTGTGCGAAACTGAGCGACCCCTCATCGAAAGCTCCATTCACCCCACGTCCCATATTGACGGGCTTAGACCAATGCGTCCAATCCAAGAGGTCGGTACGGGTCACACGATAGATATCGCCATAGCCCAATCCGCCAGCATCGGTGACGTAATAGAGCGTGCGCATGTTGCGGCTGAGTATGGGGCTATGCTCACAATAGGGTGTGTTGATCCCAACACCAAGGTTGATTGCCTCCCATCGGTGTGGACCAGCAAAAGGAATAAAATAGATGTCGAATGCCGGAGCGTGATCGCCATGATAGTAACTGCCCGAGTGCTGGACATTCATTCCTCCTGGGCGGTCGGACACCAACAGCATTCCCGAATAGTCCTCCAGAATAAATGCATCCTGCTCTATACTGGGTGTGTTGATAGGTGACTCAAAGTGTTCGAGTATCCGCCAAAGGCTGTCAGACACTATCTCCGCCGACCAGATGTCTCCTTCAATGCCCAGTAGCGCTTTTCGTCCTTCATCGTAGAAACTATAGGGCACAGCAGGTGTGTCGCAACCTTCAATGCGCACATCGCCCACACGCTGCCACTTAGCATGCTTGCCTATCCCGATCCGTCGGGCATAGCCGATGGCCGAATTGCTGTCTACCGTGTAGGAAAAGTAAACCGTGCCATCTGTAGGATGGGCCACAAGGTGTGTAATATCTTTAAGTGCCATCTCCAACCGTGCAGCTTTCGCACCGTTGTCTGACAGCAAGACGGCCAGTTCCGCATATTCAGCATTGCTGACATCCTCAAAACAGAGGTCAAATTTCTGCATACGACTACGTGCCGCTGCCCATTCCTTGTGTGCTATCTGATGTTGCAAAATGCGTTGCAGTGCCACAAATGCCACCTTGCGGCCCATAAGCAGACGGATATTGGTCTCCATCTGGTCATAATCAGCCTCCTGATAAGGCTGCGTGAGGTCTACCGAGTCAATAATTTTGGCCCGTGCCAAGTCGGAGCTCCAAGCCATCTTATACGGATAGTCGGGATGCGCCGCCGCAAACGAGCGTATGGGCTCCCCGTTGCCCTCCTCGGCATACCATTCGTAACAATGCCTGTACACGTCGGAATATTGTTCGTCGAGGGGAAACTGCGACAGGTATACTTGCTTGGCATGCTGGTTTCGCTCCTGCACCACCATATTGCGCAACCGCGCCAATGCCGAGTCGGCCATGGGGTCGTCGCTGTGATTTTTGGCATATTCCGCCAGCTCCTCGGGGGTAGTCAGCCTCCTAAAATCGTCCCTACGCAACTGATGCAGCCTGTCCAACGCATCCATATAATAGTCGCCACGGGGGTAGCGGTCCAAATAGTGCGAGAAAGCCTCCTCACTGCCCACACGACAGGCTTCCATATAGGCTATACGGCTCTTCTGCCTCATGGCCGCTTGCTGGATTACAGCGTTGGCGGGGAATGCTGCCACCGCAAAATCCACCGCAGCCTCACTGTCAAACCGCGACATGTACCTCGGTGCCAACCGCGCCAATTCCGCCTCGGCGGCCTCGGCCTCGGCCGTATTGGGATGTGTCAGGATGAAGGCGACATAACCCTCTATCGTGTTTTCGTTCTTGACCTGCTCGTATGCAACCGACAGACTCTTGGCCTGCAACCGTTTCACTATCTCGGCATTGTTGGGAAATGCCTCAACGAATGCCGACACCTCCGCCTCGTCCATCTGCGGCACATGCGAGCGCACATATAGCACCGCCTGCGCCTCTATGTCTTTCCGTTTCTGCCGTATGACAGGGATGGTGATACCTTTGCGGATGAGCTTCTGCACGTCGCGATAGCGTTTCTTGTCCTGCACCCATGCCGTATACAGCACTTCGCTGCGCTCGGCATATCCCGCGGCAAGCGTGAGACTGGTGTACGGATTGTCCGTTTGCGAATAGAATGTCGCCAACTCCATCAGGTTCGCCACGTTGTCGGGATTCTTTGCATACTCCTTGCTCAACTGGATATATTGGTCGCGATAGACCGACAGCACCGAGTCCGTCTGTCCCATCGCCACCTCGGCAACGAGCACCGCCAACAGCAAAAACGCCACTCTCTTCATAGGACTAGAATGTCAAGCTTTTCAATATGGCGATAAATTCTTTCTCCATCTGCTTGTAGGTGTCCTTGGTGGTCTCCAGCCGGAACTCCACCACCGTGTTCTGCACCTTGAAATAGACCATCCTAAACTGGTAGTCCTTCTTATCCCGCACATTAGTGTATGCACCCACATAGCCCATGCCGCCCGACTTGGGCAGCCCCAGACCTTCCGTATAGTCGGTCAGCGACTGGTAAGGCTCCTTGCTGTAGCGGTCGAAAACAAAGTCGAAGATGGGCGCGGTAAAATTCTTCCGCACATAGATGCGCAAAAACGGCAGCGTCGTGTCGCCCTTGGCTGCCACCACCTTGTCTGAGTAATAATAGAGATAGCGCTGTGTGTTAGCATCCACCCGCTCGGTGTTCAGATATTTCCACTTGCTCGGGAAGGTGAACTTCACCTTAGTGCCAGGAATGGAGACTTGCGCCTGTGCCGAGCCGCCAAGCATCAATACCAAAAAAACTAAGGCCACTAGCCCACGCAGGCCACCCTTACTGTAAGATTTGGAGCTAAAACTGTTTTTCATATTATAATCACTTGTTTAATATTTGGTTATAAAAACTCATCAACTTATGTGTCAGCTGTTCTTTACTGTACTGCTCGGCTATGAGAGCAGCGGCGTTGCGACCTATTTGTCGACGGAACTCCGGGTCGTCCACACACCGTTGCAGCTGTTCCACAAACCGTTCCGGCGTATCAGCAATCAGCACATCCTTGCCGTCAGTGCAGCCGATGCCCTCCGCGCCTATGCTGGTAGTCACCACCGCCTTGCCAACCGACATCGCCTCTATTATCTTCACCCGTATGCCGCTGCCGCTCAGCAGTGGCACCACGTTAATCTGTTTGCTGGCAATGAAGTAGGCCGCGTCAGGCACCTCGCCCAGCACCTTCACCCCCTCAGTCTCAAGCTGGAGCAGTTCGTCGGGCATCTTGCGGCCCGCCAGATACAGCGTCAGCTGCGGCATACGCTCATGCACCTTGGGCCATACCTGTTTGAGAAACCACTTCACCCCCTCCAAATTGGGCATCCAGTCCATCGACCCGATGTGGAACATCGAATTGGGTTCCTCCCCCACCTGTATATCCGACTCCGGCACAATGCCAAACGGCATCGACAGCATCGGTCGGCGACATCCCATTTCGCGCAGTTGCCGCGCGTCGTTCTCCGTGATGCTCACCACGCCGTCGTAGTCGTTCAGATGCTCCCGCTCGTAGGCCGCCAACGTCAGCGACAGATGCTTCAGATACCACCTCTTCAGCGGGTTGCGCTCGCTCTGCGCCACCCGTCGCCATATCGTATGCTCCACATTGTGCGCCCTCAGTATCACCTTCGCGCTGCTATGCTCGCGGACAACAGGCACGTAGGGGGTCATAAAGATACTTTCCACATGCACCACGTCAAACTCCTCCTCATCCAGCACCTGCGCCAATTTGCTGGCAAATGCCTTGCTGATAAAACGCTTCACATGGTACGACTCGCCACACAGCACCGCCACCCCCGCATCCAACGGATGGATGCCCAGGTCGATATGCACCGCCTCAAAACGGGTGGCCTTGCGATAGGCCTCCGTCATCCTCCCCTCATTAGCGTGGCATCCGTCAGGCCGAGGCTTGTCATCCAGCACCGGATGCTTGTCGCTGCACAGCGACAGCACCCTCACCTCGCACCCAGCCTCCAGCAGCCCCTGCGTGACGCTGTTCATCGCCAAGGTACCACCGTCGACAGGCGGATAAGGCGGTTTGTTGCAAAGCTGTAAGACCTTCATCTTTCCCCAATTGCTTGATTGTTTGATTGTGCTATTGCTTAAACCCATTCAAGCGTTCACACATTCAATCAATCTTATTCTTCCACCGGCAGAGCCTTGAAACCCTTGCCCATAATCTCCGAACTCTCAATCACGTTCACGAAAGCCGTTGGGTCGAGGCGCCGCAGGTTGGCGCGCAGCTTCACAAAGTCGGCACGCTCCATCGTCACATAAATCATCTTACGCTCGGTGCCATTGTACAGGCCTTCGCCCGTGATGCAGGTGCCACCGCGGTGCATCTCGTTGAGGATATAGTCCTTCACCTCCTCCAGATGGTCGGTGACGATAAACGCCGTCTTGTAGCTCTTCGTGCCGTCCACCACCAGGTCGATAACCTTGCTCTCCACATAGATGAGGATGATGGAATAGATAGGCAGACGGATGTCGCCAACGGCAATCAGCGTAGTCAGCGTGATGCAGCTGTCCACAATCAGCACCAGCGTACCCAGCGAAATCTTCGTGTACTTATGCAGAATCATCGAGATAATGTCGCTGCCGCCCGACGTGGCTCCGCTGCGGAATATCATGCCGATAGCCACACCGTAGATAAGGCCCGCCACAATGGTGTTCAAAAAATAGTCAGGCACAAACCAGCCTCCTTCGTTGGTTATCTGCACCATCGACAAGCCTTCTATCGGCTGCGCCACAATGGGACCGTCGTGTATCACGGGGTTGTAGCCCCACACATTCTCAAACAGCAAGGTAAACAGGAAGATCAAAATGGTCGAAATCACCGTCTTCACACCAAACTTAGGTCCCAATATCAGCGTGCCGATAATCAGCAGCGGAATATCCATGCAGATAGCATAGTAGGCGATTCTCCACGGCCACAAGGTGTTCAACACGTTCGACAGACCATACGTGCCGCCAGGTGCCATAATATAGGGGTTCACAAACATCACGTCGCCCGCCGCAAACAGCGCGCTACCCAATACCAACAGCAGATAAGCTGTAAACTGCTGCTTAAAATCCTTTTTCTCCATTTATTAAACCTTCTTTTTTATACATTGATTTGTCTAAAAACACATTGCGCCATTTCTCCGCGCAATCTTAAAAGTACAAAAGTACGAAAATATTTTCATTTACCACAAAAATGAATTCAAACGCCCAAGGCAAACACATCAAAGGGAACTTCTATAAATTGTCTCGAAAAGACGCGACATTGAGAACTGTTGGCAAAAAATCAGTCATACTTTATACTAGAGCGTTTTTATTATTCAATTTTGTTCAATTTCTCGCCGTCAGGCGACAAAAATAGAACCTACCTTATTGGAGAAAAATGTGCAAAATCCCCTAATTTTATTTGGCAATCTTGTATAAAATCCCCAAATTTTCACCCACAAATTGTACTAGTCTAATCCTGCCCCCTATTTGTCCGCTTCTGCCCCGAAGAGCCATAGGCGGGTTCTATATCACCTCATCGACATCATCTCCTACCGCTACCCTCGCTAGTCCTTAGCGAAGTACACTCCCGCTCCATAAAGGGGCACATTGGTCATTCTTTCTTGTTCGCGGTAACCGCTCATAGAGAAACGCACACCATGCATCTCTGCATTACTCTGAAGGACAGTTTTTAGCGATTTTGACTGTAGATTCTCCTCTGCCTTCACCTCAATTGGAACAATCTGTGTTCCTTGTTGGATAACGAAATCAATCTCCAAATCACTTGTTTCTCTGCTATAATAAAACAACGACTGGTTTATGCTTGCCTCCAATTGGGTACAGACATAGTTCTCCGTGAACATTCCCTTGCCTTCCCCCATGTTGTTTGGCATCAGAAGTGTGGCGGCAGGGGTGTTTGACAAGGCACCTAATAGTCCTACGTCAAGCAGATACAACTTGAAAGCAACAAAATCCTCATATATCTTTAATGGCATGGAGGGTTTTGAAACCCTCGCCACTCGATGAACCAACCCGGCATCAATCAACCATTGTATGGCCAACTCAAAATCTTTTGCGCGACCGCCTTCTCGCACCACACTATAGATAAATTTCTTATTTTCCTTTGACAACTGCGACGGCAGCGAGTTCCAAACCTGTTCTATACGCTTCATCTCCCGTGGGGTATTATGTTTTGACATATCTTGAGAGTATGCAATCAAAATATTATTTTGTACCTCTCGAACAGCATTAGCATCGTTCGAATCAATGAACTTCTGCACCGCACTTGGCATTCCTCCCACGAAATAATATTCTCGCAACAACTGGATTAGCGTAGAATGAATCCCCTGAAGCACGTACCAATCTCTTTTGAGCAAGATATCAGCCATCATATCATATCCTTTGGCTCTCAAAAACTCATCGAAGGTCATGGGAAACATCCTAATCATATCCACCTTACCCACAGGGAACGATTCTCCATGACGCATAGCTATCCCAAGGAGTGAACCTGCCACACAAACATGGTATTCTGGCGCATTTTCGCAGAAATACTTTAGCGACGCAAGCCCTCGTTGAAGTTCCTGTATTTCGTCAAGAATAATCAATGTCTCTCCCGGAACAATTTTCTCTTGGGTAATAGCACCAATGTTAAGTATTATTCTCGCCATGTCATAGCCCTCAGCAAACAAGTCCCTTACCCTTACATCGTTGTCACAATTGATATACGCAACATTTTTATAACACGTCTCACCAAAATGTTTCAAGATATACGTCTTCCCCACCTGACGAGCTCCCAACAGAATCAACGGCTTTCTATCTAAAGAATTCTTCCACCTAATCAATTCATTTATAACATTTCTATACATATTTCACATAATATTTCAAGATGCAAATATACAAAAATAATAGCGACTTTTGAAGAAATATTACATTTTTTCTAGCCACTTTTGATAAAATACTACATTTTTTCCAGCCACTTTTATCAATGCAATGACTTTCCCTGAAATTGGTTGACAGATTTGGGATGGTTAAACTGAATTGGTTTACATTGTATAGTTCATATCCCTAATCTGGTTTACACCATCACTGTTCCGGTTTACACCTTGCGGCTCCTATGCCTGTTCTAGTTTACAATTTCCCTGCATTGCTTGACACCCGTTTTCATTACTGGGGACAATCCAGAGTGACTTCTCTTTTGGCGGTGCAAAGATACGCAAACTTTTTCATTCAGGTACTTGTCGAGCCGCCCACACAGCACTACCGCGCTGCTGATGTGGCACTTGCACACTATATCTGATGCCGGACATCCCCGCTCGTGGTACTCTCGTGCTATCGCGATTTTGTCCGTTTCGTCGAATACATACTTGTCTGTTTCGTCCTCTTTCCATTCGTACTCGTCGAGGTCTGGGTTGTACACCCTCGTCGTTCTTGTCTTTTTCTTCATTTTCACTTTCGGTATTGCTCCCAAAAGTGTCAACTTTTTTCAGGTTAAGACATAACTTTGCCTTTAAACAACTGTTCTTTAATATCTTTCTGAAGTATTCTTTGTATCATAATACTATTTTTACAATGCAAAGATACAACTTTTATAATAGAATTAAATCCACAAAAATTGCAACTTTTGTGGATTTGACTCCACGAATTTCACGACTTTTGTGGATTTGGCTTCTTCCCGTCTAGCCATCATCAACAGCCAGCCCCTCATCACCGAACCGCCACCACCCTGCGGGCGGGCGCGTCGCCGACCTTGACCAGATACACCCCCCGCAGCGGAAACATCAACCACAACATGGATTTAATGATACTTTATCAATCGCTTTTGATTAATATAAGTTAGTGCTCGCTCCCTATTCTTAATAAACTGACCAAGCAGTCCCATTTTAGAGAACAACAAGTACATGTATTTAGAAACATCATCAATAGACCTCGAATCTCCTACAATATAAAGTTCTGAGAATGTTGCCCCACCATCAGCTGAATATTCGCCACCAATATGTCTACTACCCACATCGGCTATCCTGAAAAGATATTTTGAAGGATCGTCAATCCAGGTTTCCTTCACCTCATCCGAATGTACTGCCGTTCCAACCATAATGTTAGGAACTACCATGTACGAATAAAAACTATTCTTTTCGACCCTTGAAATAAATGCCTTTATGGATTCCTGCGATACTTTAATCATGTGCTTTTTTGTCTCCTCAGGAGTATATTCCTTTATCATTGAATAGTACGCAATACATGGTATACTATTTTCAAATAGTCCAAGCATCAACTTGCAATTGTTCTCCAAATCCTCGTAACTAGTAATCAGATCGATAATGAAAATCGTTTTATATTTGAAAGAGACATTTTTTCTTGGTTTAAGGAAACATGATAATTCCGACAGTTTACAACATGAGAATTCCCCTCCAGCAAGTAACGACTTGATATAGGCATAATGGTAGTCATATACTCCTTGCCCCCACCCATGTGTAGAATTATTTACTACGACCACAAGGGGCTTTTCCTCTTGAATGCTTGTTAATGCCCCCAAGATATTATAAATACCATCATACACCTCATTAACAAAAGACCTCTCCTTACGTCGAAATAATCTTATACCATTGTAGTTCTCAACAAATCTAGCATCCTGCTGATTGAGTAGATGTGGCGAATACTCCTTAACAAATCCTTGCCAAATACGGAATGAGCCAGTCTCATAACCCCCATATTTCGCAGGCCTATTATAGCCTATATCATAAAAGAACCGCCCATCATTTGGCCTCATCTGCTTTATAAGCCCCCAAAAGTTGGAAGAAAAAGAGCCTTGCTCTTTCTCCCATTCCACAAATTCATTATTACGGATGATTCGTTTCTGATATTGTTCAATCATTATCTTATCTCGAACAATATCAGAATCAGAAATTTTCGTTTTCCTTGTTGAGGTATATGCTTCTATTCCCAAATCATTTTCTCTTTTGATAAATGATGCCTCACTAATTATTTTTTGACTAAGTATCCAACTACTCTCACTCTCGGACACAAGTCTTTTTACATCATCAAATGACAATTTGTCAATCAACCCCATTCTTGCTATTTTGACAGCAGGTTTTTTCAAACTTATTTTATTTTCTACTATATACTCATCAAAAGCATAAGGGTATTTGCCTGCTATTTCTTTAGATTTTTCCACCTTTGTTTTCCATGAGTCCCAATCCTTGCTAGGAAATGACAATATTATTCTCATGTCATGTAGATTGACACTTTCCCCACATTTGATTTGCTTTTGAAGAAGGACTTCAACTTGTTTCGGATAATTCTTAATAATATCTCTCACCATTATCCGCCTCCTACATCCTTGGAGGAAAATAGTAACAATAGCTACTATGAATAATATCAAGACAATAATGATCATATTGCTGAATTCTTCATTAATTAGGATTTGGCTTATTTTGGACGGCCAATTTTAGGAATGATTTGAATTACAAATCGTTTATTATTATTCTCATTTGTTGTATCCCTATTGTTACCATTAAAACCGCTGCCAGCAATTATTACTTCTGTGTTATACTTCCTAAAATCATGTTTTCCTTTAATCCTCCACCGATTGTATAACGCAAGAGCTCTATCATAGCTCAGCCTATACATTTTTATATGGTCTGGATCAAAAGTTTTGTCTCTTAACATGTCCCAATGAATAGCGGCATTACCTTCTATGACCATTTGATAGTGAAATTGATTCTTCCCATTCAACTTTTGCAGCAACAACTCCAAATCATTGCCTACAGAATCCACCCTCCCCCAATATTCATCCTTGATTACAGTATCATTGGGCTTAAATATTTCAATACCAACAAAATCTTTGGCATAAAACATTTTCTTTTCCTCACTATACTCAAGCGTAGAGTTTCGACTCAATTCTGCAAATAGCGAATCAAGTTGAAGTATTCTCTCCAATTGCTCTTTCTCAGCATTCGCACCAGCAAGAGCTTCTGTCAGTTCCTTATTGGCTGCTCCAACTTTTATTAGACAAATGATAAACAGAACCAGCATTACGAAAAACAGACTGGTCATTAAATCAGAATAGCTTGTCCAAAAGGAGTCTTTCTGTTTGTTATTCTTCATTGTAGTTTATTTCTTTAGTGCTTTGACTGCCAAAGTCATTTCCCGTACAGCAACAAGCAAATCTTTATTAAGTTCTACCGCATTCTTCTGAGTAGAAATTTGTGTGCCTTTTAGCGAAGCAATCTCTTGCTTTAAATCTCTATAGCATTCGGCTTGTACATCTGCATATTCAACAAGTTTTTCAAATAGATTTTTCATGTCCGAAATAGAGTCAAAATAGTGCTTATTACTATTAACAAATGCTTGGATGTACTCTGAAGATGCCTTGAGTTGTTGATTTAGTTCAGTTGATACCACAGCTGCATCTTCTGACAATTCGTCATAATGTTTTCTCCACATTTCACGAGCCTCATTTCCTGTGGGGAAGTGCGTTTCAATAGCCGTCTTAAACTGATTTTGTAGTTCTTCAGCTGCTCCTTGGTTTTTAACAACAACCTTTAACGAAGATGTAAAGTCATCGAATTTTTGAACAATATCATCTATCCTTTTCACCGACTCATCCACCCTTCCCATCGTATTGTTCAAACCCTCTTGGTAGGAACGGAATATACCTAATGATTCCGTCACATTTTTTATTTCTTTAAGTGCGCGAGCCATCTCAACAGATACCTGTGTTTGATTCATCTTGTTCACTTCAACAAGAAGAAGGTGCTGTTCTTTAATATTGTCATTGAGTAATTCTACCGAGTTCGCGTAATCATCAAGGTTATGCCCAAATTTACCTATAAATTCACCCAACACACCTCTTAGCGAGTTGAGACTTGCCGCCATACTGTTAGACAATGTCGGCATAAGTTCTCTTCTAAGGAAATCAAAATAGCTGTTTTTATTTCGGTCGCTTATACCCAGTGCCTTTTTATATTTGACCGCTGAATTGTATATCATTAAAGAAAGACCTATAAGACTTGCTAGCATAGCCATCATAACGCCTATAAGCAAAATCTTCAAAGGACTCATTCCTCCTTCTGTGTCAAACAGGCCATTAATATTGGTGACAATACCTAGCAACCCAACCACAATACCGACAAAAGTTCCAGCCAACCCAAGATAAAGGGGAGTATTGATTGAATTTGTGATTTGAGAGTTTAAAGTATCCACCTTTCTTTCACACACATCTTGGAGAATTGAAAATTCTGCCGATGTCCCGACATTTTTACACAAATAAGTATTTGTTTCAACTATCACCTCAGAGAAAGAAGGATGCCCGCTTCCCCGATACTGAATTAGATCTACATCATGATAGTCATTCGTATTGTCCAAAGCACTATCTTCTTCATCTTGATGCCTCGGTTTCGGATTCTGTACAAAATTTATAAGTTTCTGTTTCGAAATAAGAATCTCCTCAGTAATGGACGACTGGAATACAGACAAATCCGAAGAGTCGGGAAAGAAATCCCCCAAGTCTTCAATGAGCTTCTTCGTTTGTCGAAAAGCACGCACCTGAAGAATTACGACAGCCAATACAATTAATGCTGCGATTGTTAATTGAGTTATTTCGTTTACATTCAATTGAGCGATTTCATCTACATTCATAATTCAAAATAGTTTTTGTTGCTTATTTATTGTTATTGTTTTCTTCTTTCTTTTCTTCTTATCCTCTATTTCTTTTATAGATAGCGGGGTGTAAACCTCATCAAGTTTAGGGTAGTTCCCTTCTATATATAGTTTTACTAATCCAGCGTGTGACAATGGTTTTGATATATCACAAAAGTCAATATTTGTATTATAATCAAGGAATACTATATCGTGACTCTGCGCCCGGGCGGCAATTCTGCATACAATATCATGAACACGAGGAACATTATCTAGAACCCATTTATATGTAGGAAGATATATTTGCATTCTTGCATCAAAATAGTTGAGCAAGATTGTACTATTGATACCCCGCTGATGGCCTAACGGTTTTCCATACTTTCGCACAGTCCTCTTCAATCCTGTCATTGTGTCGTTTTTGAATGTTGCATAATCTACTCCACAAGATTCAAAAACCTTCAATCCCTGCCATACTGCTTCAACACAAGTTGCGTAATAACCTTCTGAGAAAGGAATAGGTATATTACCATGAGGATAGAAAGGACTCAACAACTGAGCATATCTCATTGTTGAAGTTGAAGTGATATCCAGTATGTCTGCATCAGGATACTGAGCTTTTATCCTCTCTATCTTTCTTTTTTTATTCTCTACGTAAATCATATCTTTATCAAAAATACATCTTCTCAGGTTGATCTATATTAACAATATATTCTATTGGAAGGTAGTCTTTTACCATACATTCTGCTTGATGATATTTGAAAATAGAATCAGTTCGACTCACATAATTTGCTTTTGTTGCAGATATGTCAACCTTTTGAAGATCTTCTAGTTCTCCCCCATGATGATGTAGGTTATCTGTGGCATTCATATCTGAGAATAGCGTGTCTTTAAATGCAGCAACATCAATTTTGATTTTGAGAAGAACCAATTGGACACCATCACGTTTAGCTTTGTTGTACGCCATGGGATGGTCACTACAGAAACTTAATCTGACATAATCCTCTAATGAATATCTCATATCAAGAGACCTAGACGAATTATCACCGCCTGGACTTGGAATATTAATTCCATTTTTTTCGCAGTAATTCCAAGAATAGAGTCCCTGATACCTTTTTATCGAATTAATATTATTAATATCTGTAAAGTGATAGAAACATCTAACATTATTGACGTTCAGATAATTAATATAAGCGTGGTAATTTTCTTTCTTTTGAGTTACAATCCTGTTTAATTCTTCTATCCTACTTGCTTGTACCCTTGCTTCTCTCAGAATCCTCTCTTCGTATGCACGTGCAGCCGTTTCTTTCTCTCTTTGCCGTTGTTCCTCCTCTTCCTTGATACGTTTTTGCCTCTCACGCTCTGCTTCTTCTGCCGCTTTTCTCCGAGCTTCTTCTACACGAATTCTTTCCAGCTCTCTTTCTCTTAGAACTACTTTAAGTTGCTGAATGCGATTTCTTAGGGCTTCGAATGTTTCGTTTAAGTCAAATGAATCAAGTTTTTCTAGTAGCAAAACATTTGAATACAATGCCTTTTCTGCTAAAACAACTGACTCATTTTCAATTAGCTTTTTTGTTTTGTCGAAATTAGCCTCAACTGTAGCATGCATCTTCCGCCGACGTTCCTCTTCTTCTTTCTGTCGTTTCTCCTTGAGAAAACTCATAGAGTCCACCTTAATAGACAAATACGGAACGAACGGTTCTATATTGTGAGCCGCTTTAGTTACCTCCCCGACTCTAAACGTAGGTAAATCTACATCTGGAGATGCCTTTTTCAATTCATATCCGAGCGTATTCGATAGTTTTTGAAGTTCAACAATTCGATGTTCAATTTTGAGTTCCTCATTCCTATCTGAACTTATCAACTTTCGTATAAAACGGATAATACCCATATTGCCATACTATTCTTTTTTCTAAAAGAAATCATGGCGGTGATTCCCTGAACGCCATAGTAAGTGCAGTATCAGCTGAAAAGGTATATAAAAAAGAAGCGCGGGAATCTGCCACTTTGCTTATCCCGCCGCTGAGGCTCTCGCATTGCCCTTACTACAGAATAAGCAATGCCGAAGCCCACGCGTAATGGATATAGTATTATCACTATATACCAAACATGGACGTAGTACATTGCGTTATTGCGGTAGTAATTTGAATTTGCGAGATTCAGCGGCCGCAGATAAAACGCCGTTACAACGTCTTTCTTATATGTCCTGCCGTGTCCTGCGGGGGTGGCTTTCGGCCATCTCCCGCCCGCTTGGCCCGTCGCTCTCGTCGGGCTTCGGCGGTGCGGAAACGACGGTGCAAATATACGCATTTTTTTCTGATATTCTTGCCTCTTCACGAAAAATTATCTATAGAATGCTTATTATCACAAATTTACATTATTCTAATTCACAGACAATTCGTGTCCATTTCGCGACGATTTGTGCTTTTCCTAGCCAAAAAAGAGGTTTATCCTTCTACTCACCGATATTTGATGGGTTCTATTTTTTATCGCCTGACGGCGAGAAATTGAACAAAATTGTAAATAAACATTTTCGCTCTAGTACATAGTCTGACTGATTTTTGGCAATTCTTATCATTGTCGCGTCTCTTCGAGACGCAGTTTCGTTACGTTTTGACTCTCACCGCACTGCGCATTTTTGAGGTATTGCTCCCTTTGGTCGCGACACCGTACAAAACTGCTTGTACGGTGTTATTAATGGTCACACCTCTTCGAGGTGATTTATAGAAGTTCCATTTATGTAATGATTAAAAAATAAGGTGTAACGATAATGGGGAGTTAAAGTGGACAATACCTTTTGCGACAACGTTGTACACAATTGTTTTGTCCATTTTAACTCCCATTTTTACTCCTTATTGCTGTATGTTATTTTTTTACTTTTACTTAATGGCGGCATCCTGTGGCTGTGAGGAGACATTGGTCTTCCCCCTACGTGGCTCCCGAGAGCAGTCCATTTTTCAAGAATACAACAAGGGTTGTTCATCGCTATAGGAGCCTTAAAGGGTCTGCCAATCGGTAAAAATCGGTAGAATTCGGTAGGAATCCGTACGGATGCGTAGAAATCGGTACATGGCAGAAAAAATAATAGTATGGCACGAAAAAAAGCCCGGTGTCGTGAAGACATCGGGCTCAATGAACAAATGAATACGGATTGACCCTGGGCGGGGCCAACCTGAGATGAAAAAGATTTTAGAATGAGTAGCGGCAGTGCAGCAACAGGTTCCAAGTGGAGAGGAAGTTGCTGTAGTTATGCCAGTTGGGTTCGTTGAAGGTGTAGCTGCCGTTCTTGTACTGCAGGATGGTCTCGCTGCTGAGCTGCTTGTAGCAGCCCCACTCGCTGTTGATGAGGTTGGCGACGTTGTTGACATCGGCACCGATCTGGAGGGTGGTCTTGCGGCCGCCTACGTTGAAGTAGAACTCCTGGTCGATACGGAAGTTGATGCGGTTGGTCCAGGGGCAGAGGGCGCCGTTGCGGAGGCTGTATTCGCCACGATGTGCGCTGAGGTACTTGTCGCCAGCGATGAAGGCCTCGTAGGCGTCGCGGTTGGCATTGTCGGCAAAGGGCATGGCGGCGAGTTCTTCCTCAGTGGGGATATAGATGAGCTGGGCGGTGCTGATGCCGGTGTTCTGGTCGGTGGTCATCAGGTAGGAGTGACGGGCCTGGTTGTAGCTGCCCACATAGCCGATATTGGAGCCTTCGTAGAAGAGGCCGAGCTTGGTGGCGGTGTAGGGGCCTTCGTAGATGCTATAGCCGACACTGGCAATGAGACGGTTGGGGGTGACATAGTAGGAGTAGCCGAGTTCGGGGCTGTTGTCGCCGTTGCGACGATAGAGCTGGGCGATGTTGTAGACCTGGTCGCCGGCACCGTCGGTGACGGACATGCTGAAGCTGTGGGTGTAGGCAGCCATGAGGTCGAGGCCCCATGCGAAGTTCTTGCTCAGCTGTGCGGTGACGGAGAGGTACTGGCCGTGGAGGTCGTTGGCGTTGAAGAGATAGTAGCCGCTCATCTTACCGCCGGCGTTGTTGCGGATGTTCTCGCTGACGTAGGTGTGGCGTGCTTCGGGCTCGCCGGGGAGGGTCACATCGTCGCCATACTTGTAGCCGAGGGTGGTGGCTACGACTTCGTTGAAGTTGTAGGAGTAGATGCCTTCGAGGGTTCCCTTGATGCCGAAGGGGAGCTTGGCATCGATGGCAGCGGAGGTCTTCCAGCTGGTGGGCATGCGGAGGTCCTTAGCCAGGATGGTGGTGGCGGTGGGAGCTGCGAGGTCCTGCTGGTGGAAGGGGTTGCCTTCGTAGATGCTGTTGATGATGTCGGTGCGGTTGGCAGCGAAGGGGTACACCTGCTGGCCGGTCTGGAGGTTGGCGATGTACTGGTACTGGAGCACGTTGGCGTTGCCAGCGGCACTGACGAGCCAGACGTTGGGGATGCGGCCGGTGAAGAGGCCGGTACCGCCGCGGACGACGAGCTTACGATCCTTGGTCACGTCCCAGTTGAAGCCGATACGGGGCGAGAGGTTGACGCGGAGGCCGGGGAGGTCGTCGGTGCTGAGGCCGGCGAAGGAGCTGTTGGGGTTGGCAGCGGCGATGTCGGCGAAGTCCTTGTTGAAGTTGTTGTTGCCGTGGAAGCTGACCATGGGCATTTCAATACGCAGACCGGCGGTGAGCTTAAAGTATTTGCTGAACTCCATCTCGTCCTGTGCGTAGAGGGAGGCCTGGTTGAAGTCGATGGTGGGATAGACGGTGGCGGTGGGGTCGTCGAGGTTGGCGTGGGTGATCATCATCGAGAGGGGCAGGCCGCCATTCTTGAAGGTCTCCCAGGAGTCGAAGATGTACCAGCCGGCACCGCCCTGCATGAAGCCGTTGACGGCAGTGTTGGTCTCATACTGCGCACCGGCGATGATGTTGTGGATGCCGGTGGTGTAGGTGACCTCGTCGGTGAAGTTGTAGGTGTTGACGCGACGGGTGTTCATGTAGGTGAAGGGGTCGATACCGAAGGTGGTGTAGAAGGCATATTGGGTCTCGCCGTTGGCGTCCTTGTAGGGCTCGAGGATGTCGACCGTGGGGAAGAGGTTGCCGTCGTAGGAACGGGGTTCGTTCTGGTAGGACCAAGTGGCACGGAGGGTGTTGGTACCCTTGCCGCCGAAGATACGGCTGTTCAATTCAGCTGCCAAGGAGGTGAAGTTCTGCTCCTGGTAGTAGCGGGCCGACTTGAAGTAGAGCGAGTATTCGGACTGACGGCCCTGACTGTTGCGGTTGAAGGTGTAGTCGGTGCCATTGATGTTGACGGTGGTGTTGGTGCCGCCGATGGGGCTCATGGAAGAGGAGGGCTGATTAGAGGTGTAGGAGTGGGTGTGGCTGAAACGGAGGTTGAAGTTGTTGTTGGCGTTGATGTTCCAGTCTAAACGAGCCAACACCTTATAGTCGGGGGTGCTGAGGGAGTAGTCCTGATAGGGACCCGGATCGTAGCCATACTTTTCCTTAAGGAATGAGGCAATTTCATCCATACGTGCCTCGGTGGGACGGTTGAAGGTGGTGCTGCCACCCCAATCGTCGGCCTCGCTGGCGCGGGCACGGCGGGTGGAGCCGGGCACATTGTCCATGGTGTATTCGGCATTGACGAAGAAGAAGAGCTTGTCCTTGATGATGGGGCCGCTGAGGGTGACACCCGTGATATTGTTGAGGAACTCGCTGTTGGGCAGGGTGTCCTTGCCAACCACAATGCCGCGCATGGCGTCGTTGGTGAAGTAGTCGTAGACGGAGGCGTGCCAGTCGTTGCTACCGTGCTTGGTGACGACGTTGATGGCACCGCCCTGGAAGCCGCTATGACGCACATCGTAGGGGGTGAGGTTGATGGAGATCTGGTCGATAGCGTCGATGGAGATGGGGCTGCCGCCTGCGGGGAGGTTGGAGCCGATACCAAAGGCGTTGTTGAACGAGGCACCGTCGACGGTGACGGTGGAGCCACGGTAGTTGCCGCCACCGGCAGCGAAGCCGCCACCCACCACAGAGGCCTGCGGGGTGAGCTTCATGATGTCGTTCATGCTACGGCTGGTGGTGGGGATTTTCTCAATCAGACGGTTGTCGATGGTGGTGTTGGCACCGGAGTTCTGGATGTCCATGTTGCTGCTGGCGCCTTCGGCGGTGACCGTTACCGCCTCGAGGGTGGTAGAAGTAACATTGAGTTTGAAGTCGACCACAACGGTTCCGCTCAGAGGAGCATACACGTTAGTGACAGCAAAGGGCTGGTGGCCCATCATCTCGGCCTTGATGGTGTAGGGGCCGCCCGCGACAACACCGTTGATGCGGTAGGAGCCATCACGGTTGGAGAAGGCATGATAGGTGATTCCCGTGGGTTTGTAGACCGCGGTAATCATCGCATCCTGCAAATTGCCATTGGCATCGGTGACGTGACCGGCAATGGAAGCGGTTGTCGACTGGGCATAGGCCGTTGTGGAGAACAGCACGCCGAGGAGGACAACAAGCAAACTTTTAATTGTCTTACTCATGATTGAATTGTTTTGATTGATATTAAGGATTAATTAACATTTATTCTTTCTTGAGACTATGATCCTATCTTTTATTTGTCTCAGGGAATTTTTCCTCCTTGAAGCACACAGCAAATAGAACCGCAACCAGCAGCGCGTAGGCGGCAAAGATATACCATGCCGTACTCCAGCTAGGTTCGGCCGCATAAACCACATAGTGGTTGACCACTTTACCTGCCGCCCAGGTGCCGAGGGTGGCCCCCAGACCGTTGGTCATCAGCATGAAGAGCCCTTGTGCCGACGAACGGATGTCGTCGGATGTGGCATACTCCACATACAGCGAACCGGAGATATTGAAGAAGTCAAAGGCCACGCCATAGACAATGCAGCTGAGTATCAGCATCCACACGCCACTGCCCGTATCACCCGCACCGAACAGACCGAACCTTAACACCCACGCCACCATCGAGATAAGCATCACTTTCTTGATGCCAAACTTGCGCAGGAACAAGGGGATAAGCAGAATGCAGAGGGTCTCGGACAGCTGGCTCAACGATATAAGCGCGTTTGCATTGTGAGCCCCCCAGGTGTCGGCAAATTCAGCCACATCCTTAAAATGGGTGATGTAGGAATTGGCATAGCCGTTAGTAATCTGCAACGACGCACCCAGGAACATGGAGAAGAGGAAGAAGATGGCGAACTTGGGTTCTTTGAACAGGCGGAAAGCACTCAGGCCTGACGCTTCGGCAAATGAGCGCGAGGGCTTCTCCTTCCCTAGACAGGGACAAGGCGTAAGAGTAAGTGCGTAGACACTGAGCAACAGGCTCAACGCACCCGACAGCAGAAACTGCTCGTGGGAATGCTGAAACTGCACCCCTTGCCCATTCTTGATAAAGTTCACCGCCAGCATACAGCAGATAAACCCTATTGTACCGAACACCCTAATGGGAGGGAAATGCTTGACCGAATCGAGACCAGCCACATCCAATGCCGTATATGCCACAGAGTTGGATATGGCGATTGTCGGCATGAAGAATGCCACGCTTACAGTATATAGGGCAAAGAAAGGTCCAAACTGAAGATTACCCGCATTCGTCATCGCATACACACCGGCAGCCACCATAAAGAGGCCTGCGATGCCATGACAAAGCGAAAGCACCTTTTGAGCCTGTATCCATTTGTCTGCCACAATGCCCATCAATGCCGGCATGAAAATGGACACGATGCCCTGTACGGCAAAGAAAAGCCATATCTTGTCGACAAGTCCTGCCCCATACAGGTATCCTCCCATCGAGGTGAGGTAGGCTCCCCAAATGGCAAATTCGAGGAAGTTCATTATTATCAGACGCAGCTTGATATTCATGGCAATATTACATATAAGTTCAACTAAATTAAAATGCAAAAATACGAAAATTATCTAAACAAACATAGCCCTGCGCAACAATAATAAAAAAATTAACATTTTTCGGTTGGCAAAAGCATCGGGCAAGAAATATAAAACCGTCACATTCAAAGACTAGTGGGCTACGATTCTACCCTGCGGGTGCGCATAGCGACGTTCGTCGACAACACCCCCGAGGTAATCGCGAAGGTACTTTTCCAATGCCTCCACATAGGGACAGACGGCAGGATTGACGACCTTGACGTCGGGAAAACGGTGTCCGTCGCCCTGTCTGAGCAGCGTGTAGTCGCAGCCTGCCACACGATAGATACGGGCGGGATCCAGTGGCAACCATTGCTGTCGGACCTTGTCAAAGACCGTGACATGCTTCACTCTACGAGCACCTTCGACACGGACGAAGACGCCGTTCTCGTCGCACACCACGGTACTGGGCTGCAGGGTGTCCATCTCGTATTTGAGGCCTGCGACATACAGAAAGCCGCCACCCGTCTTAGGGAAATAAAGACAGCCCATTTCCAACGCGTCGAGAATGGACTGCCCACTCATCTCAACGAGACAGAGCTTGTTGTCAAACGGGGCAGCGGCATAGAGTTCGCCAAAGCGGAGCTCACCTGCCCGAACGTCTTCGCGTATGCCGCCAGAGTTCATCAACGCCAAGTCGGCATCAACCAACGCGAGGAAGGCATCGCAGAAGAAATTGCCCAGCGGGGCATCGTAGCGGTTGTCCTCGTGCCCTCTGCGATAGAGACGCACAGGGCTGCGACCCACAGGATGATGGGCTATGGAATCGTAGGCCTGTAGGATGGCCCGCAGCGTGTCGGCAACGGCATTGACGGCAGGCAGCATGGCAGAGGTGGGCAGCAGCTCGCTAGTCGGTCTGCCTCGGCGCGGAATGACCAGTCGTCCGATGTGGCTGAAACGGGAACCTGTGGAGGTCCAGAGCACCTCTTTGCCCTCGCGGTCGCGCAACAGGGTGTGCGGGATGACGCTGTGGGAATGGCCGTCGAGCACGATGTCGACGCCCGAAGTGGCAGCCACCAGCCGAGGCAGGTCGGAGTCGCCCAAGTGCGACAGCACCACCACGTAGTCAGCACCCTGCCCTCGCACGTCGTCGACACACCGCTGCACCAACGAGTCGAGGCTGTTGGGGGAGAAGGTGTAACGCCATGCACCCATGCTGTCTTGGAAGAACATGGGCGTGCTGGACGTGGGGGCCGTGGGGGTGGTAACACCAATGAATGCCACCTTCACGCCGCCATACTGGTGGATGGCAGCACAAGGGTAGGGATAGGTACCGTCTGCCAACGAGTAGAAATTGCCACACAGGACAGCGGCCGACAGTTCCGATATGCGCTGCGACAACGTGTCGATGCCAAAGTCGAACTCGTGGTTGCCCAGGGTGATATAGTCATACCCTACCGCATTCATAAGCCTAATCAGATAGCGTCCGCGAGAGACGGAGCCGATGGGCGTGCCGGAGAGGAAGTCGCCACAGGAGACCACGGAGACATGGGGCGTGAGGGTGCGCATCTGGTCGCGCAATGCCGCCATGAGGGGATAGCCCTCGATGGCGCCATGCGGGTCGTTGTCGTAGAGGATGACGATGTCGCCATCGCTGACAGAAGCGGGCTGACCCATGACTGCGGACGGCAAAGCCATCCACAGGAAGACAATTAAAAATAGTCGGTTGAGTTTCTTCATATTCAGGAATAAAAAAAAGACGTGTCACTCGGGTGAATGGCACGTCGATAATGTTTGTTAGCACCTAGGTGCTACTTGACATAGTAGGTCAGGCGCATGTTGATGCTGGCGCGTTTCTTCTTGGAGGTGGTGTTGAAGGTGCCGCCCCACGAGTAGTCCTCGTCGCTGGAGTTGGGAGCCGTGATTTGGAACACGCCCATGTTGGCAGTCTGCAGACCGCCCAGACGCGAGCCTGCGCTCTTGGCGATGGTCTGCGCACGGTTGCGGGCATTGTCGGTGGCCTCGGCAAGCATCTCTATCTTGAGGTCGGACAGCTTGGTATAGTAGTAGCTGAGATTGTTGTAATCCAGCTCAATGCCCTTGTCAAGAAGCTCGCTGATGTTGCGCGAAATCTGCTCCACCTTGTCCACATCGTTGCTCTCAATCTTGATAGTCTGACGGAGACGGTAGCCCACAAAGGTGTTGTAACTGCGCTGGGCAGCTTGGTCCCAATGGTACTCGGTCTCTTTATCGCAGTCGATGGCGAGGAGGTCCATTTCGGAATCGGCGATGCCCTTGCTCTTCAGATAGTCGCGCACGGTGTTGTTGATACTCTTTATTTCAGTGTAGCCCTGCTGCATGGTGTTGTTCAGCGTGCTGTAGGAGAGGCGCCACACGATGAGGTCGGAAGTGAAGTCGCGCTCAGCCATGCCAACCACCGAGACGGTCTTAGCGTGACCACGGGCTTTGTTGAGATAGTAGCCGCCAATCCACACTGCGCCCACAATGGCTGCGCTGAAGATGATGGCGACAATGACTTTTGTTCGTTTCATGTTTCTAACTGTCGGCATGATTTAAATTGAAATTGGAGATTGAAAACCTTACATTACAATCAATAGGCGGGGAAAGCTATCTCGCGCTCGATGACCTGATAGGCGACGTTGTTGCGATAGATAGTCTGACGTACCCAGTTGTCATCCTCGTCGTACTCGAAGACATAGCTGTGCTTCCAGTTGAGGTGCTCGTCGTAGTTGAACGAGGAGAGCTCGATGAGGTTGTCGTGGTCGTCGTAGTAATAGGTGGTGAGGGCGACCAGAAAGTCGTCGGCATCGTAGAAACGCCACTCAATACGGTTGCCATGGCTATCGTACTTATACAGATAACGCTGCATCAGCTCGCCGTCGCGGTCGTAGAACTCCATCTCGGTGTTGTTGCCCGACGCGTCGTACAGATAGACGCGCTTCTCGGTCATGGTGCCGTCGGGAGCGAAACTCTGCTCTTCCACCAGACGGTTGTTCTCATAGCGCGAGGTCTCCTTCTTGGTCATGTGCTCACCCATGAAGACGGTACGCTCGATGCGGTTGCCGTTCTTGTCGTTCAAGTAGGCGGTACGACCGGTCAGTTCCTTGGCGCGGTTGTACTCGTTCCAACCCAGCGCATAGCCGTGCACGTCGAAGTAGTAGGAGTACCAAGTATACTCACCATCCTTGGTGCGGTATTTGTCTTGGAAGTTGCCACGCTTGTCGAAGGTGATGGAGTCGATGCACACCAGCTGGCGACCGCCATTGCGACCACCGTGGATGTCGTAGGTGTACTCAATCACATAGACGGCATTGCCGTTAATGCCCATCTCCTGACGCGACGATTTGCGAGGCTTGTTGCCGGCAAAAGCGGTTCCCGCCACCAGCAACACCAATGATAAAACGATGTATTTCTTCATCTTAACTAATATTATACACTATAAAAGACGTTGCAAAGATACAACTTTTTCTGCAATAGTAACGATGTCTTTA
>JAEEIS010000050.1 GCA_016281475.1 Bacteroidales bacterium
ATTGAAATCACAAAGGGGTTTGACCCTATTCAATTTACTGGCTACCTCAATTTCATTGTGACCTTCGACGAACTAACGGAAATAATAAACAACCAGTATGAAGAATGGAAGCGTATGCTTTCAAACATATACGGGGTCTATGCTATCCGTGACACCAAGACCAACAAACTATACATTGGTTCAGCCTATGAAAAGAAGGAAGGCATTTGGCATCGTTGGGAAAAATATGTAAAGACTGGCGGACACGGTGGCAACAAGGCCCTAATAGAGTTGGTCGAAAACGATTCCAATTACGCAAAGAATTTCAGTTTTACACTATTAACGATAGCCTCCATGGATACTCCTGCCAAGATTGTAATTGACCAGGAGCAGCTATATAAAAAGAAACTTGGAGCGGAGCTGTGTAACAACTAATCTTCAGAAACACACAATTGTCATCACCCTTTCTAAAGAGTGTATCTTCTGAATCAAAAACAGAAGGTACATTTCTTTTGCACGTACTGAATGTCTTTTGTCAAGAAGGAAGTCCTATAAACTGAATTTCTCTTTTTTTCGGAAAATACGGAGTTGTACTCTTTGTTTCTCGTGTAAACATGGAGTACGACTCCGAAAATAACACAAAAATATCTTCAACTCTAAAACGTGCTGCTTGAGGCATGCTGAATACTCATTACAAAGCAGTATACAAAGAGTTGGCACGCCTCAAAACACACTTCTGGTATTACTACACCACCACACATCTTCGTGTATGGTTAATATTACAGTGTGCCTCAGGCACACATAGATAGCACTACCGTATAGGGGGCTGAGCAGCCACTGTTTACTTGATAGATTTAAAAAAATATTTAATTTAGCAATAAAAAAAAATGCTCTACGTTATAGAAGTTGAAAATTGAGAGTTGAGAATCGATAATTAACCGAATGCGGTAGCCGACTTTCAACTTTCAACATTTGATTTTTACGTATTAACGAAACAACATATCAATAATATAAATATGGAAGAATCTGTCAACATTCAAGAACTGAACGAACGAATTTCGAGAGAGAGCGCATTCGTAGATGCCCTCACCATGGAACTACGCAAAAACATCGTCGGACAGAAACACATGATTGAAAGTCTGATGATAGGACTACTTAGCAACGGACACATCCTCCTCGAAGGTGTCCCTGGTCTTGCAAAGACACTGACCATCACCTCGCTAGCCAATGCCATCGATGCCAAGTTCAGCCGCATCCAGTTTACTCCCGACCTGCTGCCCGCCGACCTTTTGGGCACCATGATTTATAGCCAGAAAAGCGAATCCTTCAATGTCAAGAAGGGTCCCATCTTCTCCCACTTTATCCTTGCCGACGAAATCAACCGCGCCCCTGCCAAAGTGCAGAGCGCACTGCTCGAAGCCATGCAGGAACGGCAGGTCACCATCGGCGAAACCACATACAAATTGGAAGAGCCTTTCTTGGTTATGGCAACCCAAAACCCCATCGAGCAGGAAGGGACCTATCCTCTGCCCGAGGCACAGGTAGACCGCTTCATGCTCAAAGTGGTCATCAGCTATCCTCAGAAAGCAGAAGAACGCCAAATCCTCCACCAGCAGATGACCGGCGAGATGGTCAAGCAGCAGCCCATCCTCAAGCCCGCCGACATCCTCAAAGCCCGCAACATTGTCCGCGAGGTATACATGGACGAGAAGATTGAAAACTACATCACCGACATCGTCTTCGCCACCCGCTATCCCGAGCAGTATCAGCTCGGCAAACTCAAAGGCCTCATCAGCTACGGTGCTTCGCCCCGTGGCAGCATCAATCTGGCTCTTGCATCCAAAGCCTACGCATTCATGCGCCGTCGCGGTTACGTCATTCCAGAAGATGTCCGTGCCATTGCCATGGACGTGCTGCGCCACCGCGTGGGTCTCACCTACGAGGCCGAAGCCGAGAACATCACCAGCGAGGAAGTCGTTAACGAAATTCTCAACCGCGTGGACGTGCCTTAATAGCGAATTTTGAATTACAAATTTTGATTCCAAGACAAAACTACAATTCAATTTTCAACTTTCAAAGTGGAACAACAGAACAACGACATATTTACAAAAGTCCGCAAAATCGAAATCAAGGCGCGAGGATTGTCGAGACAGTTGTTCTCGGGCGAATATCACAGTGCCTTCAAAGGGCGCGGTATGGCATTTAGCGAGGTGCGCGAATACCAGTACGGCGACGATGTGCGCAGCATCGACTGGAATGTCACCGCCCGTCTCAACCACCCCTACGTCAAGATTTTCGAAGAAGAACGCGAACTGACCGTCATGCTGCTGGTGGATGTCAGCGGGTCTAACCGGTTCGGCACCCATCACCAGTTCAAGGAAGAGCTGGTTGCCGAAGTAGCAGCCACACTGGCATTCAGTGCCATCCAAAACAACGACAAGGTCGGAGTAATCCTTTTCAGCGACCGCATCGAAAAGTTCATCCCACCCAAGAAGGGCAGCAGCCACATCCTCCGTATCATCCGCGAGCTCATCACCTTCCGCCCCACCAGCAACGGCACCGATTTGTCTGAAGCACTACGCTATTTCACCAACGTCATCAAGAAAAGATGCACGGCCTTCCTGCTCAGCGACTTCTACGACGACAACTACACCGACGCGCTCAAGATTGCCTCGGGCAAACACGACTTGGTTGCCATTCGCATTGCCGACGAGAAGGAGACTTGCCTGCCCGACCTCGGGCTCGCCAAATTCTACGACCCCGAAACCGACGAAACCATTTGGATCGACACTGCCGACAGCACCATTCGCAACGAGTTCGCCTCGCGCTATGCCAATCACGTTTCGAAGGTCGAGGAGGTCCTCAAAAAGTACGGCATCGACCAGACCGTGCTCTACACCGGCGAAGATTATGTGAAAGAACTGAAAAAACTATTTGAACGTCGAGGAGCCTAAGTCTGCCCTACCAAAAACACCTATTTCATCATGAAAAAGAACATCCTAATACTTCTACTACTGGCAACGTTCTGTACGACAATATCGGCGCAGGACTCCGTCTTATCTCCCCAGACCATTCGTTATCAATTCCATCTGGACAGCACCACCATCATGCTGGGCGACCAGACCGTGCTCACCATCGAACCCACTACCATCTACCCCACTCTCGAAGACCTGACCAACAACGACATCGTTGCCGTCAACCAGTGGACAGACTCCACCAATGGCAATTTCTGCACCGCACTGACCAGCTTTGAGGTGGGCGAGCACTGGCTGCACATCGGACTCGACTCGGTGCTTCTCACCGTGCAGGACGTTCCCAACGTGGACACTACCAACACCAACATCCACGACATTGCCAACATCCTCCGCCAGCCCTACACCTTTGGCGAAATTGCCAAAGTGGTAGGCATCGTCCTCGGCATTTTGGCTTTGATTGCCGCCATCATATTTATTGTGATACGGCTGAAACGGCACAAACCCCTCATCAGCATTCCACAGGCTCCGCCGCTACCCGCCGACGTGCGTGCGCTCGACGCTCTCGAAGACCTGCGCCAACAGCAGCTATGGCAGCAAGGACGGGTGAAGGAATACCACACTCAGCTGACCGACATCGTACGCAACTACCTGGAAGAAACATACAGCATCCCCTCGACCGAGATGACTAGCGACCAGACGCTCGATGCCTTCCGCAGTTGCCGTGCCTACGCCGAAGAGCCCGCATCGCTTCTCCAACAAATGCTTCAGACCGCTGACATGGTGAAATTTGCCAAATCGCAACCGCAACCCTACCAGCACGACCTCTCGATGACCCAGGCCGTCAACTTCATCAAACTAACCGCACCCCACAACGAAGCCCCTGCTGCCGAATCCGCAGCACCCGCCCCATCCAACCAAACTCCTATACAATAATGAAGATAACATTTGCACACCCATATCTACTACTGCTTCTGCTGGTCATACCACTCTTAATCGCGTGGTACGTCCTGCGCTATCGCAAGCAGAAGCCCGCCCTACAGTTCTCCAACATCAGCCTCTTCAAAGGCATCCATAAGACCTTCCGTCAACGGGCCTATCCGCTTCTGTTCGCCCTGCGGATGGTAGCCGTGGGGGCCATTATCGTCGCCCTCGCTCGTCCTCAAAGCAAGCTCAGCCGTCAGGAGATGAAAGTGGAAGGCATCGACATCGTGATGGCAATGGACGTGAGCGGCAGTATGCTGGCCGAGGATTTCAAGCCCAACCGGCTGGAGGCCGCCAAGAAGGTGGCGTCCGACTTTATCGAAGGTCGCCGCAACGACCGTATGGGCCTGGTGGTTTTTTCAGGCGAGGCATTCACCCAAGTACCCCTCACCATCGACCATAGCGTGCTACTGAAACAACTCCACGAAATCAAAAGCGGCATGATTAAGGACGGAACCGCTCTGGGCGACGGCCTTGCCACCGCCATCAACCGCATCAAGGACAGCGAGGCCAAAAGCAAAGTCATCATCCTCCTCACCGACGGTGTCAACAACCAGGGAGCCGTCGACCCCCAAAGCGCCGCCGAGATTGCCGCGCTATACAACATACGGCTCTACACCATCGGCGTTGGCACCCACGGCCTGGCTCCCTACCCCTTTCGCGACCAGTTCGGACGGACCCACTATCAGAACATCCCTGTCGAACTCGACGAGCAACTGCTGACCCAGATGGCACACTCCACCAAGGACGGACAGTACTTCCGCGCCACCAACAAAAGTTCCCTGCAAAAAATATTCAAGCAAATCGACGAGATGGAAAAGAGCAAAATCGATGTCACCCAATACGCCCAGACCAAGGATGAATACCTTGGCTGGCTCATTCTGGCCGCACTTGCCCTTTTGCTCGAAATCATCCTCGGCCTCTTCTACTTCCGTAGCACACCCTAACCCCTATCAACATGATTCATTTCCAACATCCACAAATACTATGGTTTCTGCTCCTCATCCCTGCCTGTGTGGGAGCATGGATTTGGCTCCTCTTCCGCAACAAGAGACGGCTTGAAGCCTTTGCCGACCGTGGCATGTTCGGTCGGCTCATCCCCGATGCCTCCAGCTGGCGGCCCTCCACCAAGTTCGGTCTCATCATGCTGGGTGCGGCATTCCTCATCATCGCCCTCGCCAACCCGCAGGAAGGCAGCAAGATGGTCAAGGGCGAACGGCTCGGCAGCGACATCGCCATCTGTCTCGACATCTCCAACAGCATGATGGCCGAGGACATCCAGCCCAACCGTCTGGAACGCAGCAAACGCACCGTCGCCAACCTGCTGAACGCACTGGGCAGCGACCGCATCTCGCTCGTTGTCTTTGCAGGCAGCAGCTACGTGCAGATGCCCCTCACCAGCGACTACAGTGCAGTCAAACTCTTCCTCGACCAGATAGACTGTTCCCTTATCAGTGCACAAGGCACCGCCATCGGCGACGCCATCGATAAGGCCATGGAAACCTTCGGCTACGGCGACCCCGACCGCGAATGGGTCAAAAATCAAGGACGCGCCATCGTGGTCATCTCCGACGGCGAGAACTTCGAAGACGATGCCGAGGCCGCGGCACGCAAGGCCGCAGCCCAGAATGTGCGCGTCTGCACCATTGGCATGGGTCTGACCGAAGGTACCCCCATCCCCGAATACCGTGGCGGGCAGCGCGTGGGCTACAAACGCGACAACAGCGGCAACACCGTCACTACCCACCTCGACGAGGCCACCCTCACCGCCATCGCCCATGCCGGCAAGGGCATCTACGTCCGTGCCAACAACATCAATTCCGGCATTCAGGACATCGTCAAACTCATCGAAGGCCTCGAGAAGGACAGTTTTGGCGAGACACTCTTTTCCGAATACGAGAGCCGCTACCAGTATCCCCTCGCTGCCGCCCTGCTCTGCCTCATTGCCGAGCTGCTCATCTTCGAACGCCGCAACAAGAAATTCAACCTCGACAATATTATGAGTCGCAAAACTCCTGCCAACGACAATAACACTTCAACACAATCCAAGCAATGAAACGCATACTCCCTCTCATCCTCTTCACCCTACTACTGCTGCCATCCCTTTCTGTGGCACAAAACGGCAATGCCCGCAAAGACACCCGCAAAGGCAATCGCGAATATAAGGCCAACCATTTCGACCGCGCCGAAGTAGACTACCGTCGTGCCCTTCACCACGACAGCACCGCCTACCGTGCCCACTACAATCTTGGCAACTCCCTCTATCGCCAAAAGAAATACGAAGAGGCCACCCAGCACTATAGCCGCACCCTCGAACATCCCGGCCTCGACAAGAAGACCCGCAGCCGCATCCTACACAACCGTGGCAACGGAAACCTCAAGGCCGGACTTCAAAAAGAGAACCGCGCCGAAGGCATGCAGCAGTTCCAACAGGCTGTCAACGACTATCAGGAGGCCCTAAAACTCAATCCCAAGAACGACGACACCCGCTACAACCTCTCCTACGCCAAGAAACTGCTCCAACAGGCTCAGCAACAACAGCAGCAAAACGGTGGCGGACAAGGCGACAACAAGAATCAAAAGGACAAAGACAAGGACAAAAACAAAGACCAGAACAAGGACGGCAACAACGGTCAGGACAATCAGCAAGACCAACAAAACCAACAGAATCAGCAAAACCAGCAGGACAAAAAGCAGGACCGACAGCAGCAAAAGCAGCAAAAGCAAAAGCAGGAACAAAAGAAACAGGATGCCGAACGTCTGCTCGAAGCCGTCAAAAACAACGAGAAGAACACCATGAAGGAGAACGCCAAGAAACTCGAAGTCGCCCCCGCCGGCCGAATCGAGAAAGACTGGTAAGTCCGTAGGGGCAGACCCCCGTGTCTGCCCGTAACCCCTGAATTGCAAATTGAAATTGAAATGAAAAAGCACCATCTCTTATTTTTAGTTTTTAGTTTTTACTTTTTAGTTTCCACGGCACAAGAACTCACCGTGCGTGCCCCCGGCCGCGTCGATGTAGGACAGCGGTTCGAAGTCCGTTACGAGGTCAACGCCCGTGCCAACGACTTCCGTGGGCCCAATTTCAAAGGCTTTTCGGTGCTCTCCGGCCCCAATGCCTCTCACATGTCCAGCACCCAGATTATCAACGGGCAAATCTCCAGTTCCGTCACCACCGGCTTCACCTACATCATCCAAGCCGACATGGAAGGCTCCTTCAACGTAGGCAGCGCCAGCTGCAACGTCGACGGCAAGCGCGTCACCTGCCAAGGCTTCTCCATCAAGGTGGAGAAGGGCAACCCCAACACCCAGCAGCAGAACGCCCGCAACGCCTACGGACAACCCCAGCGGCAGCAGAGCCAGCGTGCCACCCAGCCCGCACAGTCCGACAACATCGACAGCCGTTCTCTCTTTGCCCGCGCCAGCATCAGCAAGAGCAACCCCTACCAGGGCGAGCAGGTCATCCTCACCTACAAAATCTACACCCAAGTCTCCCTCCAGCAGTACCAGATTGACAAACTGCCTGGCAACAAAGGTTTCTGGAGTGAGGACCTCACCCGCGACGGCAGTGTGAAACAATACGAGGAAACCGTCGACGGCCGTCGCTACATGGTGGCCGAAATCCGCCGTGGTGCCCTCTTCGCGCAGGAAAGCGGCAAACTCACCATCGAGCCTCTCGACCTCGATGTCCTCGCCCTCGTGCAGCGCCAACGCCAGCGCACCGGCTCCATCTGGGACCTCTTCGACGACCCCTTCTTCAACCCCACTCAGGCCGTCCAGAAACACCTCCGCACCAATAGCATCAACGTCAACGTCAAAGCCCTACCCTCGGCTCCCGACGGCTTCAACGGCGCCGTCGGCACCTTCTCCGTCTCCCGCGACGTAGACACTCGCGAAGTGCGCGCCAACGAGGCCATCACCTATCGCCTCACCATCACCGGCAACGGCAACCTCATGCTTATCGACGCTCCCAAAATCGACTTCCCCAAAGTCTTCGAAGTCTACGACCCGCAAATCAACGACCACATCACCCACAGCAACTCGGGCATCAGCGGCAGCCGCACCTTCGAGTGGGTCCTCATCCCCCGCAACCAGGGCGACTACGAGATTCCCGCCTTCAATTTCGTCACCTTCGACCCCTCTGCCGGACGCTACGTCACCAAGCACGTCGAGGCCATCCCCGTCCACATCAACAAGGGCGACCCCAAGTCGATGAAAAACGTCACCAGCAACAAAAGCGACGTCAAACTCCTCAACAGCGACATCAACCACATCCGCACCCACACCACCCCGTTCACCCCGCGTGATGCCAACGCGCGTCCCGCATGGTGGTTCTGGACCATGCTTGCCATCATCATTGCCACCTGCATCTCACTCGTCCTATTCTTCCGTCACCGTCTGGCACAGCAGCAGGACATAGCAGGCATGCGTCTGCGCCGCGCCACCAAGGAGGCCCGCAAACGGCTCAAGAAAGCCGCCAGCCACCTCTACGACGGCAACGACAACCTCTTCTACGAAGAAATCTACAAAGCCATCTGGGGCTGCCTCGCCGACAAATACAACATCGAACTCTCGCGCCTCAGCAGCGACACCGTCCGCGAATGCCTCGTCGAGAAACAGGTCGCCGAGCCACAGCAACAGCTCATCATGTCCACCCTCCAAGAGGTCGACTTCGCCCGCTTCGCCCCCGGCGATGCCGCCGCCAAGAAACAACAAATCTACGATCAGGCCCTCCAGATGATAGTGATGCTCTAACAATTGATAATCGATAATTTAGATATGAACAAGTTATTAGCCTTAAATTTTTGCCTTTTAGTCTCTATCGGTCTTTTTGCCCAATCACCGCAACAACTCATGCAGAAGGGCAACGACGCCTATAGCCATGGCGATTATGCCGCCGCCATCGAGGCCTACAACGCCATCCTCGATGCCGGGCAGCACTCCGCCGACCTCTACTACAACCTCGGCAACGCCTACTACCGCCAAGAAGAACTGGGCCAAGCCATCCTCAACTACGAGCGCGCACTGCGCCTCAACCCCCGCTTCCGCGATGCCCGCCAAAACCTCGACCTCGCCTACAGCAAAACCGAAGACCACATCGACCCGCTCCCGCAAATCTTCCTCGTCACCTGGGCACAGTCCGTCGTCAGCTGGTTCAGCCCCAACGGCTGGCTGGTGGTGCTGCTCCTACTCGTCGCCACCCTCGGAGCCCTCGCCGTCCTCTTCTTCGTCAGCGGCGACTACGGCCGTCGCAAACGCTCCCTACTCTTCGCCCCCCTCTGCGGACTGGTACTCCTGCTCGCCGTCGGCTGCGCCATAGCCTCCTTCCGACAGGCCAACCGCCACGACAAAGCCATCGTCACCAGCCCCATGATTGTGGTCAAAGGCTCACCCGAATCCCACAGCATCGACAAGATGATACTCCACGACGGCACCCCCGTCGACATCGAGGAAACCCTCGGCGACTGGCACAAAATCCACATCGCCGACGGCAACACCGGCTGGGTCGAAACCTCCGACGTCACCATTATTTAGTAAAAAAAATGACCACCATGAAAAAGATATTTGTGCTATTCCTAATTTTCAATTTTCAATTTTCAATTTTCAATTTCCTCCACGCCCAAGAGAAAGTTGAATACGTCGACGACGAAGAGTGCGGCTGCGAACTCGTCTTCATCGACGGCATCCAAACCACCCAGGACGGCGACCGCTTCGGCTTCAAACGTGAGGACGGCACCGTCATCGTCCCCAACAAATACATGTTCGTCGACCACTTCCACGGCCCCTACTGCAAAGTCTACATGAACTACGACAGCTGCGGCCTCATCAACCGAGAAGGCGAAGAAATCATCCCCTGCCTCTACAAAGACGTCAGCTACCCCAACGACGGCATGATTCTCGTCAACCAAGGCGAATACTTCGGCTTTTTCGACACCCTCGGCCGCCAGCGCGTCCCCTTCTCCTACCGTGCCGCCTCCTCCTTCAACGAAGGCCTTGCCGTGGTGGCCGTCGACATCGACAGCGACCTGGTCCAATACGGCTTCATCGACCACGACGGCAACATAGTCATCCAGCCCCAGTACGACTACGCGTTCCCCTTCTACGAAGGCTTCTCCGTCGTCAAGAAATACGAACGCTACGGCATGATCAACCGCCAGAACAAAGAAGTCTTCCCCATCAAGTTCGAAATTCTCACCTCCATGTTCGAAGGACTCCTCTTTGCCGGCGACGACGACGGCCTGGCCATGTACAACAACCGCTTCAAGCAGCTCACCAAACCCGTCTACTCCTACCTCGTCGGCAAGACCGAAGGCCGCATACTCGTCATGCGCGACAACAAATACGGCTACCTCGACGAAAAAGGCCGCGAAGTAATCCCCTGCCAATACGACCAAGCCGGCCTCTTCAAAGACGACCGCGCCTACGTCTCCCTCAACGGCAAATGGGGCATCATCGACTCCAAGGGCAAAGCCATCCTCCCCATCGAATACGACAACAGCGGCTACCGCGCCGAAGCCTACATCTACCACGACAGCCTCGCACTTATCGAGAAAGACGGCCGCTACGGCTACTGCGACATGCAGGGCCGCCCCGTCGTCTGGCCCTGCTTCGAAAACGCCTACCAGTTCACCGACGGCCTGGCCCCCGTCTGCCTCGGCCTCTGGGGCTACATCGACACCAAGGGCGACTTCTTCATCTCGCCCGTCTTCGACATGGCCTCCCCCTTCGAGTACGGCCGCTCCGAAGTGGTCTACCGAGGCGAGATACACAAGATGAACACCGAAGGCCGCTGCGTCAAAAACTGCAAAAACGCTCCCAAGTCATGGCGAAAATAGCTACCCACCCCGCCACCGTCACCGACGTCAAGCACGGCACCGTCCAGGTGCAGCTCCACGTCGTCAGTGCCTGTGCCTCCTGCGAGGCCCACGGCCGTTGCGGCTTTGCCGACAGCAAGGAGAAAATCATGGACATCGACACCCCCCAGTGGCAGCAATACCGCGTGGGCGACCCCGTCACCGTCACCATCAACGCCAACCGTGGCCTGCAGGCCGTCCTCATCGCCTACATCCTCCCCGCCCTGCTGCTCCTCGCCACCTTCGTCGCCCTCACCGCCCTGCACCTCTCCGAAGGCTGGGTCGCGCTCCTCACCCTCCTCGTCGTCGCACTCTACGGCGTACTGCTCTACACCCTGCGCCACCGCCTCCAACGCAAGTTCACCATGTCCATCTCCCCAAAGGCCTAGCCCCCACCCCCAGCCCCTGCCTACCACCTCCCCTCCTCTTTTCCTCCTCTTTTCCTCCCCCGCTCCCCCACCCCTCCTCCCAATCCTCCACGGCCGACCTCTGCCCACCCTCACCCCCACCTGACTCCCGACAAACCTCCATATATCCCCAACAATACTAAGGTACTTTATCGCTCATATAGCCTTGAAGTACCTCCCTTTCAGTAAAAATCGGTACAATGCAGTAGGAATCCGTACCAAGCGGTAGCAATCGGTAACTGGGTCGAAAAAAAATGTATAGCCGCAGGCATATTGTGCGCAACCGTGCGTCGTAAAAGGGCAGAATAATTCCAACATCCAACTTTTTTTGTATCTTTGCAATTTGAAAAGAAAAGTTCTTGCAGAGATATTTTATTGTATATCTGCGAGATAGTTATGCAATATATTGATATTATAATCGAATGAAGAAAACAATACTGCTAATCCTTGTACTGGCTGCCACGATGACGAATGTCCGCCTGTCGGCAGCTCCCATCGACGAAACCACAGCGCTGCGGGTGGCACGCAACTACTGCATGATGCAGCAGGCCGCCGACCTGCAATTGGTCAACATCACCTCCACGATGCCCTTTCGCGAATTCTACACCTTTGTGGGCAAAGACGGAAAGGGGTTTGTGCTGGTGTCGGCCGACGACTGCGTGGTGCCCATACTGGGATTCTCGGCCGACGACACGTTCTCGACGAAAGACATGCCAGACCACGTCCGCGAGTGGCTGGAGGACTACGAGGCGCAGATACGTTTCTACCGCGGGCTGTCGATGCGGCACATCCGCAGCACCAACGACACTGGCGACAGCCTGCTGAAGAGCCAGTGGGACGGCCTGCTGGCCGACAATCCGCCCATGCCGCCGCAAAACACCTCGGTGGCTCCCCTGCTCACCACCAAGTGGGGACAGCGTCCGCTGTACAACAGCCTCTGCCCCTACGACAACAGCCACGGCGAGCGTACAGTGGCGGGCTGCGTGGCCGTAGCCGTCGCCCAGGTGATGAAATATTGGAACCACCCCGACACAGGCTACAGCTCGCACACCTACAGCCACTCCACCTATGGCACCCTGAGTGCCAACTTCGGTGCCACCGGCTATGCTTGGAGCAGCATGCCCGACAGCCTCACCTCGTCGAGCAGCACCACCCAGG
This sequence comes from Bacteroidales bacterium, assembly GCA_016281475.1. Next base: position 12,352 of record JAEEIS010000050.1, read on the forward strand.
TGAATGCCATCGCCACCTTGATGTACCAAGTGGGCGTGGCGGTAGAGATGGACTACGGCGTGGCGTCCGACGGCAGTAACGCCTACACCTACAACGAGGGCAACCAGCCCGTCAACTACGGAACCCCGGCGGTGCCCTGCGCCGAGAATGCGCTGCGCTACTATTTCAAATACCGCAGCAACGTTCACCACATCACCTACAGCGACCTCTCCAACAGCCAATGGCATAGTATACTACAGAACGAGCTGAACCACAGCCGTCCGGTCATCTATTCCGGGCGCGACACCACGAGCGGACACTGCTTCGTATGTGACGGCTACAACAGCAGCGGCCTCTACCACTTCAACTGGGGCTGGCGCGGCATCTATAACGGCTATTTCGCCATCGGCAGCCTCAACCCCGGCGCGGGCGGCACTGGCGGCAACAGCACCTATACATACAACCTCAATAACATCGCCATCGTCAGCATCAATCCCAACCTCAGTTTCGGCGACAGCACCACCGTCTCCGCCACCGTCTACCCCAGCAGCACGGGCTATGGCACAGTGAGCGGCAGCGGCACCTACTACGGCATCAACAACACCCTCGTCACCGTCACCGCCACGGCTTCCACAGGCTGCCGTTTCACCGGGTGGGCCGACGGCTACATGTACACCCCCCGCAAATTCTATGCTAACGGGGGCAACTACAACATCAGTGCCAACTTCCTGCCGCTGAGCGGCGACACGCTGGGCTATTGCAACTACCGTTTTTTGGCCAGCTATGGCAGCTCCGGCACCACTACATGGGGTATCAAACTTCCCTCTGCCAACCTGACACCCTACCACAACCTGCACAAAGTGCTCATATACATCCGCAACAGCGGTAACTATACGCTCAAGGTCTACCGCGGCAACACCACCTCGCCCACCCTCGTGCACACCCAGACATTCACCGTAAGCAGCAGTCTCACCAATCAGTGGTGCATACTGACCTTGACGGCCGACGTGCCCGTTGACGGCACCGAGGCCCTATGGATTATGCTTGAGAGCTCGGCATCTTATCCCGCCGCCGTCACCTACTTTGCCGGCAACAACGACAGTCGCGTATGGGGCAGCTCGTTTGGCACCCTCTCCAGCAACTTCAGCTTCATGCTCAAAGGCATCTTCACGGCCGACAGCGGCCCCGTCGTCACCTACGGCGACACAGTCAGTTACTGCGACACCGCCAGCCTCGCCACCTCCATGGGCATAGGCAGCGCCAGTCCCTTCGACTGGGCCGTCAGACTGCCTGCCACCATGGTGCGCCACCGCAACTACGTCACCGACGTGATGCTGTATGTGCCCAGCGCGGGCACCTACACCCTCAACCTCTATCGCGGCAGCGCCACCACCACCGCCACCCAGGTGGCCTCTCAGTCCACCACCTTCGGCACGGCGGCCGTGGGGAGCTGGCAGACCGTCCACCTGGCCACCCCCGTCGCCACGAGCAACACCCTGCCCATCTGGATTGCCGTCCACACCGACGACATCCCCTACCCCGCCGCCGCATGTGCCTACACGGGCGACAGCAACAGCAGCCTCGTCTCGCTCGACAGCTGTGCCTCGTGGCTCTCCCTATCCACCGCCACAGGGGGCAACTACAACCATTCGTGGATGATACGGGCCTGCCTTTCCGACTCGGCCTCCAACTCGGTCATCATCAGCGGCCCCACCTCCGTGGGAGTCAACGTGCCCGCCACCTTCACGGCGGCAGGCCCCGCCTCGGCCACCTATAACTGGACCCTCACCGGAGCAGCCCACTCTTCCACCTCCGCAGCCACCGCCACCGCCATCTGGACCACCCCCGGCACCTACAACGTCATCGTTGCCGCCAACCTCGACGGCACCCTGCTCCGCGACACCCTGCCCGTCACCGTGTTCGGCTGCACCGTGAACACCTTCCCCTTCACCATGGGCTTCGAGAGCGAGGAGCCCCTCTCCTGCTGGAACAATATCGACAACGACGGCGACAACCACACCTGGCAACACGCCGCCCCCTACTTCGGCAACCAATGCGCCCACAGCGGCAGCGACTGCTTCGCCTCCGCCTCCTATGTCAACAATGTCGGTGCCCTCACGCCCGACAACTGGCTCGTCACCCCGCAGCTACAGCTGACAGAGGGCAACCTCTACACCCTCACCTGGTTCGACGGCGCGACGGACACCGCCCAACCCCAAGAGCACTATTCCGTCTACGTCTCCACCACGGGCAACGCCGTGGCCAACTTCACCGCCACGCCAGTCTTCACCACCACCCTTACCACCGCCAGCTACACCCAGCGCAGCGTCGATCTCTCCGCCTACGCGGGACAGAATATCTACATCGCCTTCCGCCACAACACCTCCGGCCACTCCTGCCTGCTGCTCGACGACATCAGCCTCACCGAGAGCCAACACTCCGACAACTACTACACCGTCACTGTTGTCAGCAACAACCCTGAGATGGGTAGCGTCAGCGGCGGCGGCACCTTCCTCGAAGGCACGGTCACCACCATCGCCGCCACGCCCACCAGCAGCCACCGTTTCGTGCAGTGGAACGACGGCAACACCGACGCCATCCGCACCATCACCGTCAACGCCGACATCACCTACACCGCCTACTTCGAAGCCGTAGCACAATACTACACCATCACCGTCCTCTCTGCCGACGAGACCATGGGCACCGCCTCGGGCAGCGGAGCCTACCAGCAAGGCGAGACGGCCACCATAGCGGCACAGCCCTTCGACGGCTACCACTTCCTTCGGTGGAACGACGGCGTCACCGACAACCCTCGCACCGTGGTGGTCACCGCCGATGCCACCTACATAGCCAACTTCGCCCCCACCCAGGGCATCAACGATGCGGATGTCGACATCCGCATCACCCCGCGGCCCGGCTACCAGATCGGACTCGAGGGTGTGGCAGGACATAGCGTGGAAGTTTACGACATGATGGGCCGCCGACAGGCCGTCAGGCAATGCAGCGAAGCCCATCTCCTCTTACAGCTCCCTGCCGCGGGGGTGTACATGGTAGTGGTCGATGCCACCACCGCACAACGTGTCGCCCTGCTGCGATAGCACCCGCCACACCTTCCGCTTTTGGCTTATTCACAATCCCCCGTTGATTATTTTTGGCGAGAGACAGCGGCTGTTTCGATAAAAAGATATACTTTTGCAATTTGAAATAATATACATTGCGCAATGAGAAACAGACATTTCAACCTACGTCACATTACCATCCTATGCCTTTTGGCTATGGTTGCCGCCGTTCCGCTAAACGCTCAACCACAATATCCTACGAGCGAACATCAGTATAACGACGACATTCACACGTTCATCATCAAACGTCTCCGCCAGACCACCCAGCAGCGCGAGAAACAGATGAACAAACAGATTCAGCAGATGCTGATTAATCTGCCGAACGCCGAAAAATTGTACGACGAGACCTTTGTCCGCATCACCACTTCGGTGGTGGAAGACACCACGGAAGAGGGCAAACCCGAGATTAACTACGTCTACGACATCTCCTACAACTGCCACCACTTCGAAGGCACAGAGGATGACTACCCCTCGGCCGCATACCAGTGGAATACTTCCAACAGCTGCCGCGCTATATGCAACCTCACGAAGACGATGATTGACGAGAACCTGGGCGACATATTCAGCGCAGGCCACAAGACCACCATCACCATCACCTCTACCACCGACGCTGCCGAAATCAGCCATATCGACTACAAGGGCGAGTATGGCGACTTCCGCTACATGCCTGCCGTGTTCAACGACGAGAACGTCCGCATCTCGGTGGACACCAAGGAGGGCATCACCACCAACGCGCAGCTGGCATATCTGCGTGCGCGTGGCGTGCGCGCCTTCTTAGAGGAACAGGTGAATGGGCTGAAGCAGACCGAGAACGAGTATTTGTTCGTCACACGATGCTTCGACATGACGGGTCCGCACTACCGCCGCAGCAGCATCAAGATTGTGGTACACGGTGCCTTCGACGCCACCGCCCGCAACATGGAGGCTGCCCTGCTCAACGACGAGTATGTGGACTTCAACATCCCCTCCATTGAGGAGAACAGCAACAGCAAGACCTACGCGCTAATCATAGCCGACGAGGAGTACACCGCCCCCCTGCCCAACTGCGACTTTGCCAGCAACGACGGCGACGTGCTGCACGAGTATTTCGTGCACACACTGGGCATTCCTACCCGCCACGTGAAGGTGCTGCACAACGCTGGCCGCCAGGAAATCTATAACGAAGGCATCCACTGGCTGAAAGACATCATCAAGGCGCAGAGCGGCGATGTGCATATCATCATCTACTATGCCGGCCACGGCATCTGCAATGCCAAGTTCGCCCCCTACCTGATGCCCAGCGGCATCGACGTGAGCAAGATACGTGCTTTCAAGTCCAAGAACGGAGTGATGCCCAGCGGCATAGAGCTGAAGGGCGGCGACGCCGAGAAAGTGTTGAGCCAGTGCATCTCGTTCGACACGCTGACGGGCTGGTTCAAGAAAGTGCAGGCACTGAGCTACACCTTCATCATCGATGCCAGCTTCAACGGCGTACAGCGCAGCGGCAAGGAATTCTTCAACATCAAGAAAGAAACCAAACGTTACCGTGCTCCCCGCGTGCGTGACGACATTGTCATCTTTATGGCCGCCACAGGCGACAAGACCGCCTATTCGTTCATCGACCAGCACCACGGATTCTTCACCTACTATATATTGAAGGAACTGAAGTTCTCGCGTGGCGAAATCACCTTCCAAGACCTGTTCAACAACGTGACCAAAAATCAGGCCTACGAGTCATCGCTGCAAGGCAAACTACAAGAACCCACGATGATTATCGGCGGACAACTGGGCGACGACTGGGGCAACCGGACATTCATTAACAATTGATGATTGCAACTTCGCAGTGGCAATATACTTCAATTATTTACCAATCTGAAAAAAGTTTTTTGTGGGGGAGATAAAATAAATCCCCCACTTTTTCGTTAATGACGCTAAACATTTAAAAATAACACTATGAAGAAGATTTTTGTTGCAGCCGTCTTGATGCTGCTGACCATGAGCACCTTGATTGCCCAGAACAATTTCCGTGGCATCGTCAAGTTCAAAGTTGAGAGCACCGGTAAAGTCGACGTGCAAATCAAGCCCGACAAATCCACTATTGAGATGAAGGTGTGGGACAACAAACTGGCGTTAGACAACATCATCCAGAATGGTTACAAGACAATCGCCGCCACCGACCTCAGCCCCATCATCAGCTACTTGGCCGCCAATGGCATCGAGCTGGAGACCTACCAGGGCGACGGTAAAATCCTTGTCCGCGAAGAGGTCAGCATCGACTCCATCAAGAGCATCGAAGTCAAGGACGAAGAGCCCGGACACTACTACTACGAGTATGTCGACGAGACTCAGGAGATACTCGGCTACACCGCCAAGAAACTCATCATCCACTCTTTCGACGAACAGGGACAGGACAACCCCATGACTTGCTGGTACACCACCGAAATCGGTCCTGAGTACTGCCTGCTGATGAACCGCGTAAAAGGGTTCCCGCTGGTATACACCCAGATGATTGGCGACGGCAAGGCCGTCACCTACACCGCCACTGAGGTAGTCAAAGGCAAAGTGAAAGAGACTGAGTTTCTCCCCCCTGCAGGTTATAAGGACATGACCGACGAAGAGTTGGAAGCCCTTGGCGAAGAAATCCAAACCGCAGCAGAACTACTCGAATAGGATTAATTGAGAATTGAAAATTGAAAATTGAAACCTTGCGGGGCAGACATTAAACCCCGGCGATTTCAATTTTCAATTTTCAATTTTCAACTTTCAATTTCAAAAAGATGGCCAGCAAGAAGAAAACAAAGAAAAAGAAGAACGTCCGTCCGACAGGACGGCTGAAGGAGTTTTGGAAAACCCAACGCTGCCGCCGACTGCGAGGGGCGTGCTATATCCTATTGTCTATATTCCTGCTGGTCGCCACGGTGTCGTTTTTCGTATGCCGACCCAACGAGAACTGGCTGGGTAAGGTGGGGTACAAACTGGCTGAGATAATCGTGCAGAACACTTTCGGCATCACCTCCATCGGACTCTATTTCCTGCTGTTCCTCTATGGTCTGCGCCTTTGGAAAGTGAATCCACTACCCTGGTGGCGCACCGTGTGGTCCACCTTGTTTTGGATGGTGTGGACTAGCTCGGTACTGGGTTATTGTGCCGGAGTGTGGGGCAAGGGAAACTATGTGATGGGCAACCTGTGCGGCGTGACGGGCGACTTTATCGCCTCGCAGCTATACAGCCTCATCAAGTGGGGCGCACTGGTACTCTTTGCCTTTGTTGCCGTGGTGTTCCTCATCTTTGTACACAAGGTTCGTTTCAGAATGCCCAAAGTGGACCTGCCTAAAGTGGACCTCACCCCAGCAATCGACAGCGTGAAATCGACCGTCGGCGGGCTTTTCAGCCACGAGAACGAAGAAGAAGACGATGAGGATGAGGATGAGGACAAGGAAGAAGAGTCCGAAACAAAGGAAACACCAGTCCCCACACCGAATCCAGAAAAAGAGAAGGTCACCTTCACCATCGACGACGAATTTGCACGCATCAACAACCGCGCCCAACAACAGGCGCAACAGCCTGTTCCGCAGCAGAAATCAGAGGTCGCCTTCAACATCAACGACACCTTGCCTGACCCACAGCCCACAGAGGAGCCTGCGCAGTATTCCGAATTTGAGAACGTCCACACCGAGGCACACTACACCATAGACCAACTCTACGACCCCCACCTCGACCTCAAGCAGTATGAAATGCCCAGCACCGACCTGCTGACCGACTGGGAGACACGCAACGTCAAGGTGTCGAAAGAGGAACTGGTGGCAAACAAGGACCACATCGTCGAAACCCTGCGCAACTACGGCATCGAGATAGTCGAAATCACCGCCTCGCCCGGCCCCACGGTGACGCTCTACGAGATAAAGCCTGCCCCCGGCGTGCGAATCTCCAAAATCAAGAACCTCGAAGACGATATCGCCTTGAGCCTGTCGGCACTGGGCATCCGCATCATCGCCCCCATCCCCGGCAAAGGCACCGTGGGTATCGAAGTGCCCAATGCCAAGCCACAGATAGTGTCGATGAAGAACATGCTCGAATGCGAAGCCTTCCGCAACAGCGGCAAGATGGAGCTGCCCATCGCCTTCGGCAAGACCATCAGCAACGACCCCTACGTGGCCGACCTAGCCAAGATGCCCCACCTCCTTATGGCTGGTGCCACAGGTACAGGTAAGTCGGTCGGACTCAACGCAGTCATCGCCTCGCTCCTGTTCAAGAAACACCCCTCCGAGCTGAAATTCGTGATGGTCGACCCCAAGAAGGTGGAGCTCTCGCTCTACAACAAGATTGAGCGGCACTACCTCGCCAAGCTGCCCGACAGCGACGATGCCATCATCACCGATGTCCGCAAGGTGGTGCGCACCCTCAACAGCCTCTGCATCGAGATGGACCAACGCTACGACCTGCTGCGTCTCGCAGGCGTGCGCAAAATCACCGAGTACAACGACAAGTTCATCCACCGCCACCTCAACCCCGAGAACGGTCACCGCTACCTCCCCTACATCGTCCTCATCATCGACGAGTTTGCCGACCTCATCATGACCGCTGGCAAGGAGGTCGAGCTGCCCATCTGCCGCCTCGCCCAGCTGGCACGCGCCGTGGGCATCCACCTCATCATCGCCACCCAGCGTCCCACCACCAATATCATCACCGGCACCATCAAGGCCAACTTCCCCGCCCGCGCCGCCTTCAAGGTGACGAGCGGCATCGACTCACGCACCATCCTCGACTGCAGCGGTGCCCAGCGACTCATTGGCCGTGGCGACATGCTCATCTCGCTGGCAGGCTCCGACCTGGTTCGTATACAATGTGCCCTCATCGAGACAGAGGAAATTGAGGAGTTGGCCGACTTCATCGGCACCCAGCGCGGCTACCCCGACGGATTCCTCCTGCCCGAATACCTCGACGAGAACGAGGAACCCAACAAAGACTTCGACCCCAAGCAGAAGGACGAATTCTTCAACGATGCCGCCCGACTGGTTGTCGCCAGCCAATTCGGCTCCACCTCCCTCCTCCAGCGCAAACTGCAGCTGGGCTACAACCGCGCCGGCCGCATCATCGACCAATTGGAGGCCGCAGGCATCGTCGGTCCATACAATGGATCTAAAGCTCGCGAAGTGTTGGTGCACAGCGATGTGGAATTAGAAGAAATACTCCGCAGCCTTTGAGAATTGAAAAAATAAAAAATAAAATTTTGTAGTCCAAAAATTATTTGTATTTTTGCAAATTGAAATAATACCATCCTAATATGAAGAAGATTCTATTCCTGATAGGTGCTGCAGCCCTGGTGCTATGCGTCTCATGCAATAAGGAGAAACAGTGTCGCTGCGCTGTCGTAGGCACCCAGACCGTCCGCATTATCACCATCACTTCAGGCCGTTGCGACCAGATACACCATGCCAGCCAACACGACGCGCTCGACACCCTCCACACCGACTACCTGCTCTGCACCGACTATCCTTTCGCGGGCGACTCACTCATTGTAAACCACTAATTCCACACAACCGATTATGAAGAAATACGCTGCCATATTATCCCTCTTAGCGCTGACACTGATGGTGGGCTGCTCTAAAGAGAAAAGATGCATGTGCACCTCTACCCAGACATTGGACGCACACAACAATCCTCAAGTCACCTACATCCATGTGGACAACGGTTTCCGCTGTAGCAAAATCACCCAAATAGGCTACGAGCGTCTCATCGAAGGCCAACTAATCCGAGAATGGGATAACGTGGTCTGTGAGGACGCAAAGGATTGAAAAATTGATTGAATGCCTGATTGCCTAATCGTTTGAGTATATGGTGCGTCAGCCAATTTTCAATTTTCAATTTTCGATTTTCAATTCCCGACTCGTCCGCATCGCCGCACTCGTGGTGAGGATGCTGTTAGGAATTTTCTTTATCGCATCGGCAATTCTGAAACTGATAGATATAGACCGTTTCGAGGTCTATATCTTTTCTTATAATATCTTCTCGCTCAACACCTCGTTCCTCGTCGCACGATTGGTCATCGTCTGCGAGCTGCTGGTAGGCATTGGGCTCGTGGCCAATCTGTTCAACCGTTTGGTCGACGCCTGCGCGCTGCTCATGCTCGTGGGCTTCACGTTCTTCATGGGTTATGCCTGCCTCATTGGCCGCCACGACAGCTGCCATTGCATGGGCGCACTCGTCGACATCGACCCGACCGGCTCCATCCTCAAGAACGCACTCCTCATCCTGTTGCTGCTCTTTGCCAAGGGCGCACGCCCGTGGGCTTGGCGGCCTCGATGGTTCGTCTGGCTACCCGTCGTGCTGGCTCCCACCGTCACGGTCTTCATCCTCTCGGCCCCCGACAACTGGCTTTTCGGCCCCAGCGAAGAGATATACAATGCCGAAGAGTTTGCCACCGCCATCCAGCCCGACGGCATCCTCGACCCGCTGAACCTCGACCAAGGCCGCCACGTGCTTGCCTTCCTCACTCCCGGCTGCCCCTTCTGCCGCATGGCCGACGAGAAACTCACCCACATCTGCCGACGCAACGGCCTCGACTCCGCCGCTTTCGTCTATTTCTGCCCATCCTCCGACAGTACCGTTACCCCTCTCACGCTCGACACCACCACCTTCATCCGCCCCTGCCACCTCATCCCCTCACTCTCCTACGCCCTCATCACCTACGGCCAACGCCCCATCATCTTCCTAACCGACCAAGGCAAAGTGGTGGGCACCTGCCACTATCGCAACATCGACGAACGACGCATTGCCAACTTTATTAAACCCTCAGCCAATGAAAAAGACTAAACTGGCCCTCGCCGCCCTGTTCCTTCTGCTGCTCACCCAGTCGTGCAACAAACGCTGCCAGTGCATCCGCTACGACGGCGGCACCGAGGTATACACCCCCGACCAGCTCTCCGCCCTTGGCAAGACCTGCTCCGAGATGAAATACTACAACGGCCTCGCCACCCAGCACTACTCCATCTGCGAGTGGCAATACTGACCCTATTGATAGTTGAAAAGCGACACCACGGGCAGGCTCACCCATGGCAGAATTTTTACTGCCTCCCAATTAAGCCCTACTTTTGATTCCAATATTATCCCAATCGTTTAGTTACCCCTAACAAGAGAGCGACCGAACAAACGGTAGCAACCAGTACAACGCAGTTGGAAGCCGTAGAAAAAGGTTAAAAAAAGTGCGTTGGCGATATTTTGATTATGCGATGGCGTGCAGCTCGAGAGAAACAATCTGGGGTTGCAAGCAATCAACGGAACCCATTTCAAGCCAACTAAACAACTTAAGTTCAACTTTCAATTCTCAATTCTCAATTTCCAATTCTCAGCTTCCTTCTGATGCCTGCCAGCAGTTCGCGCTCGCAACACAGTACCACCGCAACATATACCAGCAGCAACAGCGTGTTCAACGCCAGTTCCCATCCCAACGAGGCAGGCTTCAGCCATACACTGATGCCATACAGGCCCATCGCCAAGGCGAAATAGCCCGCCAGCGGTAACAACTTGTATGGCACTGGACTCTTCTTCCGTCCCACCAGATACGACAGCACCATGCACACGCCATAGCCTGCCAGCCCGCCCCATGCACACGCCATATAGCTGTAGCGCGGCACGAAGATGATATTGATGGCCAGCAGCACCGCGCATCCTATGGCCGAAAACACCGCGCCCCACCACGTCTGCTCAATCAGCTTGTACCAGAACGAGAGGTTGAAATAAACACTCATAAACACCTCCGCCATCATCACGATAGGCACCACGCGCAGTCCCTCCCAATAGCTGGGGGCAATGAAATACTTAAAAATGTCCAAATACGCCATCACCGCCAAGAACGCCAGCAGCGCAAACACCACAAAATACTTCATCACCAACGCCTGCGTCTCCTTGCTGTTGCGGTCCCGGCCGCCGCCAAACACAAACGGCTCATACGCGTAGCGGAACGCCTGCGTAATCAGTGCCATAATCATGGCAATCTTCACACACGAGCCATAGATGCCCAACTGCACCTTACCCTCCTGCCCCGGCACCAGATGGTTGAAACAAATCTTGTCCGCCACCTGGTTCAATATGCCCGCAATGCCGAACAACAGCAGCGGCCACGTGTAGCGCAGCATCTCCTTCAGCACCCTCCAGTCCACACCCGCGCGCAACTTCTTCAACTCGGGCAGGAAACCCAGCGTGATGCCCGACGTGCAGATGAGATTCACCACAAAGATATATCCCACCTGATAGTCGGGATTGTACCACCCCATCAACTGTGGGTGCGACTCATAAAGACTCGGAGCCACGAGGAAGATGAAAAGGTTCAGCCCGATATTGCAGAAGATATTCAGCAATTTCAGCGAGGCAAACTTGACCGCCCGCCCTTCGTGACGCAGCAACGCAAACAATATCGCCTGAAAGGCATCAATCGCCACCACGCAGCCCATGATAGTCAGGAACTCAGGGTGCGCGTCATACCCCAGCGCATGGGCTATCGGCCTGATAAAGCTGAAGAGCAGCAACAGAAACAACGCCGACACGCTCCCCACCGCCGTCAGCGCGGTGGAGAACACCGTGTCCGACCGTTCCTTGTACTTGTTGGCAAAGTAGAAAAACGTCGTCTCCATGCCGAAAGTGAGAATCACCAGCATCAACGCCGTATAGGCATAAATCTCCGTAACAATGCCGTAGCCACCCGACGTGGCGGCAATCTTATACGTATACAGCGGCACCAGCAGGTAGTTCAGGAATCGCCCCACGATGCTGCTCACGCCGTATATCATCGTGTCTGAAACAAGTTTCTTTAAAGAGTTCATATTCCAATAACGCACCTCTCGCCGAAATATTGTATCAAATTTTGCCACTTTTGCACCCCCCTCACTCCCATCCGCCGCCCACACAGCTTCAGTACTTATACCTTAGTTATACTTTAGTTATACCTTAGTTATACTATTATAGATAGAATAACTAAGGTATAACTAAAGTATAACTATAGGATAAATGCAAATGAAACGTGGGAATGAGGAAATGAAAAGTTTTTGACAAGAGAGCGGGAGCATCGGGGTCGGATTGGGGGAGAGATAGGAGGGGAAGGCGTGCATCCGACGTGGGGCCTGAGGGAGTATGAGCATCGCGAAAGGGGCTTGAACGGAGGTGGAAAAAATGGGTTGAGATTTATAAAACTTCTTAATTCTTAACATCGGCACTCGAAGTGCTAATTATTTTTTGTAATTTTGCATTTTGAAAGAGGTATAGCCTGCACCCATGAAACGATTGCACATCATACTCGTGACTGCGTTGCTACTGCTGACAGCGGCATGTGGCGACAGTATTGAGATGAAGGAATATTCCGTCATCCCAGAACCTGTGTATATGGTGCAGAAGGGGCGCATCTTCACCCTTTCGCCCAGCACCAAACTCTGCTTCGAAAACCTGGGGCAGAACAATCCCACCGCCAAATACATCTCCACCACCCTGCGCCAGATGCACGTCAGGCCTGCCTTCATCGGCACACCCCACAAGGACTGCATCACCTTTGCCATCAACGACACGCTCAACCCCGTCCTTGGCGACGAAGGCTACCTGCTGCAGGTCCATCCCGACGGCATCTTCGTCAGTGCCAACACCGAGGCAGGGCTCTTCTACGCCTTCCAGACCTTCATCCAGATGCTGCCCGACAACTTCGAGCACCGCTCCTATAGCCGCATCGTCATGCCCGAGTGCACCATCCTCGACTATCCCCGTTTCCCCTGGCGGGGCAGCCACCTCGACGTCTGCCGGCACTTCTTCACCGTGGGGCAGATTGAACGACACCTTGACCTCATGGCCGCCTACAAACTCAACCGCCTCCACCTCCACCTCTCTGACGACCAAGGGTGGCGTATCGAGATAGACAAATACCCACAGCTGAACGACATCGGCTCGTGGCACGTGGACCGCACCAACCAGCCGTGGGGCTACGAGGAGCCCGCCCGGCCAGGCGAAGAGCCCACCTACGGCGGATTCTACTCCAAGGAAGAAATTGCCGAGATAGTGGAATACGCCGCCCAGCGCAACATCGAGGTCATTCCCGAAATCGACTTCCCTGCCCACGCCAGTGCCATCCTAGCCGCCTACCCCGAGTTGGCTTGCGACGACTACCCCTACACCGTCGCCATCGGACCCTACTGGCCTCAAAAGGCCATACTCTGCGCCGGCAGCGACCAGGTGATGGAATTTGTCGCCGACGTGATCGACGAAGTGTGCCAGCTGTTCCCTGCCGAATACATCCACATCGGAGGCGACGCCAACTACAAGGCCAACTGGGAGACCTGCCCCCGCTGCCAGGCACGTATGCGCCAGCAGGGGCTCGCCAACGAGAGCCAACTGCAAGGCTGGTTCCTTTCACAAGTGGGCGACATGCTGGCACGCAAAGGCAAAACTATGATTGGGTGGGACGAGATAATGGACTGCTGCCAGACCGACAGTGCCCCCGTCGTCATGGCCTGGCGCGGCGACACCACAGCCTTCGTGGCCGCCCTTCGCGGACACTTCGTCATTTCCGCCAACCCCGCCTACTGCAACCTCGAAAGCTATCAGGCCGACTCCACCTACCAACCCGCAGCATTCCCACAATACCTCACCCTCTTCCATGCCTACCAGTACGACCCCGTCCCCTCCAACCTCACCGAAAACGCCCAACCCTACATCCGCGGCGGCCAATGCATGCTCTGGACCGACTACATCACCACTTACGACCGCGCCGAATACCAACTCCTGCCCCGCCTCTGCGCCATAGCCGAATGCCTATGGACACCCCGCGAACGCAAGGACTGGTCCCACTTCCAATCAAAAATCGAGCACCACAAAGCACGCCTGCGCGCAAACGGCTACAATGTCTGCTCTGGCTCGTTCAAGCCCGTCGTCACCCGTACACCCGAGCCCGACGGACTCCTCGTCACCATCACCACCGAGGTCAAAGACACCTACGTCTACTACACCACCGACGGCAGCGACCCCACTCCCGAATCGCCACTCTACACCTCCCCCCTACACCTCCCCGTCGGCACACATCTGCGCACCCTCACCCTCTATCAAGGCAACGCACAAGAAGGCATATACGATTTTAAATTGTAATGAAAGACATCGTCAACCAAATCGCCGCATCGCGCGACATCACCCTCGAGCAGCTCACCCTCCTGCTCACCACCGACGACCGCGACGCTATACAATACCTCTACGACCGTGCCCACGCCACCGCACAAAGCATCTACGGCAACAAGATATTCATGCGCGGGCTCATCGAAATCTCCAACCACTGCAAGAACGACTGCCTCTACTGCGGCATCCGCCGCAGCCAGAAGGACGTGCACCGCTACCGCCTCACCAAGGAGGAGATACTGGACTGCTGCGAGCAGGGCTACGCCCTCGGCTTTCGCACCTATGTGCTGCAGGGCGGCGAAGACGGCTGGTTCGACGACGACCGCATGTGCGACATCGTCGCCTCCATCCGCCAGCAATACCCCGACTGCGCCATCACCCTCTCGCTCGGCGAGCGTAGTAAGGAGAGCTACCAAAGGCTCTACGACGCTGGTGCCAACCGCTACCTGCTGCGCCATGAAACTGCCGACCCCGCCCACTACGCCCGCCTGCACCCGTCGGAGATGAGCTTCGACAACCGCCAACGCTGCCTGCAGGACTTGCGCGAGATAGGCTACCAAGTGGGCTGTGGATTCATGGTTGGCTCACCCTACCAGACCGTCGAAACGTTGTGGAAAGACCTCCAGCTCATCCGCAGTTTCAACCCCCAGATGGTAGGCATCGGCCCCTTCATTCCCGCCTCCGGCACCCCCTTTGCCGACCGTCCTGCAGGCTCTGTCGAGACCACACTGAGGCTGCTCTCACTCATCCGTCTGCTGCATCCCCCCGTGCTCCTGCCCGCCACCACCGCCCTCGGCACGCTACACCCCCGCGGCCGCGAACTGGGCATCCTGGCCGGAGCCAACGTCGTCATGCCCAACCTCAGCCCCCGCGCCCACCGCAAAGACTACAGCCTCTACGACAACAAACTCTGCACCGGCGACGAAGCCGCCGAATGCCGCGTCTGCCTCGACCGCCGCATCCGCACCACCGGCAGCCAACTAGTAGTCGACCGCGGCGACGCCCCTAAAGCATAGATTTCATCACCATAATCCTCCTCTCCCCTCCCATCCTACCATCCTTCTCATCTTCTCTTTTCACGACACCCCAGTGCCTCCCTCATTTATCCTATATTTATACCTTATTTATACTATTCTTAGTATAGTATAAATAAGGTATAAATATAGAATAACTGTAGAATATATAAAGAAAGGACATGGACTCATCTGAATCAGAGAGTGACATTGACGTTTTATGACGCATCGTGCTAATACTGGTTACTTCTAACACCATATCCACCTCGAAGACGTATAAAAGCAAACATTTCTAGTACAGCACATTGAATGGTGAATATATATAACGTGCATGAAATAATTCATGGTTTGAAAAAAAAGTTGTACTTTTGCAGAAAATTTAATAGTTTGTAAATTACAAACTTGTAAAGATGAAATTCTACGATAGAGAGAAGGAAATAAGCGAGTTGCAGAGGCTTGACGATTTGGCTAACGAGACGGCACAGTTCACTGTGCTTATTGGGCGACGGCGCACAGGGAAAACAACCCTAATGACATACGCATTGGATGGAAGGCAATACCTGTATTTCTTTATTGGTAAAAAGGCTGAACTACTCCAGTGCCAAAGTTTTCAGCAACAAACTGAACAAGTACTAGGCTTGCACATTCACGGACAGGTAGACTCTTTTGCTAATCTGCTAGAGGAGCTGCTAATTTATAGCAAAAGTAGAAAGCTAACCATCATCATTGATGAGTTCCAACGCCTAGTAGATATTGGCGACGGCATCATCAGTGACATACAGAAGGTATGGGACAGGCATCAAACAGAGACGCATGTGCACCTTATCGCCTGTGGCAGCATCAATAACATGATGAAGAAAATCTTCGAAGACCGCAAAGAACCGCTTTTCGGCAGAAAGACAGCCCGCATAGAACTCAAACCGTTCAGTATCGCTGTAATGAAACAGATTCTTAATGACTATCATCCTGATTACACTTCCGAGGACTTATTGATGCTCTATGCCATTACAGGCGGTGTTGCAAAATACGTGGCACAGCTGATGGATGAGGGATGCAAGTCATGGGAAGATATGTTGACATCGGTATGCCGCCCGTCAAGTATTTTTCTAGAAGAAGGAACAGAGTTGCTTGTTGGCGAATTTGGACGCAAGTTTCAGATATATTACAGCATCTTACAACTAATAGCTTCAGGCATGACCAGCCAATCAGAAATTGACAGTATCATCAAGAAGAACACCGGTCGGTATCTCGACACGCTAGAAACCGAATACTCTCTGATAAAGAAGCGTCGGCCCATGTGGGCAAAACCCAACAGTCAAGGTGTAAAGTTCTATATTGACGACTGCTTCCTTAACTTCTGGTTCTGTTTCATTGAAAGTAACCGTTCTCTTGTTGAGCTAGGCAAGACGGATTTGCTTGAGGAGACTATCCGTAATGAATATGCACAATTCAGCGGATCGGTATTGGAAAAGTATTTTCGCCAACTGTATGGAGAGAAAGAACGGGTGACAGAGGTGTCGCATTGGTGGGACAGCCAAGGAGAGAACGAAATAGACCTGATAGCATTAGAACGACTCGACCGACATGCTACTATTGCCGAAGTGAAACGGAATCCAAAGAAATACGATGCCCAACTACTTGCCACAAAGTACGAACACATAAAAAAGCATCTAAAGGGATACGAAGTCAGCCTCATCGGACTATCCATGAACGACATGTAAAAATATTGAAAGTTAATAATAGCATTTTATGAAGAAACCTCTCGTATATGTCCTGCTAGCGTTTGCCGCCGTGGTGTGGGGCGTTAGCTTTATTATCACCAAGGAGCTTTTCCGCACGGAGGAGCATATCACCGTGTTTATCATCCTTACGTTCCGCCTGCTGCTGGCCACGGTGGTGACGATTCCCGCGCTGCTGCTGTTCAAAAAACTGGAACCCATTCGAAAGGGCGACCTGAAATGGTTTCTGCTATTGGCTTTGTTCGAGCCTTTCATCTACAGCATCTGCGAGACCAGCGGCGTGCAGCTGGTGAGCGGCAGCATGGCCTCGATTATTGTTGCCACAATACCATTGTTCGTCCCCTTTGGCATGGCGGTGGC
>JAEEIS010000051.1 GCA_016281475.1 Bacteroidales bacterium
CGTCAGGCGGGGGGTATGTCTCTCCACCCTATTCTCTGCTACCAACACGGGACTGTCAGTTGTTGTGCTGGGTGTCAGATAATGTATTCCCGTAGTCACCGCGAATGCCAGACATGCGGCGGCACTCAACGTTGTCCATACTATCCGGCGGCTGCGCCGTCCCCTCTTGAGAGGGGTGGCTGTAAGGCCGGGGTATGTTTTCATCCGCTCGTAGCGCGCTATGTTTGCGTGCAGCGTCTCCAAGGGGATGTCCACTATGCGTGCCATTTCCTCGTTGTCCTGCTGCCAGGTCTGCTTGTAATCGTCTAAAAACTTGTCTTCCTGCATGGCTGTTTTTATTTGGGTTTAATGTTTAGTGTTTAATGTTTAATATTTGCTGCGTCAGCCTAAACCTTAAACTTTAAACCGTAAATAATTATTTTCCTTTCATCAATTCTCTTAACTGTTTCACTATTCTATTGTAACGCACGCGTAATGTCCCTTCGCTTACGTCCGTCTCTTTGGCAATCTCCTCGTAGCTGTAGTCCTGTAACCGTGCGTTGACCAACTGCTGGTCGTCGGCACTGAGGTGCGCTATCGCCTCGTAGAGGTCGTCGATGCGCCGCGGACTTGTCCCCTCTTTAGAGGGGTGCCACGAAGTGGCGGGGTATGTCTCTAAATCCTCTAAAGTACTCCCCAGCACTAGCACCGGCCTCCGCTGCTCTTTTCGCAGCTTGTCGATAGCGGTGTTCACCGCCAGGTGCCATATCCATGTGGCTTCGGAGCTTTCTTTTCTATACGTGTCCATGTGCGTCCATATCTCGAGTGCGATGTCCTGGTAGAGGTCGCGAGCCGCCTCGCTGTCGTAGCGACAATAAGTTTGACATGCCTTTACAATCAACCCTTTGTGGTTGGCTATCAGCTCGTCGTATCGTTCTAACTTCTCCTTGTCGGACATTTTTCTCTTATTGTTTTCTACCCAATCTACGGGCCTTTTGCTTAGAATAGTCGTATGGCGCACCCCAAATGTTACAAGTCCCGAAAATTTTTTTTCAAAATGCAAAGATACGAAGAAAAAAAGGAATTGATGATTAGGCATCTCTCAGTAGTTCCTGCATATCATTTATACTTATCCTATATTTATACTTTATTTATACCTTAGTTATTCTATATATAATAGTATAACTAAAGTATAACTAAAGTATAAATATAGGATAAGTACTGAATCTGTTAGGGAGGATGGGTGAGATGTGTGGCATTTGTGAGGGGAGGCAATAATGTTGAAGGAATTGCGTTATTGGGGGAAAATAAAACTGAAAATATGCTACAGATTGGAACCCCTGCGCCCTATTTCGAGGGTTATGACGAGAATGGCAACATGGTACGCCTGAGCGACTTTGCCGGCAAGAAGCTGGTGCTTTATTTCTACCCCAAGGACAGCACGCCCGGATGCACCGCCGAGGCTTGCGACCTCAGGGATAATTATGAGCGTTTCCTCGCGCTGGGCTACGAGGTGCTGGGCGTGAGCCGCGACTCGGCTGCGTCGCACCAAAGGTTTATTGCCAAGTATGAGCTGCCGTTTCACTTGATTGCCGATACCGACTTGACCATCCTGAAGGCTTACGAGGCTTGGGGCAAGAAGAAGATGTACGGCAAGGAAACCGAAGGCACGCTGCGCACCACCTACGTCATAGATGAAAATGGAGTAATCGTTGATGCCATCGGTGAGGTGGACACGAAGAACCACACGGAGCAGGTGTTGGGAATTGAGAATTAAGAATTGAGAATTGAGAGTTGGCTGCCGCACCCGGATAATTCTCAACTCTCAATTCTCAACTCTCAATTATTAAGGTCGTGTTCAAGGGCGAGATAATCTCTATCTGTGTGGCACTGTCGTGGACGGTGACGGCGTTGTTTGCCGAGGTGGCGTCGAAACGTATCGGGTCGCTGCCGCTGAATGTGTGCCGCATGGCGATGTCGCTGGCGGCGCTGGCATTGACGTTGTGGCTGACGCTGGGGGTGCCGTACCCCCGCTATGCCGATGGGGCGACGTGGCTGTGGCTACTGTTGTCGGGCGTGGTGGGGTATGTGCTGGGCGACTACTGCCTGTTTAAGGGCTATATCTTGATTGGGTCGCGCTTCGGGCAGCTGTTTATGACGCTCTCGGCACCGACGGCTGCGGTGACGGGTTTCCTGCTGCTGGGCGAGAGGATGGGACCGCTGGCATTGCTGGGCATGGTGGTGACGCTGGTGGGCATTGGGATGTCGGTGCTGTCGAAGCAGGCGACCCCGTCCCCTCTTGAGAGGGGTACGCCGATAGGCGGGGGGTATGTCTCTAAAACTTCTTCTCGCTCCTCTGTTTGGCGGCTGAAACTCTCGCCGAAAGGGGTGCTTTATGGCTGCGGTGCCGGCGTGGGGCAGGGGATAGGATTGGTGTTGAGTAAGATGGGATTGGAACACTACAACGCCTCGATTTTGGCACATGGGCTGACACCCGACAGCGTGCCGGCGGAGGCGGTGTTGAATATTCCGCTCTCGTTGTCAATGCCTTTCGCCGCCACGATGATACGCGCCATCATGGGCATCATGGGCTTCTCGGTGGCATTGCTCCTTTTCACTAAGGGAGGCAAGCAGCAGCTGAACCACGCCATACACGACCGCAAGTCGATGCTGTGTGCCTTCTGCTCTATGATGTTCGGTCCCTTTGTCGGGGTGAGTATGTCGTTGTTGGCGACGATGTACACCAACACGGGCATCGCCCAGACCCTCATGGCGTTGACCCCCATTTTCATCATCGCCCCCGCGGCGTGGCTGTTCCACCAGAAGGTAACGCCCCGCGAGGTGCTAGGCGCACTTATCAGCGTGGCCGGGGTGAGTCTGTTTTTTGTGTAAAGGCTATTAATGAGAGTATGCTCTACCGGATGACGGTGGCTTTCTTGGCGGGGCCGTCGTCAATGCGGACCACATAGGAGCCGGCGGCGGGCACTTCGAAACGTACCCTGTTCAGTGCCTCGGGGTAGGTGGTTAGCAGCTGTCCCCACATGTTGTATATCTTGATAGTCCTGCCAGCGGCACCCTCCACAATCAGTGCGCCGCGTTCGCTCCGCAGCCACCAGCGGGAGGCCTCCACGCTGCTGATGCCTTCGGTGTCGAACAGGGCGGTGAACTGTTGGTTGCCGTCCAAGGTCACCATGCGGGGGTTGTCGCTGTTGCCATCATCCCAGTGGAGGAACCTGTTGCCCGAGAAGGGTATGGCGGCAATCTCCACCAGGGTGCCTTCGGGGAAACGGCCGCTGCCTGCGGCGATGCCGCAAGCGGAATTGCCGCTTGTTACCGACAGGTTGTAGTACACGATGCTTTCCGTGACGGTGTCGTGGATATACTGGGTAATATAGGTGGTGTCGTATTGGATGACGATAGTGGTGTCATACTGCCAAAGATAGGTTGTGTCGTGAATGTAGTTGTCTACCCAAACGGTATCCCTTTGAGTAGGGGATATTATTGGGTAAAGGATAGTGTCCCCCAATACCTGAAAAGTATGTGGATTATTGGTGGCACCATTTGTCCACCCAGTAAAGGAATTACCTCTATCAACAGTAATGCCGATGGTTGCCATTGATGCGTATGGGTAAGAACCCTCACCTATCGTCATACAAGGCGACAGTCCAGTGGTGTCAATGCTAACGTTATATATATTAGGGTCATAATAAGCGCTTAATAGTAAATCTTTTTTCGCCACAATCTGTAATAAACTGTCTGTAGAATATTCCCCATAGGGCCAATAGTTCCCTCCCCAACGGCTAAAATGATAGTAGTCACTATCTCTGATTGGAGGAGGAGTGAAAAAGAAGGTGTCGTTATATCCAGCTCTTATTGTTGGGAGTGTAGTTCCCATGTTGGAACGTCCATATCTGTCAATATATTTTGATTGCAAAATGATGTTTACACTGTCGACAATTTCAAGCCAAATATTATCTACAGAGGCACCAATTGTGTCCCACAATCCACTCCAACCATAGCAGATAATCAGTTTGTACGCACCTTCAGGAATTATCATTTGGTTGTCGTTTTCCAATATAATGCTGCCCTCTGGCATATTGCATATACTCCCATGATCATTGGATGATGTAGGTAATGCGGCACTATCTGGCACAAGGGCTACGGTTGGACATGTTGAAATACCAATTCCATATGGATGACATATATATGTCTGACATAAGTTGCAGTCGATGTGTGGAATGTAGGTTCTTTCTGGCAAATAAATACTTTCTGTATAATATGCATATACTACGCCAGAGGACCCACAACCGTTAGCACATAAGTCACTGCTGCCTGTGCCCATTGGTGCAGTCCCATCTGGTTGCTGAACACCACTTACATAAAGACAGCGACTGCCGTTGATGTTATTCACTAAATAGTTGTCGCCTATATGCCAATTGGCATCAAGGCTGTCGGGCAGTACCCATAAACTATCGTTGGCTGGGTTGTCGAAGTCAAAGAAGAAGGCGTAATCGCCACTGTCTAGTATGGGTTCGAAACGGGCGGCAATTATGGTGTCCCTGTCTACGATTATGTTGCGTGTAGCCGAAGTGTCGCCATCGCTCCAACCGACAAATCGATAGCCCGCATCGGGTGTTGCCACGATGGTCGCCACATTGTTGGTACAGCTTAGCGGAGTAGTTACCTCTGCCGTGCCACGAGAGGCCTTCAGTCTGATACGGTGCAGGTAGGGCACAAGGTTGCAATTGCCCCAAATGGAGTCGGACTGATATTGTGACATATATTCACAGGGCACCTGTATTGCTATTGAGCAACCAATAGCTTCATTCAAGGCATTCTGAGACACTGTTGGAGGAAGGCCTAGCATAACAATCTCCGCGCGTTGAGAAGTAACCAAAAAGTGAAAGTTATTGTCCCCTATAGATGTTACGTTTGGTCCAATGATTATCCGTGCACCTGCCGTTCTAGTCCAATGACTCATTAAGCCGTTGGGGATTGATTGGACACTATCGCCAATAATGAGTTCTCTCAGAGTAATTGTACCACCTCTGCCAGTGAAACAATGCTCCCCGATATTGGTGCAATTGCGTGCGTTGAAACGGATTTTACGTAGAGATAGTCGATAGAAGCACCAATCACCGATAGATTCTACCCCTGATCCTATTGTCAGACTATCCTGTACCAATAGCAGTTTAAAAGCATTCGGTCCGATTGTCCTTATAGAATTGGAAATGCAGACGTAATCAGCACGGCACGATTCAAATGCTTCACTGTCAACATCTGTCAGCAGGTAGGGGGTGGTGCCTTGATAAACCGTGTCGGGCAATATCAGTCTGTTGAGGGAGTCCACATTGCCGCCAGTCAGTTTGGCCGTGCTGTCGGAGGTGACGACACAGTTGAAACTGCTTCCGTCGGGACGGGAATAGGTGAAGCTGCCAGTTTGAGCCATGAGCGACATGACTGTCGCTATCTGCAAGAATGAAAATAGTAGAAGTTTCTTCATGTTAGAGCGAATGACTTTTGAAATAGTTCAGCAGAAAATCTCGTGACGTCATAAAAGGAAGTTGACAGAATTCCTCATAGTCTTTGGTGTTGTTAGTCACAATGATATCACAACCTGCAGCAAGAGCACATTGGTATTGCAACATGTCTTCGAAATCGTGCACGGCTCCATAGTTCAATGCAGTATCAAGTTGATGAGTATCGCAGGGCAGCACAGTAAGACCTTTACGAAGATTGTCAAGAAGTTTGTGACGTTCTGCTTTTGTTCTTTCTTTCAGAATATAGTTCAAATTGGCAAAGGTAAGATACGAAGCACACACATCAAAAATGCCACTTGCTCCGAATTGGTATATCATTCTACCTTGCTGAGAGAATTCGCGATTATTTGCTATATCCACAAGGATATTGGTGTCAAGAAAAACTTTCATTTCCGGTCAAGTCCTAAAATCCATCTTGTACGTTCGTCCGCAGCTTCTTCTGGGGTAAGGCGAAGTGCATCAAATAGTTCATTGACTTCTGGTGAGATTTCGATTTCTGCCATTCTCTTTGCTAGAAATTCATCATCGGCTTTCCGTTTGGACTCTTCGGCTTCTCGTACAGTTTCTTTCAGGAATTCAATAACGACGTTGATGTCATTGATGTTCATCCCCCGCATGATTCCCATGTATGGAGCCATCGGGGTTTCTGATACTCTATGTGCTAATGTAGTCATCACTACTTCCTTTTACTTGATTCAAATCTTATAACGCAAATAAACAACAAATATTGTATGGGTATAACAATAAACCCAAATATGTTGACAAGCAGACTGTCGACAAGGAGTTGAAAATTGTTTTTGAGTTGAGAGTTGAACTACAAACCCCGCCACTGGGACATACCCCCCGCCTATCGGCATACCCCTCTGTGAACATACCCCGGCCTATCGGCCACACCTCTAAAGAGGGGACGGCTGCCGCAGCAATCAATTCCCAAGGCTCCACGTATCGCACGTATCACAAGTATAAAATACGTGAAAATACGCGAGATACGTGGAACTATATTTCATTTTCCATTACTTTCCACTACTCCTGGTAGCGGCAGTGGAAGCGGTGTTCGTATTCTTCGATGAGGCTGTGGCGGAAGTCGGGGTGGGCGATGCGTATGAGGTCTTCGGCACGGTGTTGAAGGGTGCGCCCTTTGAGGCGTGCTATGCCGTATTCGGTGACGATGTAGTCCACGTCGTTGCGCGAGGTGCTGACGGCGGCACCTTCGGTGAGGAAGGGTTTTATGCGTGAGATGGTTCCTCCAGCGGCGGTGCTAGGCATGGCGATGATAGCTTTGCCTTCGCGTGCGAGCGAGGCTCCACGGATGAAGTCCACCTGTCCGCCGATGCCGCTGTATTGCCTCATGCCAATAGTCTCGCTGGCCACCTGTCCTTGAAGGTCGACTTCGAGGCATGAATTTATGGAAATCATGCGGTCGTTTTTAGCGATAATAAGCGGGCTGTTCACATAGTCCACGGGGTGGAATTCGACATCTTGGTTTTCGTCGACGAAGTCGTAGAGTTCGCGTGTGCCCATGATGAAGGTGACAACGGCCTTGCCACGGTGGAGGGTTTTGCGGCTGCCATTGATGACACCTTTTCGCATGAGCTCCATGACACCGTTTGAGAACATTTCACTGTGTATTCCGAGGTCGTTCTTGTTGGCGAGCGACTGTAGCACTGCGTCGGGAATGGCTCCAATGCCAAGCTGTAGGGTGGAGCCGTCTGCCACCAGCGAGGCGCAGTGCTGGCCGATAGCCAGCTCCACTTCGCCAGGTTCGGGGAGTTGGAGCTCCTGTAGGTGGTAGGCACATGGGATAATGTGGTCGATTTGCGATACGTGTATTAGTGTGTCGCCGTAGGAGAACGGCATCAGTTCGTTGGTTTCGATGATGACGGTTTTGGCGGCACGGATGGCAGCTTTGGCGTAATCGCAACTTACACCGAGAGAGCAGTAGCCTTCAGCGTTGGGAGGCGTGGTCTGGAAAACAGCTACATCGCAAGGGATGTCGCCTCCTATCATGGAGGGTACGTCTTTGAAGTATGCGGGGAAAAAATCGCCTTCGCGGCGTTCTATCACCTCGCGCGAGTTGGCTGATAGGAAGTTGCTGACATGGCGGAAATGACCGAAACAGCGTGGTTTGTAGCAGGGATTGTCGCCGAGGGTGGTCATGTGGAAGATGAGCACGTCGTTATAGTCCTCACAGTGGTCGGCTAGGGTTTGTTGTATTAGGCGTGGAGCTGCTGCCGCGTGTCCCATTACTACGCATTGTCCGTCGTGGATGTCTTTGATTGCTTCGACGGGTTTTGAGACTTTTCTTTTGTATTCTTCTTTCCAGTTCATTAGTGTTAATTGTTTTATGTCGTCAGTCATTGTTGTTTTGGCAATGCTAACGGTATTTGTATTGGATAAGAAGATGGGGCAGCATGGGTGCTGGTGCCGACAATCGCCTTATAAACGCGAAAGCATTGCCGAATCGTCTGGGGTAGGTCTCCTGGCTTGTGGCCTCCTGGCAGAAGTCTTCTCAGGAGCAGTGCTCCCAATGACTTTCTTTTTCTGCCCGTCAGCGGCGTTTTTTACAGTTGCGCGACAGCTCACGATTTGCACGTGATTCCCTCTTGGCAATCTCATTACAAGATTGACCCCAAAGATGTATTAATATTTCAATGTGCTGGTTTTTTGGAAGTCCCATAGGTTTCACCCCTGTGGAACTTGGTTGCAAAGATACAACTTTTTTTTAATTTGCAAAGGATTTTAGCACGACCTGGTAGTACCGATCCTTTTCATCTAGTTTCATAGGTTAGGCGCGGAAAAAAAGAGTTATCAACTAAAGAGGCTTTTCAGCACACCTTTGTCGAAGAGCCAATGCTGCATGCCGCCAGTAACGTGCTGAGCACGGCCTGTGCGAAGGTTGAGCATGTAGATGGGACGAATGCGCCACGGATTGTTGAAAAGGTTCTGCCAGTCGAATAGGCAATACTCCCAGACCCTATTGTAGTTGTACCATTCCCCCTAGTGTAGCCGTGGGCGTCAGCGAATTGGTTGATTTTGTCGTGATTTCCACCGCCACCTGCCTGATTGTATACATAGTCGGGCATGAGGGTGTAAGTAATGACGCGACCCATAGACACGCGGCAGGCTATCATCGCAGCGTCACCACCGATACCCGACCGATTGTCGCCACTATAAGCCAAAGCAAGCTTTCGTTGGATGGCGAAATAGACTCCCCTGCCCGCCCAACTGCAATTGGGGTCAGAGCTGGCCAGGAAGGTACCAGAAGTCCACTTCGAGGTATTTCGCATATAGCGATTGCGGTGTGGGTCGCTGATGATAGCGTTGCCGGCATTAAGGTTGGTGCCATGGTAGAAAGTACGTGCTGGGATGAAGATATCCACTATGGTCCATATAGCGCTTTCCAAAAGAAGTAGGAAAACATGCCATATGGCGTATTTGAGCACGCGCAACGGAAGCATGCATAGCCACCTCCAGAAACCTTTTCCACCTTCCTTGTAGTCGGAAGGAGCCAGCACCTCTAGGAGCAGGTCGTAGACACCCGTAATGCAGTGGATGAAGATGTTGTATATTATTGCATTGGCCAAGCGTAACGGTGTTGTGGCGATGTACATTAACACGGTGATGATCTCTGTCACTACTCGCCAGATAGGTTTGGATTTGTCTGAAGGCCAGTTCTTTTTAAAGAAATAGCGCCAGGGTGACACTAGGAAATGCTCCAGTCGGTTGAGGAAATATATGGGAAATGAGATGATGTAGTATGCACCCATGAAGATAGCCCGGATTATCCCACCCAAGTTTATGTACGGCAAGTCTAAATCCAGACGGATGATCAGCAAACCACCACCTATTATCGCAGCAACCACCAGACCGACGATGGCTCTGGTTGCACCGCTGCCACCAAAGATGAGAAAGAGCAACGCGCCCCCTCCGGCGAACATACCGGCATACATGGCGAGTGCGACGATATATTTCGACAGGTAAAGAGCCAGTATGATGGCTATGATCAACAGAATCGACTTGAGGAACCGCCATACTCCGGCGAAGAATTTTGAGGCTTTCTTCGGGTGGCTGAGTGCCTGGGTGGTTGAGTCGCTGAGCGGCTCGATGTAAGTGACATAGCGCATCGACACGTAACCCGGCTTCCCGCCATAGTCGATGGCACCCCAGAGGTCGGAGTCGGGGCCGGTGGTGGATTTCACCGTGATATAGTCGTACTTTTGAAGAAGTCCTATCTTGGAGTATCTTTTCGTCGGGCCGCTACGGACGTTGAGGTTGGCATTCACTTGGCAACGGGCGGGATAAATGCTCTCCGTGGTCGCGCGGTCGCCCGTATTCGCCCACAGGTCACTACTAAGGGTCAGCAATAGGATTGGCAGCAGTATTTTTATCCGTATTCCCATATAAACTATTCAGTATTATTAATTGCCACACCTCTACGGGGTGATTTAAATTAAAATTAAGAATTATAATTTGTGACCAGTGAACTGTGACCTGTGAAACGTGCGCATTCGTGTCACTGGTCACAGTTCACTGGTCACTAAATATAATGTTTGAAGGTGTTAATGGGTTAGCCTTTAGAATGTGTGGATGTGCTAATTGATTCACGATAATAACAGATATGTACATTGACACTTCATATTTGGCTAAGGCTTGAGTACGACTTGGTAGTGCCGAGCCTTTTCTTCGAGCCGCATGGGATAGGCGCGGGAGGAGGAGGGCATGCGCCAGAGACGTAATTGGCGGTCGGCGATGGTGAGGGGAACGCTCTCACCTAGGCGGGGTAGGTGGGCGGCATAGTCGGAGCAGAGGGTCTCGGCACTCTTTTGCCCGGTGCAGACGATGTCGGAGCAGAGGGGGATTTGCTCTAGTAGCGCGGGGATGTCGGTTTTCTCTACCACTTCGAGGAACTTGTCGGAGGCGTTGTCGCGCAGGCGGCGCACACGGTAGGCGGTGTCGAAGATGGCGATGCCTTGTTCGTTGAGCAATGCCTGTATGTCGGCGAGTCGGAATGTCTTATGCTCGGCATCCACCAGGCGTTGGCTGTTGCCGAAGAAAACGAGTCCGAAGATTTCCCACATCTGGTTGGTGCGGTTGGGGTAGAAGAAGTCCATGCACCACCGCTGGCGTGGCGGAGGGAAACTGCCCAGCATCAGCAGCCGTGCGTTGGACGGCAGGAAGGGCTGGAGGGGGTGGATTTCGGTGTTGGACATGTTTGGGGGATTGAAAATTGGAGAGACATACCCCGCCACTTCGTGGCACCCCTCTCAAGAGGGGACGGCTGACGCGGTAAAACTTTAAACATTACTTGACAATGAGTTTTTGGACTATTGGGGCGTTGCTTTCGGAGGTGATGCGTAGGATGTAGGCTCCGGCGGGGAGGTGTGTGATGTTGATTTGCTTCTCGCAGGGGGTGCTGCTCATGGTGGGGCATTCGATACATTCCCTTGTTACCTCGCGGCCATGCATGTCGAGCACCGCGATGCACACCTTGCCGCTGATGCCCGTGAGGGAGACTGTTGTGGCGCCCGTAGTGGGATTGGGATGAATTCTTAGTTGAGAGTTGAAAGTTGAGAGTCGAGAATTGTCGATGCCGACGCTATCGTTTGCCCTTTGGAACAGGGCGACGATGATGGTGTCGGATGTCACAATTAGATTCCTTGGGTTGGCGGTGTCGCCGTCGTTCCATTCGGTGAAACGGTAGCCTGTGTTGGGCGTGGCCGTCAGCGTGGCGGTGTCACCGTAGTAGTAGGTGCCGTCGCCTGTCGCTGAGCCAAAGGTGGGATTGTTGGCTGTTACGGTGACCAAATATGTGGGGGCGGTGAATGATGCGATGGTGGGTAAGGATGTGTCGCCTTGGCCACAGATGGAGCGGATGGAGACCATGTAGATGCTGTCCCTAGAAAGTCCTCTGAAAGTGTAGTCTGGGGAGTTGACAATGACAGAAATGTTTCCAAGAGTGACCACCCATAAGGTTTCGGTGCCGACGGGAGACCAAGTGAGGCTGAGGCTGTCGGCAAAGATTGATCCAGTGATGTTTTGGGGAGGAGTACAGGTGGCGGGCGTGGTGGCAGTGAGGTGATAGAATGTGTCGGGATTTAGGCAGTCGGGATAGAGGTAGATGTGGTAGGTGGTGCCGGAGTCGAGACCAGCCAACGTGTAGAGGCAGACACCAGTGTCTGCCTGTGCGGTGACGTAAATGGGGGTTGCCATGCCTGTGTGGGGTGTGAAGTCCGCAGTGTCGTACTCGAGAAACCAAGAGGAACCGTTTGTGTCGGTCCAGGCGATGATAAGGCTGTCGGTGGTAGCGTGTACAACATGGAGGCCTTCGGCAATGGGGCAGGGATGAGGCTCGAGGGTGATGTCGTCGATATAGGGCAGATTCGAAGCGACGAGACATGGGGCTTTGAAGGCTATGTGGCCGTGAGGGCCGGTGTAGTTGGCGAAACTGACGGTGTGATGAGAATAGTGGTTGGAGCTAATGACCTGAGAATTGTAGGTGTAGAGGGTGCTCACAGGAATGAATGTAGAGGTGTCATCGGGGTTGCTTATCACACCCACCACAATGTAGGAGTTGTAATAGTAGTGGTGGCTGCGCATCCAAAACGATACTTGCAATCCTGACACGGGGAACCGGGTGGCGTCGGTAATTGGCATAATGGCAATCTGGTCAGTATAGCCTGCAACGCTGCCGGTGGAGAAGCACATCGCGTTGGTGCCACCGTGGGCGTAAGACTGGTCGCCATAGACGATAGGGTAAATGGAATTTGATAGCTCGGTGCCCATGTTCCAGTACAGCCAGCAGGGAGGCAGGTTGTTGATACCCAACGATGGGGTTATATTACCTGACACACCTTCGAAGTCTTCAGTAAAGGGCAGTGTGGTGAGGGGTGCGCAATGGGTATGGAATCGGATGGGGTAGGAGGCATCACTCTCGCCGCCGTTACATCTGGCTACCACCACCAGTTCGTATTCGGAGTCGGGGCTCAGGTTGCCGATGGCAGCACTATTACCGTAGACATATTGCGGAGCAACGCTGCCTGTATCGAAGCTGGGAGCACCGATATAAATTAGGAAAGTGTCGGCATCTGACATAGGGTCCCAAGTTACATAGACGCTGTCGTCAGTAACGCGTGTCACAACGACGTGTTGTGGAGTGGGACAGGGGTTCGCCACTTTGAGCGTGACGTTGTCGATGTAGAAGACGTTGTTCAATGCTGTGCTGTCTGGTGGTATTGCTGACTGGATGATGATATATTTGCCGTTGCCGGTGTAGTTTGCAAATCGTATCGAGGCGTTGTGGATGGAACTGCCCGACTCGGTGCTGAGGTCGATGGTATCGATGGGTACGAAATCCGAGTGTTGCGGGATGCTGGTGGAGTCGGAGTAGATGCCGGACGCGACACCCACCACCACTTGGGTGGGATACGATGGGTTGTAGTATCGCTTGATCATGAAGTCGATTTCCAGTCTGCTGATATCTACTGAGTCGTCCAGTCGTGGCAGCGCGGCCCAGCTGTTGTGCCTCGTCGAAGCGGTGAAGTAAAGTCCGACAGTGTCGCCCGCTATATCGCATCTGTCGGGGTTGGGGAGATTGTTTGCCGTACTCTTGTGCCAGCAGGGACTGATGGCGTTTCCTCGCCAGTCGTAGACCTCGAAGTCTTCGGTGTAGGGCAGGTCGCCGTAGGTGGGGGGGGGACACTCTGTCTGGATGCTGCCGGTCAGGAAGATGCTGTTGTCGCCATCGCATTCGGCGGCTACGGCATAGTTGTGCACTATGCTGTCGTCAAGTCCGCGGAAGGTATAGAATGTGTCGGTAACCCCTCTGATGGTATCGGCATTGAGAACAACGGTGAAACGGTCGTGGCCGTTGGCGTTCCACCATAGGGTCACGGTGGAGGCGGTGGAAGAGGCGCGCAGGTTGTTGACCGGATTGCATACGTGGTCGGTCAGATAGATGTCGTCGAGCATCGCTTGGCGGGTTCGTGAGGTGCGCGGGCTGCGGATGGCGATGTAGTTGTATGTGCTGCTATAATTGGCGAAACTGACGGTATAGAGGGCTGCGTTGCGGGTCGGCACAATGGTGTCGACAGGAATGAAGGAGGCGGTGTCGGTGCTGTGGGGCATCACACCCACGATAAACATGGGGTGGGGAGCCTCGTCGACCGTGGTTTTGGCATAGAATTGGAGGTATAGGTCGCTGATGTCGTACTCGCCTAAATCGACTGGGGGCAGCACGGCGTACTCGTTGTCAGGGTAATTGTCGTCGGGGTTAAGATACCAGTACAGATAGTTATTGCCAAGGATACTGCTGGTGTTGCCATTGACAATGTAGGGGTAGTACTGGTTGGGCGGTATGCGTCTCCAGCAGGAGGGGAAGGCATCGATGTATGAGGTGGTACGAGTTTGATAGAAAGGCTCGTTCTCGAAGTTGTTGTAGAATGGAAGGGTGCTGAGGAGATAGCAGGGGGTGATGAAGGAGGCCGACACGGCAATGCTTGTGTCGCCCTCACTACAGATGCTGTGCACGGCGGCAGTGTAAGGAGTATTGCTCACAAGGTTATGGATATTGTAGACTGTGTCGGTGGGATAATAGGTGCTGTCGCCCAAGGTGAGTTTCCATGCCGTCTCGCTGCCTCCCCTTGTCCATGATATGGTGGCGCTGTCGGTGGTGACGTTGCTAATCTTGAGGTCGTGTACGCGAGGGCACAGCGGTGCGTTGCTGACCCGTATGTCGTCGATGATGACCGACCAAAAGCCTAATGAGGGGCGGTCGGCGCGGATGGCGATATATTGGCCATTGCCGATATAGTCGTTTAGGCGAACTTCGTACAAATCCCAGCCGTAGGTGGAGTAGTTCATGTGTCGACCGCTTGAAAGGATGTGATGTCGTCAGGGTCGGTCATCACGCCCACATACAATAGGGGGGGATCGTTGTTGGTGCTGGCCGCAGCCCAAAAGCTCAGATACAACGTATTGATGGGGTCGGTGGAGACATCCACCGGGGGCAGGACGATTACATTATATGTGCCGTGGTAGTTGACAACGGAGGGCGCAAACGCAATACTACGACTGCCGCTATGGCCCGAACCGACAATGAATGGGGAGCCGTTGTAGATGGCACCATCGTTCAGGTGGTGCCAGCAATGTATGTCGGCAGGCGTGGTGCTGTTGCCTGTAGGCAAGCCTTCGAAGCTGTAGGCGAATGGGATTCTGATGTAGGAGCAAGGGGTGGTGATAAAAGCCGAGGCGGAGACTGTGGTGTCGCTGCAGTTGGAGGTGACGCGGAACTCGTAGCGTGTGTCTGGCTGGAAGTTGGATGTCGGGACGAAGCAGAAGGTGGCGGTGGTATCGTTGGCGACACGAGTCCATCTGTTGGAGTCGGCCACGCGGTAGTCCACATCCCAAGAGGACTCGTGATAGCCGGGAATCCACGAAATACGGTAATAGTCTTCGTAGTTTGTGTCGATAATCACTACTGGAGGGAGGCAGGTGGCCCAACCGGTGCAGTCACCAGCCCCGTCGGTGATGAACCGCGTATTGCTGCGCCAGTTGGAAAAGCCATAAGAAGTGGGGTGTGCATCCATCTCCACAGGAGAGTAGGGGACAGCCGTGCTTCCCCATGCGACAGACCTGAGCGTCATGGGTATTGCGGAGTTGTCGTCGTCCACCACTTGTTCGTAGCGGAAACAGAAGTAGGCATTGTGTGATGTGCCGCTGTTGTCGACAATGGCCAGGCAGAGGTTGCTGTGTCCGTCGTAGTGGAAGTGCCCTTGGTTGAACTCGAAATAGTGCCAGCCGTTAGTGGGGAAGTTGAGAGGTCCCACATACACCAGCTGCAACTGGTTGTATGGCACAAACGACGAGTCGCCGACAAACATGTGGGGACGGTTGGTGTGGGCCAGATAGATGGAACAGTTGGTAGTGTTGGTCATGGGCTGATATTGGGCGTGGTAATAGTCGAAGG
Organism: Bacteroidales bacterium; assembly: GCA_016281475.1. Next base: position 15,484 of record JAEEIS010000051.1, read on the forward strand.
CGATGCCGCTAATCGTTGTTGGTTCATTAACTGGTATTTCCGAGGCTAGGAAGAGGTGCTGGCAGTAGCTGTATTCGTTGCCGCTGCTGAGGGGAACAGCTTGGGTGGCTGCGGTGCCCGGGTTGCCCAAGGTAATGGTGTCGCCGGGGGCGCCGATGCTGTCAAATTGGGTGCAGGGAACGCCTTGTGTGCGGAAGTGTGTGGTGCAGGCTGTTCCTATCATGCCGCCGCAATCGGCCGAGACCGACACCCAATAAAGAGAGTCGGAACCGAGGTCGGTCAGCAGAATCTCAGGCTCACTGGTGAAGGTACAGATAGGAGTGGCGGTGGTGTCGTCGGCATAGCGGTACGTGACATCAAATCCTAATGGGGTGCCAAACTCGATGCTGTAATCCCATGTCAGAAGTGCCGCCGAGGCGGTGGTCTGTGCGTGTATCGCCGAGATTTCCGGGCAGCTGTTGGGTATTACGTCAAGGATGATGTCGTCTATCATAGGTTGGTTGCTTCCCGTGGCGGGCATAGGAGCTTTAAACGCCACATGACCGTGGGGGCCGGAGTAGTTGGCGAAGCCAACCGTATGGTGTGCATAGTTGGTGGAGGCGTTGGTGTAAATGGTTCGCACAGGCACGAAGGTGCTGGTGTCGGAGGGGTCGCTCATCACACCCACCACGATGTAGGAATTGTGGTAATAGTGGGCGGTACGCATCCAGAACGACACCTGCAAGTTGGATAGGGGAGCCTCGTCTGGGTCGGTAAGGGGCATAATGGCTATTTGGTCACTATAACTACCCGGTTGGTTAGTGGTGGCAAACCGCATTGCGTTGCTGCTGTGGTGGGCGTATGCCGCATCACTACCAAATACAATGGGAAATCCCCGGTAAGAAAACTCTGTTCCTGTGTTCCAGTACAGCCAGCAGGGTGGCAGGTTGTTGACGTTCGACGCGGGGTAGGAAAATCCCGTCACCTCCTCGAAGCCTTCTACGAAGGGCAGCGTGGTGATGTAGGCACAGAGTGTGCGGAATCGGACCGGGTAGGAGGCGTAGCTCTCAACTCCATCGCACAGAGCGACAATCACCAACTCGTATTCGGTGTCGGGACGTAGCTCACCGATGGCGGCACTGCTGTCGGACCAATATTGTGGCGAGGCGGTGTCAATGCTGAAGCCTGGCGTGCCGATATATATGATGGCGAAATCGTGATTATCGAGGTGATCCCACGTCACAAAGACACTGTCTGCTGCAGTGCGCGTAACCCTCACGTGCTGAGGCGTGGGGCAGGGACTGGCTATCTTGAGTGTGATGTTGTCGAGGTAGAAACCATTGTACGTCATCGACGGCAGGCTGTCGGGAAGCTTCGGGGCTAGAAACACAATGTATTTTCCGTCCCCGGCATAATTCTCAAACCGCACCGAGGCAGGGTTGATGGAGCCAATCGGCTCGCTGCTGAGGTCGAAGGTGTCGACCGCCACGAAATTGTCGAGTTGTAAATTGTTGAACGAGTCGGTGTAAAGATCGGACGCGACACCCACCACCAACCGTGTGAGATACTGCGCATTGAGGACTCGCCCTATTAGAAACTCTACTTCTAATTCTCTGACATCCACCGAGTCGTCCATTCGTGGCAGCGCAGCCCAGCTGGCATAGCTCGTCGAGGAGGAGCAGCCAAGGCCTACGGTATCGCCTCTGTTTTGGAATAATGCAAGGTAGGGGTAGTTGAGGTACACCATGTCTGTCATCCCTTTGCGCCAGCAGGGACTGATGGCCGAATCTCTCCCATATCCGTAGCTCTCAAAGTCTTCGGTGTAGGGCAGGTCGTCGTATGTCAGCGTGTGGCATCTTGTTAGGATGCTGCCGTGCAAATACGGACTGCTGCCTCCCGCGCATTCGGCAGCCACGGCATAATGATAAATTGTGGTGTCAGTAAGGCCATAGAAGGTGTAGAAAGTGTCGGTAACACCCGTGACGGTGATAGTGTCGAGGACGACGGTGTAGCTGCCACTGCCGCTCGAGTTCCAGCTCACTGTTACTTCGGAATTGGTGGCAGTGGCTCTCAGGTTGGAGACTGGATTGCACCATCGGTCGGTCCGGTTCAGGTAGATGTCGTCGAGCGATGCATACCGTTCCTCCGGGGTGCGCGGGCAGCGGATGGCGATATATTTGCCCGAGTCGGTATAGTCGGCGAAATCAACCGTGTATAGTGTGACTGTAGAGGTCAGCGTGATGGTGTCGACAGGCACAAAGGTGGAGGTGTCGGTTACTTGGTACATCACCCCCACGATGAACATCGGGTATGGGGCCTCCGTGGCGGTGGTTTTGGCATAGAACGCCAGGGTGAGATTGCTAATCCTCTGGTTGATAGGGGGCAGTACGGCATACTGATTGTTTGCATGGGCATAGTAAGTTTGAAGTCGCCAAAGCATGCTATTATTTCCGTGGATAACGTTGATGTTGTTGGTAGCAATGTAGGGGAAGTAGTTTTCTGAGCTGATGGCGTCGTTGATGCGTACCCAACAGTTAGGGAAGGCGTTGATTCTGTATGAACTGACGCCTGGGTAGGAAGGTTCGCTCTCGTAATCGTTGAGGTATGGGAGCGAATTGATGATGCAAGTGTCCTGAGCCTTTGTTGCCCACGGTATCAATAGTGCTGTCAGAAGTAGGAGTGTTCGTAGATGCTTTTTCATGTTTTTTTTGTATTGGTTGACAAAGAGATGTTGGGTATAGTCGTCTGCTTGCCAATGTGTTAATGGGGGGCTCCCACATTTCAATTTGCAAATATATAAACAATGTTCCAATTATTATATATTCGCAAGGTAAATAATCTATTTGATTATTTCAGTGTTTTTATTGCTTGAATGCCTGGGTGGTTGGCACGACAAACGCTCAAACATTTAAGCAATCAGGCAATCAAGCAATCCTGCAGTCACACCACGTGGTCAAAGCGGCTGGCAACGTAGCTGATTTCGGAGAGGTCGAGGTCGACATCGCCGTCTTCGTTGTTGGTCATGAAGTTGTTGAGGGCAAAGGTGTCGAAATCCTTGGATAGTTTCTTGGGTTCGTCGAGCACGACTTCGAGGGTCTTCTTGTTGATGCCGAGCACACAGTCGGCATATTCCTCGGGGAAATCAAGTACATCGCACAGGATGTCGGCAATACGGTCTTCTAAATCTTTGTTGTTCATCTTTATAAATTGAAAGTTGATAATTGAAAATTGAAAGTTGGCTGACGCGGTTAACCTCAAACCTTTATACACTAACTCCTAATCTCTAACTTCTAAATTACTAGTTTGACGGTGCAAAGGTACGACTTTTTTTTGAATTAAGGCTTTTTTTTCGAGTTGTGTGGTTAAAATTTCAACTTTCAACTCTCAACTTTCAACTTTTTTCGTATCTTTGCAAAAGTTATTGTTGACGACAATTGTTTGCAACATGTTGAAGATGATAAAGAAACTATTTATTGTTATAAGTCTTGTGTCGGCGGCGTTTTTTGCTGTGGCACAAGATGCGCCGATTTACCAGTCGGAGGCATACACGATATATCCGCGCAAGGTGGTGCAGGCTGAGGAGCATGCCAGTATTGTGGCGGATAATGCTATTACCAGTACGTTTGAGATGCGCAAGTGGGTCCAGCAGCATAAGGCGGGCAGGTATCCCGTTTTCTCGTGCGAGGTGCCTATCGGGGTGACAGCCTACAATCTCGCCTTGGATGAGTTGGAGGGCCTGATTGAACCGGACAGCACTTGGCGCACGGGCAAGTGGTGGGGAGGTGTGTGGACACGAGATGTGAGCTACAGCTCGCTGTTGGCCCTTTCGTATTTGAATACCGATGTGACCCGCGTCAGTCTGATGAAGCGGGTGCGGGGCGGCAGGATTCTGCAGGATACGGGCACGGGTGGTTCGTGGCCGGTGTCGACCGACCATGCGGTGTGGGTGCTGGCGGGATGGCAGATGTATCTTGTGACGGGCGACAAGCAGTGGGTGAAGCAGTGCTACGAGATAGCAAGCAAGACCCTCTTGCAGGACGAGGCGGTGGCATACGACCCCGCAACGGGATTGATGCGTGGCGAGTCGTCGTTTTTGGACTGGCGCGAGGAGAGCTATCCTCGATGGATGCAGCCTGCCGACATCGCCATGTCGGAATGTCTGGGTACGAACGCGCTCTTTTTCCGTGCCAACCAGATTACCGCCCGTATGGCGCAGTTGTGTGGCGACTATGACGGCGCGGCCCACTTTTCGCGTACGGCAGACCGCATCAAGGATGGTATCAACAACCACCTTTGGATTGAGGAAAAGGGGTATTATGGGCAGTACCTCTACGGTCGCGGACATTTGATTCTCTCTCCCCGCAGCGAGACGTTGGGCGAGGCGCTGTGTATTCTTTTCGGCATTGCCGAGCCTGCCCGCGCCAAGCGTATGGTCGCCAGCATTGGGCAGACACCGTTCGGCACACCATGCATACAGCCGCAGATTCCCAACATCTATCCTTACCACAACAATGCCGTGTGGCCATTTGTGCAGGCCTACTGGATGTGGGCATCGGCATTGACTGGCAACTCGCTGGCTGTCAGTCACAGCATTGCCTCCATCTATCGACCCGCCGCCTTGTTTGCCACCAATCAGGAGAACTTCGTTGCCGAGACAGGCGACTACCATACGGCCATGAACTCGCCTAGCATGCTGTGGAGCATTGCCGGCAACATCAGCGTGGTGCATAGGGTGTTGGTGGGCATTAATTTCGAGGAGGAGGGCATCAACTTCCGTCCCTGCGTGCCCACGCCTTGGGGTGGGAACAAGACGCTGAAGAATTTCAAATACCGCAAGGCGGTGTTGGACATCACCGTGCAAGGCTACGGCGACAAGGTCTCTGCCTGCTATATCGACGGCAGGCGACAGGCCGTGGCCACCGTGCCGGCATCGCTGACGGGGCGCCATACGGTGAAGTTGGTGATGAACAATGCCTTCTCTAATCTCGACCGCATCAATAACCAGCCTGTCATCACCTCGCCCGAAACACCGCAGGCCTACCTCGACGGCAGCACGCGGCTGGCATGGCGGCAGGTGCCCAATGCCAAGGAGTATAAGATTGTGCGTGACGGAAAGGTGATTGCCACCCAGCCCGAACGCATCATCAACGGCAACCGCTACGACATCCCCGTTGGCAGGACCTATACCGAATATCAGGTCATTGCTGTATCGGAGGAGGGCTACGAGAGTTTTGCCAGCGAGCCGGTGGCATACTACAACTACGATAATGAGCTGCGCTATGATATGACCCGTTTTGCTGCCGCCACCCAGTTTGCCCCTTGCAAGGGCTACACGGGTAATGGTGCGGTGGAGATTGCCACCAAGGTGAACACCCGTATCGAGATGAAGGTCGAAGTCCTCTCGGATGGAGAGTATTTGCTTGACTTCCAATATGCAAATGGCAGTAACAATTTGACCGATGCCGACATGTGCGCGGTGCGCACGCTCAGCGTGGGCGGTAGCAAGGTGGGGACGGTAGTCTTCCCCCAGCGTGGCCGTGATCTGTGGACCCTCTGGGGCTACAGCTCCAGTTTGCGGGTGTCTTTGAAGAAGGGCAGCAACACCCTCGTACTCTCCTACGAGCCAGAGAATGAGAACATGAACGCCCAAGGCATCAACCGTGCCATGCTCGACTATGTGCGGCTGATTAAAATGCAGTAAATTAAGGATTAAGAATTAAAATAGGCTGACGCACATCAATGATTTTAATTTTTAATTGTTAATTCTTAATTTTACAAGACTATGCCCCGTCAGTTGGACAAGGCGGCAGTAAAACAACTGCTTTGCAATCCCGAAACCAAGGTCTTTCGCAACCAGTTTCAGCACATTGGTTTGCTGGCGATGTTTATCTTCTTGTTCGTATTGTGGGATGTTTCCCTATTCTTCCCCAACGGCACTACGGTGGTGACAATCATTGCTTTCCTGACTGTGCAAGCGGCCTGCATGGTCGGCTATTGGTTTTGGGGCAGATGCTCTGTGATGGCTCTCACGCCGGAGGGCATGTATCTCGCCCGTGCGAATACAGAGGACTTTCGCGGTCCCTTGACGTGCGACAGATTATTTGTCCGTTGGGACGAACTTACCATGCTCAAGCTGGAGAACAACGGTCCCGTCATGACCTTCAGGGTCAAAGGGGGGAGATACGCTTACACGGTCAGCGACGATATTATTAGCAGCAGGGTCAGTGCCAAGAAACAGTTGCCACTTGTTGAGGCCATCTGTTCCTACAGCGGCTATATCTACCACTTCCAAAAAGGCGTTGGACTAACTTGGAAATATGTTTTTGCCTCGCCAGGACACACCTTCGATGTCGATGTTGAAGAGGCGGACTGGGAGACCCTCCAGCCCGTCAAACCATGATGCTCTCGTCGTCCTCCACGCGCAGGTTCTTCATGATAAACTCGCGGCGTTCCGAGCTGTTCTGCCCCATGTAGAAACGTAGCACCCCCTGCGTGTCGAAGTCCTTGTGCAGCAGCACGGGGTCGAGTCGCATGTCCTGGTTGATAAAGCCCTTGAATTCGTCGGGCGAAATCTCACCCAAACCTTTGAATCGGGTAATCTCGGCGTTGCTGGTGTTGTTGATAGCCTCCACCCGCTCCTCGTCGCTGTAGCAGTAGGTGGTCTTCTGCTTGTTTCGCACGCGGAACAGCGGTGTCTGCAGTATGTATACATGCCCCTGCCGCACCAGCTCGGGATAGAATTTCAAGAAGAACGTCAGCAGCAGCAGGCGGATGTGCATCCCGTCCACATCGGCATCGGTGGCAATGACCACGTTGTTGTAGCGCAGGTTCTCCATGCCGTCGTCGATATCCAAGGCGTTATGCAGCAGGTTCAGCTCCTCGTTCTTGTACACGTCAGCCTTGTTGGCTGAAACTGTATTAAGGGGTTTGCCGCGCAGGCTGAACACCGCCTGCGTCTCCACGTCGCGGCTCTTGGTGATGGAACCCGATGCCGACAAACCCTCGGTGATGAAGATGGTGCTCTCCAACCGTCGCTCGTGATTGCTGTTGTAGTGCACATGGCAGTCGCGCAGTTTCGAGTTGTTCAGGCTCGCCTTCTTGCTGCTCTCCTTGGCCAGTTTCTTGATGCCGGCTATGCTCTTGCGTTCCTTCTCGTTGCGTTGAATCTTGTCCAGCAGCACCTCGGCAGTGTCGCCGTGCATGTGCAGATAGTTGTCCAAGTGCCGCTTCAAGATGTCCAGCACGTAGGTTTTGAGCACGGGGCTGTCGTTGCTGCCGTCCTTGTTGTTGGGAGCCATGTGGGTCGACCCTAGCTTGGTCTTGGTCTGTGCCTCAAACACGGGCTCCTGTATCCTGACGCATAGGGCGCACACCAGCCCCTGTCTGATGTCCTCGGGTGCGAATTCCTTTTTATTGTAGAAATCCTTCACCACTCGGGCATAGCCCTCGCGGAAGGCGCTCTGGTGAGTGCCGCCCTCGGTGGTGTGCTGGCCGTTGACGAAACTGTAGTAGTAGTCGCTGTTCTGCCCGTTCACATGGGTGAACGCAGCTTCGAAATCCTTGTCAACGATGTGGATGATGGGGTAGAGGGGCTCACCCTCCATGTTGTGCTCCAGCAGGTCGAGCAGGCCGTTCTTGGAATAATAGCGTTTGCCGTTATAATAAAATGTAAGGCCGGGGTTCAGGTAGCAGTAGTTCCACACGCGCCGCTCCACATACTCACTGATGAAGTGGTAGTTGCCGAACAGCTTTGAGTCGGGCACAAACTCCACCAGCGTGCCAGTGGCCATGAAGGGGTCGTCGGCCGTGTAGTCGACGATGTCGCTGTCGTATGTCAGTTCGCCCTCGCAGAACTCGGCCCAGTGCGTCTTGCCGTCGCGGAACGACTGCACCTTGAAATAGCTCGACAGCGCGTTCACCGCCTTGGTACCCACGCCGTTCAATCCCACACTCTTCTGGAACACCTTGCTGTCGTACTTGGCTCCCGAGTTCAGTTTGCTCACCGCCATTATCATCGCGCCCAGCGGGATGCCCCGGCCGTAGTCGCGGATGCTCACTTTGCGCTCGGCAAAGTTGATGGTCATGTCGATACGCTTGCCAAAGCCCGACGTAAATTCGTCGATGGCGTTATCTATCACCTCCTTGACGAGCACGTAGATACCGTCGTCGTGCGACGAGCCGTCGCCCAGCTTGCCGATGTACATGCCAGGACGCAGGCGTATGTGCTCCATGTCCTCGAGGTGTTTGATGCTCTCGTCGTTGTATTCTGCGGAGTTGTTCAGTGGCAGTATGTTATCTTCTTCGTTCGCCATAGTATGTGGAAATTTTCAAACTGCAAAAATACGAAAAAAAACTGACATGGTGAATGAAATTAGATGGGAGTATTACCCCCTCTTTAGCCCCCAATTATAAAACAACGTACACATTCACACATTCTCAGCAAGGTATGTCGATGTATAGTGAAGATGCCAGATTAGAGCGCTCTCTCAGTCGCACGTAGTGGTCGCCCCAGCTTTTTCCACATTGTTTACACCGAGTGGTTCTCTTTATTGGTCGGGTTTCGGCAGTGAATATGTTGGGTTCTTCATCGGCATGACAGTTGCAGTGACGATGTGGGTCTATGTAATAGCCCTCTTTGGTGGGGATGGCTGACGGTTGGGCAAAGATGTCATAGTCCTCATTGCTGGAAATAAAAGAGACGAGAAAGATGATAGTGAACGGAACTAAAAGAATTAGGAAGACGAGGTTATCCTTCCACTTTTCGGCAGGTGCCCATGCGGCCTTGAGAATTACTATTAGCAGGGCTAGCACCAACAGACCTGCTATAACTCCTACAAGGATTGTGTCTACCATGATTTCAGGTGTTTAGGGTTAATGTTCGGTAATTGAGATTTCCATTTCTTCTGTGTCAATAATGAATGTTTGGAATGAGTTAATGAATGAGAGGCCTAGTCTTGGCAGAGGTCTCTGTTCCGAATTGTGAACAACGAAAGGGATGTCCGAGTGGCTGTTCCCGATATTGAGATGGAGGGTTATCTCGTAGCCAACGAAGTCTTCGCAGTTCGTCTTATATAGTTCATTCATATATGATAAGGGGATTAGATTTCCACTACTGCCACTGTCGATGATGCAATTGATGGTGGCATCTTCACACTCGCTAGAATCGTATGCGAAGACTGCTCCCATTGTAATCTCGCAGGTAATACAAATCATAGAGTCTATCCACTTGAACGGTATGTGTATGCATTGCTTTTCCATGAGGCTTCCGTGCAGGGCAATCCTTTTGAATCTGGCCAGCGATGCCATCCCTAGGATGTTTATGCCAAATCTCAGTGAGGGTACGATGGCTGGGGTTCCCTCTAAAGGCTCTCCTTCAAGGCCAGGAATTGTCGCATATTGCCCAGGAAAAGGCATCTCTGAAATGTTCCAATTGTTAATACTTTCGTTCTTAACGACATAATCCAAAGATTCTGTTGCATAGACGTGTGGGCATTTGACAATTGTTTCGACAGTACCAGTGTCAACAAAAAAAGATATTTCGTTTCCCATGATTGGTACTTTACAAAGGACGGCTCCGCCCTCTCCTTCCTCACATTGTAGTACTGAGGCTCTGCCTCCTTCACTCTCAATCTTTATTGCTTCTTCGAGATCCGTACCCTCTAATTTCTCAATCCTATCATGAACAAGTTTTCTCCCACGGCTTGTTTTAAGAAGGTTTTTAAGTGCGGGGTCAGAAAGCAGGCTGATTCGAGAAGACAGGCCCATTGCGAAAGCCTGTTTTAGATTGTTATAGGCATGGGATTCGTTACCCAATAATGAGTGTATTTCTGCCGCAGCGTACAGTGACCAACTATCATTAGGGTATTCTTTTAGTGTCTCTTCGACCATAGATATGGCCATGTATGGCTGATTGTAGTAGACATAAATGAATGGGAGAAAGTAGTTCCGCTGGATATCCTCTTCAGGTGCCGCTTTGACTTTTTCAAAGTATTTAAAGGCTTCGTCATCGAAGCCTAATTGCATGGAGAACCAGCCCTTATGAAAGAGGTAGGGGACATAATCGGGTTTGCTGGCTACAGCTTGGTCCATGAGGCGGTTCGCCTCCATGTATCGCCCTTCCGCTCTTAGTGCCATCGCCAAACAAAGGGGGTTGTCTTTTGGAACCTCTGTCCCCGCCTCAATCATTGCAGTGTCTTTTATTTCATAGAATGCTTCTGTCTCATTTTCTGATACTATTCCCAGTGAGGCAACAACTTGTTCTTCTTCGATTCGCCGAGTGTATATGGATGCGGCGTGATAAAACCCACATGATGAGAATAACCGGACATAAAAACCTAGGACAGTGTTGTTGTGAGGCATCCTCAAGTCAATTATTTTTATGGCTTTGAGTGTCTGGTGGTAGTCTATCCAATCAATATATAACAATATATTTACGACCTCTAGTTGGTCATATAGTTTTATAGAACTCTTCTCAATAGAGAAAAGCAAGAGTCTCCATAATTCACAGACAAATAGGCGTGGTGCTTCATCGGGGAAAATTGCTTGCCACTTATCATCTACGAGGTCGTGAAAGAATAATTGTGCGGCTTCTGCATAATGATCTTCACCTTTGCTTATGAGTTCGTTAACGAAGTTTTCCATCTTTACTCCTTTCTGTTATACGTTTTTTTTACCATTATTTTCCTGTTGTTTAATACGGGAATGGTGGGTATCGGAACTCCTCATAATCCAGTTCCTGCTCACGCTGATATTCCTCCAAAGTCATCATTTGCGACGGTTTATAGTGATGCATCCATCGGCACTGGCACTTTTCACAGATACTGCGTCGTGTAACAACGCTATCTCGAGTCTCAAAACAGGTGTGGCACGTATCAATTTTGGAGCACCGCCTTGTGGTATCACACCACAAGGCGGTGCCATCGTCCCTTACGGTGCGAACCAGATTTTGGACATCAGGCTGTTCCTTCTGAGTGTTCCCCTGAACGTAAATCCATACTCCAACACCTCCTATAATCCATAGTATGATGGCACCACCCAACCCAATGTCGTCGTCGAACAAGGCTCCAAAACCCATAATGAACCATGCAATGAATAATAGTAGGAATCCTATTTCCAACTCGTTACAGATGAGGACTATTGCAAGAATATATGATAATACTGCTGCAACCAAGGTGAGAAACCCATTTTGGGCAACAAATACTCCGATGAAGAAAGATAGTAAAGCTATAATTCCCAAAATGATAGAGAGAACTATCACATAAGTCTGTATCATGGCTGTGTTTTTTGATTAAATGTTTTACTTTTTTTATTCCCATAAACAGTGGGGTCTATAAATAACAGTCGGTTTGATATTCACCCTGATATTCAATTAACTTGTCTAGCCAATTCGGGTCATGCGCTGGAATCCAAAGATAGTCAATGGACTGATACATGGGCAATACTAGGGGTAAAAGTATGATGGCCAACACTACTAAGAGGAGCCAATTCTCTTTTGGATTTTCTGCTATCAGCCTACCTATAATTATTATATATAATATAGTTAGTGCTGATCCGATAACTAGAATCAATATAGCTAACGCTGTTTCTATGGTTTGTATGTCCATGCTACTGTTTATTGCTCAATTCATCTATTATTCGATTCAATTCTATGGCCTGAGGAGCACCCACGACGCAACGACTTAAGCGGAATACGACGGATTGCCCGTCTGGACAGAATATCGTGTTGGTGTAGTCGCGTCTCTTCCGTTGAATATGAATGTTCATCGTGCGTAATGCTTCTGACTCTTTGGCCTTATTCGCTATCTCCATTAGAATAGCGGTCATTCCACCATTACGAAGGATGGTGTCTTCGGAAAACTCTTTTCTGAGAGTATATACGTATTGATTGTTTTCCTCTTGTTGGTCGTGGTTGAAAGGTGTGATGATAGGACCATCGGGGTTCCCGTTAGAAAAGTGATTTTCCATACTTTTCATCTCTTTTCTGCACTGATAGGTATTAATGATAGCAGTGTTAATGGCACCTTTGATAAGAAATGCTAAAAGGCTCATGATTTTAAGTTTTAAGAATGATGGATAAATGGGATTAGGCTAATAAGAAAAAATGCTAGAATTGCGGGTGACATAGTTATTTTGAATAAGGGGCTCAGTTCGCTACGGATAAGCATCGTTGCCAATAGGATACTCCAAAATAGGCATAATAGGCTAATGGCTATTATGAGCAGGTGCCGAAATTTATTACCGACTTCCATCTCTCAAGGCTTTTAAAACACATTCGAATTGAACGTCGGGCTTTATTTCGTAATGACCACAGGATTCGTCCACCCAATATATGTCGGCATTGCAGTGGATGTTGGGGTCTGATGGGTGGATTTTCAATTCAAGGCAACGGAATGCGTACCCATCGGACTTTTTCTCAAGGATGAAAAAGAAATGCAGAGTATCACACTCGATTAGAGTACTGCTTGTCGAAATGATTCTACCCTCCCAGGTTATCGAACAGGCTCTCTCTCCGATAGAGAGGAATGGGATGCATTCGCTTTGCCATTCCCCATAGAGTTGATTCAGGCTGTTGTTTTGGCAGAAAGTGTTTGCACAACAGAAGACGAACATGGTTAAGAAAATATATTTTTTCATTGTAACTAAGGTATTAGGTGATGATATTTCTTATGTTGATTTTGCGTTCTCTCACCAAGAGCTAGCCATGAGAAAACGGATATTCGGGGGCGGCTCCCCTCCGTATGTGAGTGCGAGAATATATGTCAAAGAACACTTGTTTTGTATGATTTTGTACTGCAAAAATACATAAAAAATATTAAATAGCAAGTTTTTTTTACTCACTCGTTGTATTATTTTGTTAAATTGTTTATATAATTAAATGTGTATCAGTATAATATCTATAGTAATTTTCAACATTTCGTTGGCTGTTTCAAAGGGCTATGGCGTTGTGTTTTTTGCTTTAGAGCAAGCTGGAGACGGAAAATAGCCGTGATGCATAAGAAGAATGACTTGGCCTAAGGGCAACACCTTATGTGAATCAGTGAGTTGCAAATATCGCCCGGTAAGGGCAAAACCCTAAATCAGTGTTTTAGAGTGTATTTTATGTAATGACGATGCTGCTGGGACCTCATGCCCTCAAGTTGGACGAGTGCTGTCAACAAAGGTGAGAATGGCCATCGTGCTTTGGCTGAGTTTGAGTTCGTCGCGATGAATAGTATAAACGACACCGCCCACACAAAAGGCTATTCGGTGCTGCTCTGTGTGGGCGGTGTACAAGGGCTTTGGGCTGTTCGGCCTCCCTATACTAATGTTCGGTTTTCTTACTTATGAGTAGAAGTACTTTTTTTATGGGTTGAAATAATGTGTTTTTGCTCTAGGAGTCTTACTTGGTTGTTTTGGGACTTGGGTTGTAAGCGAGGTTTTTTTCTTTCATGTAGTGGGTGTACATGGCATTGTTGAATCGGAATAGCTCCAATGGGCGACGGCCGTTACTGATGCTTCGGTTGGCTGGCTCGATTAGTTTTCGTTCTAGCATGGTCTTCTTAAAATTGCTACGGTCTAGGGTTATTCCAAGCATAGATTGATAGATGTTTATCATCTCTGCAATTGAAAACTCAGGTGGCAGTAAAATTTTGTAAATAGGTTGTGTCCGTACCATTTGGGCAAGTCTTTCTTTAGCCTCCTTAACCATGATGGCATGATCATCGAACTGGAACTTGATTTTTCCATCAAGGATATCGTTTATTGGAACCCATTTGGTGTCGTAAGTGTCAATTGTCTCTGAGGTTGCGCAGAAAAGCATGAAAGGAATTGCTATGCAGCGAAACCGTGTGTCTCTTTTGATTTCGGATAAGACTCTAAGCGGGGTTAATCCCCAATTGTCGTAGTCTTCGAACTGCGACTTGTCGTACAGTTTTACTGATTTCCTTTCTCGTACAATTTGTTCCTCTTGGCGTTTGTTGCCTTCAATACGCCACATTCGTGACTCGAGTTCGTAGTTGAGGGTGAGTATTCGTTCTGCGCATTCTTCTATGGTCTCATTTTCCTCGCCAAATTCATCTTTTGGATCTTTGCTGCACCGTAAGATACCTCCGGGGAGTCCCCATGTATCTTTATCATCCCAATCCTGCTTATGTTCTAAAAATACATAGAGTCCAAGTCTATTGGGGAATACTCTAAGGGTTACGCAATTTACTGCCACGTACGGTCTTGCGTGATTGTAAATGAATTTTTTCTCGTCTGCCATTGGATAATAATGAATGGTGTGATGGGTACATTATTTTTATGTGATAGTAACGGAATGTAGGGACGTTTATTGTGTAGGAGCCACTCTTTTTAGTACCACATTTTGGAATCTTTTTGCCGACAGCGTTGGAATATAATAAAAAAGGTGTATCTTTGTATTGTCAATAGCAGTGTGGAAAATATTATATGTCTATATGGAACAAATCAATACGAATAATGGTTGTATGACGACCCAAGTGCAGACTACCTCAGATAAGGCTATCGTACCACAAGAAGTACGGGTGCGAGGCAAGAGGTATGATATTTTTGTATCATATAGATCGGATTGGGGTGGTTCGGAAGAGTGCAAGAGTCTGGGGTGTGCGGTGGCGCGAAGTCTCGTCCAGCCGCTGAAGCGTGCTGGCTACTCAGTGTATTTCGATTGTGACGAATATACTGAAAAGAATCTCATTTCACGTCCGCAGAGCGATCGGACGGTTGCCATTATGCGCCGGTGCAAGCTTATCATAATATTATTGTCTGATTGTTTTTTTGACAGGGTTGATGGTAGCGGTTTTGCGTCAGAACTGAATGCAGCGAAAACGTTGCTTGACGAGGGGAATGGGAAACAGAAGGTGATTGCTCTTAATATTAATAAATCGTTCCATTCTAAGGTGTTGTATGGAACTGACTTTGAGTGGATTAATAGTGTTAAACGAAGGAAGCTCCATATAGATGAAGGCTTTAATACATCATATAAGTCCCTTTTGAAGGCGATCAGGAACCCCAGTCTGTTAGGCCCTAGAATGACAATCCTTCAGACATTGGTTTTTCTATTGTTTCTGTCCCTTGGATACATTGGACAAACGCACTTTGATAGTTGCAACTTACTCTTTGCCGGAGGGGGCACGGCGAGGAATTTCCTTCAACAGAAATATGGTATCAGTGTGGGCAACTATAAGAGGGGCAGTGTCTACCTGCACATGCCGTCGGAAAGTGCTGCCGTGCTATTGGCCGAAGCTGTAAAGGACAGCATGGTCACCCGCAAAACTCCCATGCCAATAATCCTTTCTGCCGAACGCTATACTGATACAGTGCTCAAAGAATATTTAGAACCCACTACCTTTAAGAGCCGTATTTTTCAACTGAAATGTGGCGATGCGAAGGCGCAGGTTCTGATTTACCCTAAAGACCCAAGGCTTGGTGATTCGATATCCCTAGAAACTCTCGCTGATTTGATAAAAGACTCTTGCACGTTCGTCGCCACAACGAATTACCGTTCGGGTACGTACTGTCTCTTTAGGTCTGTTTTGGATTCAATCCTAGATGGATTCGATGCTGTGATACAAAATAAGAGAGACAGAGGTTTGTGGGACGAATTCTCCCCAGGAATCAAGGGAAATTATCTCGGTGAAAAAATTAATGACACGATTACTAGGGTCCTCGTTTTGCAGAATGAGTATTATGACATTCTTAAGGTCGCCAATCTAAATGACGAAGACCACAATGAGGCTCAGTGTGTTACCCTATATGCTGGCCAGGGGCCAGTCCTTCTTCCAGTGTATGTATATACTGTGATAGGGAAGTACCTCGAGAACGGTAACCCGTACTATAAGATAGATCCTAAATCCGAGCAAGGCAAATTCTTAAAGAAATTAGGTTACACCTTTCCTGGGATGCGGTCTAATGATAAATTTGAAAAAATTGATGAGGGTAAGTCTTTGATAATAGCGCGCGAATTGTAAGAACGGGCTCTTCGGCTTTAGGTCAGATTGTTTTGAGCACAGAGCTGTGTCGCTGGCTCGGGGATGGGTGGCCGATGGGTTGGGGTGGCTCCCAGTGACTTCTGGTTTTTTGCGGATTCTTAATGGGTCGTTCGTCGGTTCGGGGGCCTTGATGTGTCTGGCAATCGGTAGAAATCGGTAGAATGAGGTAGGAATCCGTACGAAGCGGTAGGAATCGGTAATGGGGCGGAGTTTTGTTTGTATCTTTAGCCGCGCGTAGGGGCGGGACAGGGGTGGAGGCGGCTGGTGGTGGCGCGTCGCCGCGGTTGTGACGGGGCGGATTGTGTGGGGGATGAGGGGGATGGTAATGTGTTGATTGTGCGAGCGGAGCGACGCGAGGTGGGAAAGATTGAAATATTTTATTTAATATATCAAAATAAAGTTGTATCTTTGCAAATCCGACTGGTGTACGGACATCACTGTAATTATTAATCATATAAATCTAATACTATGGCATTTAAAGGACAAATCGTAATCGATACCGAGCACTGCAAGGGTTGCGGCGTATGCCTCGAAGCTTGCCCGATGCACTGCATCGAGTTATCGAAGAATGTAAATGGCAAGGGCTATAACTACACCCATGTCGTAAACGACAACTGCATCGGTTGCGCCAGTTGCGCTATCGTCTGCCCGGACGGCGTGATTTCCGTCTACAAAGTCAAATGTTAAACAAGTAAAAAGAAGAATAACATGGCAAAAGAACTTAAACTGATGAAGGGCAATGAGGCTATTGCCCGCGCTATGATTGCCAGCGGTACGGACGGCTATTTCGGCTATCCTATCACTCCGCAGTCGGAAGTTATGGAAACGCTGATGGCCGAGAAGCCGTGGGAGACCACCGGTATGGTGGTGCTGCAGGCGGAGTCTGAGCTTGCCTCCATCAATATGGTGTACGGCGGTGCCGCCACGGGTAAGAAGGTGGCCACCTCGTCGTCGTCGCCCGGAATCTCGCTGATGTGCGAGGGTCTGACTTATCTGGCTGGTGCCGAAATTCCTTGCGTGGTGATGAACGCCATGCGCGGCGGCCCCGGTCTGGGTACTATCCAGCCCGCCCAGAGCGACTATTTCCAGAGCACGAAGGGTGGCGGACATGGCGACTACCAGCTGTATGTGATGGCTCCCGCCAGCGTGCAGGAGATGTACGACTTTGTGTTTGACGCTTGGGACATTGCCTTTAAGTATCGCAACCCGGTGCTGATTCTCACCGATGGTGCTATCGGCCAGTGCATGGAGAAGTGCTACACCCGCGACTTTGTGCCTCGCTGGACTGACGAGGAGCGTCGCGAGAAGGCTCCTTGGGGCACCTGGGGCAAGCCTGCCAACCGCGAGAGAAACATTATCACTTCGTTGGAGCTTGAGTCTTCCCGTCAGGAGGTGTTTAACCAGAAGTTGCAGAAGAAGTATGCCCAGATGAAGGAAGAGGACGTGCGCTATGAGATGCTGAACTGCGAGGATGCCGACTATATCTTTGTGGCTTACGGCACGTCGTCGCGTATCTGCATGAAGAGCATGCAGATTGCCCGCGAGAAGGGCTTGAAGGTGGGTCTGCTGCGTCCCATCACGCTCTATCCTTTCCCCGTCAAGCAGGTTGCCGAACTGGCAAAGAAGGCCAAGGGTATGCTGTGCGTCGAGATGAGTGCCGGCCAGATGGTCGAGGATGTGAAGCTGGCTGCCAACTGCCAGATTCCTATCGAGCACTACGGCCGCTTCGGTGGTATTATCCCCACTCCCGAAGAGGTTCTCGAGGCTATGGAACAGAAAATCATCAAGTAACTTTTAAATCGAATTACAATGGCTAACGATATAGTAAAACCTGAAAATCTGGTTTACACCAAAACGAAAGTGCTTACCGACAACGTAATGCACTACTGCCCCGGCTGCGGCCACGGCACAGCACACCGCATCATCGCCGAGGTGATCGACGAGATGGGTATCCAAGACAAGACTGTCGGCGTATCCCCCGTCGGATGCTCGGTCTTGGCTTATAACTATTTCGACGTGGACTTCCAGGAGGCTGCCCACGGCCGCGCTCCAGCAGTTGCCACGGCTATCAAGCGCCTGAACCCCGACACGTTTGTGTTCACCTATCAGGGCGACGGTGACTTGGCCGCTATCGGTACTGCCGAGACTATCCACGCTGCCAACCGTGGCGAGAACATCGTGATGGTGTTCATCAACAACGGTATCTACGGTATGACCGGTGGCCAGATGGCTCCTACCACGCTGGTGGGCATGAAGTCGGCCACCACGCCTTATGGCCGTCGTGTCGACCTGAACGGTTATCCCCTGCGTATCACCGAGCTGTTGGCTACCCTGCCGGGCACCTACTATGTGACCCGCCAGAGCGTGCACACGCCCGCCAATGTGCGCAAGGCCAAGGCCGCTATCAAGAAGGCTTTCGAGGTGCAGCGCGACAAGAAGGGTCTCGCCTTTGTCGAAATCGTCAGCAGCTGCAACAGCGGTTGGAAGATGACCCCCGTGCAGGCCAACAAGTGGATGGAAGAGAACATGTTCCCGAACTATCCGCTGGGCGACATCAAGGTGGACGGCAAGATTGCCGAAGGCATCGACGTCAACCGTCTGGTGGTCAGCGCACCTCTAACTGTTAAGCAATAAGAAGTAACATCGTCGGAGCTGTCGGACCGGTCTGACTGGTCTGATAGGTCCGGCTTAAAAACAGAAAATATCATGACAGAAGAAATAATCATCGCCGGTTTTGGTGGCCAGGGTGTCCTTTCGATGGGCAAAATCCTTGCCTACTCAGGCGTTATGGAAGATAAAGAAGTGCTCTGGATGCCTTCCTATGGTCCCGAGCAGCGTGGTGGCACCGCCAACGTCACCGTCATCGTCAGCGACGAGCGCATCAGCTCGCCCATCATCAGCAAGTTCGACACTGCTATCGTGCTGAACCAGCAGTCGCTCGACAAGTTCGAGAGCTCGGTGAAGCCCGGTGGTCTGCTGATTTACGACCCCAACGGCATCACCCACGAGCCCACCCGCAAGGACATCAACATCTATAAGATTGCCGCTACTGAGAAGGCTCAGGAGATGGGCATCTCGAAGGTGTTCAACATGGTGGTCCTCGGTGGTTTCCTGAAGCTGAAACCCATCGTCGGTTCCGAGTTCATCCACAAGGGTCTTGAGAAATCTCTCCCCGAGCGTCACCACAAGCTCATCCCCCAGAACGAGGAGGCTATCGAGCTCGGTAAGGGCCTGATTGAACCTGTACAGGTACTGTAAGCGTTTCTGCTTTCTTGAATAGACAAAGGTGTCCATGAATTTGGGCACCTTTGTTGCTCTCGTTTCTATTGGACGCGAATTATTATTAATCATTAATAATGTGGTTGGACACGAATTGCCATGAATTGGACATGAATTGTCATTAATAATAAGATTGAAAGATGAACCCGAAGGATTATAAGGATATTGTATATAGGATTATAGGGGCGGCGATGGAGGTGCATAATGAGTTGAAGTGGGGATTGTTGGAGCCTATTTATAATGAGGCACTTCATCTGGAATTGATTGACCGTGGAATTGAGAATGAACGCGAGGTGGCGGTGCCATGCTTCTACAAGCACCGTTTGTTGGACAGGCATTACCAGATGGATATCGTGGTGGATGATATAATACTAGAGCTGAAATCGGTCGGCGAATTGTCTTCATCACATCGTGCCCAGCTGTTCAATTATATGCGTCTGACAAGGAAACCTATTGGCTTGCTAATCAATTTCGGCCAAGAGAGTTTACAGGGTGAGCGATATGCTTTTTTTGAGCAAACCAACGAGTGTGTTCTGCTTGACAAAAACATGAATCCTGTTTACAGTCTAGTTAGTGAAGAAGATTATTTATGAAAAATTCGTGTTCAATTTATGGTAATTCGTGTAAAAATAAAGTTGCTTAGTTGTCCAAACAATATTTGTGAGTCTTTTGCGTTATTGGTATGATTAGATTGTAACACACGACTGCATTATGGACAATATCACCATCCTGTGGGCCGATGACGAAATCGACCTTTTGAAACCCCATATCCTGTTTTTGAAAGAGAAGGGCTATAACGTTATCCCCGTGATGAGCGGCAGCGAGGCCCTAGACGAATTGGATGCACAGCCCAATGAGATTGACCTTGTGTTCCTTGATGAGAATATGCCGGGCATTAGCGGTCTTGACACCCTCAGTCAGATAAAGACGCGCTACCCACAGGTGCCTGTGGTGATGATAACAAAGAGCGAGGAGGAGCATATCATGGACGAGGCGTTGGGCGGTAAGATTAGCGACTACCTCATCAAGCCGGTCAATCCCAATCAGATACTGCTTGCCATCAAGAAACATACCGATGCACGGAGACTGCAGAACGAGCGCTCGACGATGACGTACCAGCAACAGTTTCGTGAGATAGGCATGGAATTGTCGAACCGGCTCGACCACAACGAGTGGATTCAGCTCTATCGCAAGCTGGTGTATTGGGATTTGGAGTTGGCCTCGTCCGACGACGAGAACATCCACGACATATTTGTTTCGCAAAAAGCGGAGGCTAACCAGCTGTTCTGCAAGTTCTACGAGAAAAACTATCTCGACTGGATTGGCGGCAACGCCTCAGACGACAAGCCTACACTGTCGCCCACGGTGCTGCGCGAGCGGCTGTTTCCCATGTTGCGCGATGAGCGTCCCACCTTCCTCATCGTTATCGACAATTTCCGTTACGACCAGTGGAAGTTCCTCCAGCCTGCCATCGAGCAGTATCTGCGCACGGTGGAGGACGGCCTGTACTACAGCATCATCCCTACCACGACCCAGTTTGCCCGCAACGCGATGTTCGGCGGGCTGATGCCGTCGGAGATTGAGCGCAAGTACCCGCAATACTGGGTGAATGAGGACCAGGAGGGCTATAAGAACCAGTTTGAGAACGAGTTGCTGGACGAAAACCTGCGCCGCAACGGCCTCAACATCAAGCATGGCTACAACAAGGTGCTGAATGCCCAGTATGGGCGGCGGCTGGTGGACAATGTGCCCAACTTGTTGCAGAATAGGCTGAATGTGATTATATACAACTTTGTGGACATGCTCTCGCATGCCAGCACCGACAGCGACATCGTGCGTGAGCTGGCTGCCGACGAGAAGGCTTACCGCTCCGTCACGCTCAGTTGGTTCGAACATTCACCTCTTGCCGAGGTGTTCAAGGCGTTGAGTGGCAAGGATGTCAATATCATCATCACCACCGACCACGGCTCGGTGCGTATCGACCGTCCGGTCCGCGTCAAAGGCGACCAAAGCGTCAGCGTCAACCTGCGCTATAAGCAGGGCCGCCTGCTCGACTACAACCCCAAGGAGGTGTTCGAGGTGAAGGACCCCGCCAAGCTCTTCCTTCCGCGCCGCCACGTCACGTCGCCCTATATCTTCTGCCACGAGAACGACTACTTCGTCTACCCCAACAACTACAACCAGTATGTGCAGTACTATATGAACACCTTCCAGCATGGCGGCATCTCGATGGAGGAGGTGCTCATCCCGTTCATTGTGCTGCGGCCGAGATAACAAAGATTGGCAGATTATTAGATATTCGGATTGGGAGATAATCCGAATGTCTACTCTATTTGTTAACAAACACAGTTATTATGAACTATCGTTTACCTTTTGTTCTAATCATTTGCGCATTGATGCTTGCCCCAGTCTGCGGTCGTGCGCAATACCAATTGTTAAATCCCGGATTTGAATCGTGGGAGGGAGCCTCCGCCACGGCAAAGCCTAGCCATTGGAGTTCGTTCCCGCAGGCTGACGGTACTTGGGCATGGGCTGCCAGCACGGCGCAGCACTATCACCGCAATGGCGGACGTCCCGGCACGTCGGGCAATGCCTACCTAACCATCTACTCCCGCTCGGTGCTGGGTGTCGTTGCCAATGGCAATATGACCACAGGTCAGATACATGCGGGCAGCACCTCTGCCTCCAGTTCCAGCAACTACAACTACACCCACCGTGGCAGCAGCTATTGCCATGCCTTCAGCGGTACGCCCGACTCGATGTATGTGTGGGTGTCGTACTACGCCTCCAGTGCCTCGTCGCAGGGCAGCGTGCGTGCCTACCTGCACGGCGACAGCGATTTCCGCGACCCCAACGACTGCTCTACGGCCAACCTTTATCGCGGCAAGGCGGTCGCCCAATTCAGCCGCACTACCACCTCAGCCTCCTCGCCCACATGGGTGCAGCAGCGCGTCCCCTTTGTCTACGACGGCACCTCGTCAGTCAATTACGTGCTCATGTCGATGACCACTAATACCACAGCTGGCGGTGGCAGTGCCAACGACTCGCTGTCGGTCGACGACATCGAATTCATCTATAGCGCATGGCTCGACAACCTCTTTGTCAATGGCGTAGCTGTTGCCAATTTCCAGCGTGACAACTTCAATTATGACATCGAATTGCCTGACATTGCGGCCCTGCAGAGTGCAACACTCACCTTCGTCACTCAGGCAGCTGATGCCACCGTCAGTGTCGATACGCTTGTCCCCAACGCATTGTCGCGCCAGTTTGTTCTGCATATCCTTGCCGAAGACACTCTCACTAGCCGGACCTATACCGTCACGCTCACCTGTCCACAATCAGGCGACCCCACTGTGGCTCTGCCCACAAATCTTGGCAATATCGCATTCCGTCTTTATCCTAACCCCGCACAAAACCAAGTGCAATATACAATGCAGGTAACCTACACTTCAGGCAGTTTGGTGATTTTTGATGCAATGGGACGCGAAGTATTGAGCCAATCGCTCAACGCAGCTAGCCCAAATATCGACATCCGTCCGCTCCCCCAAGGATTATATACCGTGGTTGTGCGGACGGATGCTGGTACAAGTGTGCAGAGTCTTTCTGTTGTGAAATAGCGTTTCAGACTCCCTTCATCGATAGTGAGATACGGTGGCGGCGGAGGTCTACCTCAAGTACTTTCACTTTGACGTGCTGGTGCAGGTGGACAACCTCCGATGGGTCGGCTACGCGACGGTTCGCCAATTGGCTGACGTGCACAAGGCCGTCTTGATGCACGCCCACATCCACAAAGGCACCGAAAGCGGTGATATTCGTGACGATGCCGGGCAGCACCATGCCCTCTTTCAAATCTTCGATGCGGGTGACGTTCTTGTCGAACTCAAACACTTCGAACCGCGCGCGCGGGTCCAGTCCTGGCTTGTCTAGCTCCTTCATAATGTCCTGAAGAGTGGGCAGTCCGCAGTCCGCGCTGACATATTGTTCAATCTTAATCTTGTCGCGCAGCTCCTTGTTCTGCATCAGTTGCTCCACTGTGGCACCGGCATCCTTTGCCATTCGCTCCACCAGTGCGTAGCGTTCGGGGTGGACGGCACTGCGGTCCAGTGGGTTTTCACTCTCGCGCACACGCAGGAATCCTGCGCACTGCTCAAACGCCTTGTCGCCCAGACGGTCCACCTTCTTCAACTCTTGACGCGAATGAAAAGCCCCTTCGTTGTTGCGATACTCCACGATGTTGTTTGCCAAGGCGGGGCCGATGCCGCTGACGTAACTCAGCAGCTCGCGGCTGGCGGTGTTGAGCTCCACGCCCACGCTGTTCACGCAGCTGACCACCACGTCCTCGAGGCTCTCTTGTAGTAGCGTCTGGTTCACGTCGTGTTGGTACTGTCCCACGCCGATGCTCTTGGGGTCAATCTTCACCAGCTCGCTCAGCGGGTCCATCAGTCGGCGGCCGATGCTGACGGCTCCGCGCACCGTCACGTCATATTCGGGAAACTCGCGTCGCGCCACCTCGGAGGCACTATATACCGATGCCCCGTTCTCGCTCACCATCACGGCGATAAGCTTGCCTTTGAAGTGGCAGCGTTTCACCACCTCCTCGGTCTCGCGTCCGGCGGTGCCGTTGCCGATGGCTATGGCCTCGATGTGGAATGCCTCCACCAGTGCCTCCAGTTTGGCAATGGCGGCACGTTCCTCGCGCACTGAGGTGAAGGGGTAGATAGTCTCGTTGTGCAGCAGCTGGCCCTGCGCGTCGAGGCAGACGGTCTTGCAGCCTGTGCGGAAACCGGGGTCGATGGCCAGTATGCGTTTCTGTCCCAGTGGCGAAGCCAGCAGCAACTGCCGCAGGTTTTCGGCAAACACACGTATCGCCTCCTTGTCTGCCTTCTCCTTCAGCAGGTTATAGAACTCCGTCTCAATCGAAGGCGCGAGCAGGCGTTTATAGCCGTCTCGCACTGCCAGTCGCACCTGTTCCGACGAGTTGTAGCGTCCGCTCACAAACTGGCGTTCCAATGCCTCGAAAGCGGCCTCGTCCTCTTCGGGCTGCACATGCACGCGCAGCACCCCCTCTTTCTCGCCACGGAACAACGCCAGAATCCTGTGCGACGGTGCCCGCATGGCATTCTCCTTCCAGTCGAACCACGACTCGAACTTGCCGCCTTCCTCCTCCTTGTTCTTCACCACCTTGGACGAGAGCATTGCGCTGCGGCGGAATATGTTGCGCACCTTGTTGCGTGCCTGCGCGTTCTCGCTCACCCGCTCGGCGATGATGTCTCGTGCCCCAGCCAGAGCCTCGTCCACGCTGTTCACCCCCTTGTCGGGATTGACGTACCGCTCCGCCATCTGCTCGAGGTTGCACGAATACTGCTTTTGAATCTCGTTGGCCAGCGGTTCCAGTCCCCGTTCCATGGCCATGGTGGCGCGGGTGCGGCGTTTGGGCTTGTAGGGCAGATACAGGTCCTCCAGTTCCGTCATGGTGGTGGCGGCCATAATCTGTTTCTCCAGCTCGGGGGTCAGCTTGCCCTGCTCCTGAATGGAGGCGAGGATAGCCTCGCGCCGTTTGTCCATATCCTTCAGTCGGGCAAGCATGTCGCGAATGGAGGCAATCTGCACCTCGTTGAGGCTGCCTGTCGCCTCCTTGCGGTAACGGGCAATGAAGGGCACAGTGGCACCCTGTTCCAGCAGTTCGATGGTCTTTTCTACCTGTCGCTGCCCAAGGTTCAGCTGTTCGGCAATGTGTGCGGCGTAGTTCATAGTGAGAATATTTAAAAAAATGAGAGCCCGTTTTTTGGGCGGGCTCTCGGTCTATTGATTATGAAAAGGTTACTTTTTAGCAATCTTTTGAGTGGAGACACCTTCGGTGGTAATGATACGCACGAAGTAGACACCGTTGGCAAGGTCGGTCATGTCGATACGGTTGGTGTTCTGCAGCGTCATCACGGTGCGGCCGTTCACGTCAAGCACGTTAACCTCCTGAATACCCTGAGCCTCGATGTTGAGGATGTTGGTCACGGGGTTGGGATAGAGGACAACGTTGGCGTTCTCAACCTCGTCGATGCTGGCGGTGTTGCCAGCGGTAACGTTGATGTCGTCAATCAGCATCACGAATTGGTCGGTAACGTTGTGGTGACGGAAAGCAACGCGGATGGTCTGACCAGCGAAACCGGCAAGGCTGCGGCTCTTCTTGGTCCAGCTGGGGCTGTCCATTACACCGGCGAAAATGGTGTAGGTGAAGTCGGAAGGATTGGCACCAGTGGTGGAAACAAGCACGCTGTAGTATTCTTGATAGTAGTTATCGTCAAGAGCATCGACATACCAAGAGATAGTAGCACCCTCGGCAGGAATAGTCAGTTCGGGAGTAATCATCCAGTTGTTGGGGGTCAGTGCACCATAATTGTTGATGAAGGAGGCAGAGGCAACAACGCCGGCAGAGTTGTGGCCATAGCTGCCGCCGCTGTAGTTCTGATAGTCCCAGCAATAGCCGTCGCCATCCTGATCGATGAATTGCCAGCAGGTGTAGTCAACGCCAGACTCGAAGCCACAGCTCCAAGGAAGGCTCTGAGCCTCGCAGTTGAGGATGTTGATAGTGTGGGTGGCAGTGGCGGTCTCGCCGTCCTTGGTGGCGGTCAGGGTCACGGTGTGGTTGCC
>JAEEIS010000052.1 GCA_016281475.1 Bacteroidales bacterium
CACAATAAATATGGCAAGTAAGCGTTTCATTTTCAATTGTGTTTTTTTAGTTTTCAATATTGTGCAAAAAGTTGGTATCTTTGCAGTTTCAAACTGCAAAGATACGAGTAAAATCGGAAAGTGAGAAATATTATGTGGAAACTTTTGAACATCTGTTTGTTAGTCTCCTTCGTGGGACTGACAAATGAGTGTTTTGCCCAGTCCGATTCTGTCATTTTGCAGGGTCAAAAATCATTTTCTGGCACTTTTTTGCGGCCTTTTGCACCCGATTCAGCGGTGGCGCAGCCCGATTCTTTGCAAAAAAAATTGCCCGATTCGCTCGCCGTCGCCTTGCCCGACAGACTCACCGCTTCGGCAGCCGCCTTGCTCTCCGATTCCCTCGCCGCCGTGGCCGACTCGCTGGCCTCCCAGCGTCGCCTGATTGGCAATTCCCCCAGTGCCCTCTCCAGCATTGTCCACTATCAGGCGGAAGATTCCATCTCCTTCGATGTCAACAAACGCAAGGCACAACTCTACAACAAAGGCATGATTGAATACGAGAGCATGGAACTGAAGGCTGACGAGATACGCGTCGACTTCAACACCCAGATGCTCTATGCCGTGCATGTCACCGACTCCAACGGCAAACCCGTCGGCAGGCCTTTCTTCAAGGAGGGCGATGCCGAGTATGTCGCCGACACCATCTCCTTCAACTACAACACCAAGAAGGGCATCATCTCAGGTGTCATCACCCAGCAGGGCGAAGGCTTCCTGCATGGCTCCCGTGTGAAGAAGATAAGCGACTCCATCATGTACCTCAGTGGCGGGCAGTACACCACCTGCAACTATTCACACCCCCATTTCGCCATCAATTTCAGCCACTCCAAGCTCATCACCGGCGACAAGATTTTCACCGGTCCCGCCTATGTCTCCATCGAGGACGTCCCCACGCCGCTGGTGCTGCCCTTCGCCTTCTTCCCCATGAAGAAGGACCGCACCTCGGGTATTCTGATGCCCAGCTACGGCTGGATGAACTACCGTGGCTACTACCTCAAGGACGGCGGCTACTACTGGCCCATCAACGACATGCTCGACCTCGCCCTCACCGGCGAGATATACACCAACCTCAGTTGGGCCGCCGAGGCAAAGAGCAATTATTATGTACGTTATAAGTACAAGGGAGACGTGGACATCCGCTACGGCATCACCAAGGAAGGCATCCCTGGCGACAGTGCCACCTTCAACAAGTTCAGCGACTTCAAGCTGGTGTGGAAACACGACCAAGATGCCAAGGCCAACCCCCGTAGCCGCTTCTCCGCCAATGTCAACCTCCAGAGCCGCAACTACAACAAGAACACCACCAACCGCAACGACTATTTCAACAGCACCACCACCTCCAGCATCTCCTACACCGCCCAGCTCGGTGGCGGCTTCAACCTGGCTGCCTCGCTGCGCGAGTCCTACAACGCACAAACGGGCATCATCAATCTCAAACTCCCCTCGGTGTCGCTCAGCTCCACCACCTTCTATCCCCTGCGCCGCAAACAGGTCTCAGGCTCCTACCGTTGGTACGAGAACATCTCGCTCTCCTACACCTTCTCGGCCGACAACAACATCACCTCGCAGGATTCCGACCTCTTCAAGCTCGCCACCCTCAACAAGATGCAGTACGGCGTGCAGCATTCCATCCCCCTCAGCTTCTCGCAGAAAGTGCTCAAATATTTCAACTGGACCAACTCGGTCAGCTACAACGAGCGTTGGCACTGGAGCACCATCCGCAAGTCGTTCGACACCCTCACCAACAGTGCCGTCATCGACACCGTCAGCGGTTTCCGCTCCAACCGCGAAGTGGGTTTCACCTCTTCGCTCTCCACCCGCATCTACGGCATGTTCAATTTCAAGTACGGCCCCATCAAGGCCATCCGCCACGTCATCAACCCCTCTGTGTCGTTCAACTACCATCCCGACTTCGGCAACCCCAAGTTCGGCTGGTGGCAGTCCTACACCGACAACACCGGCTACGTCCACCGCTATTCCATCTTCGAGCAGAGCCTCTACGGTGGGCCTGGCGACGGCCGCTCGGGGCGCGTCTCCTTCAATATTGGCAACAACTTGGAGATGAAGGTGAAGGATTCCAAGGACACCGTCACCGGTATGCGCAAGATTGCCCTCCTCGAGAACCTCAGCTTCAACATGAGCTACGACCTCGCCAAGGACTCCCTGCGCTGGTCCGACCTCAGCGTATCGGGGCGCACGACCCTATTTAAGAACATGGTGCTCAACTATTCGGGCACCTTCAGCCCCTACTATATCGACAGCGCGGGCCGCAAGCACGACCAGTTCATCTGGAAAGTGCAGAACAAGCTCTTCCAGAAGACCAACTCCAGTTGGAGCACCCAGTTCTCCTACAGCATCAACAGCGAGACCTTCAAGTCTGGCAAGGGCGACGAGGCCGGCTCCAAGCCCAAGGGCGAACAGGTTGTGCCGCCGGTGCTCCAGACCCCCTTCAACTACAACCCCGCGCTGATGATGGGCTCCTACGCCAATTTCAACATGCCGTGGAACGTCTCGTTCAACTACACTCTCAGCTATGTCAGCACCTACGTGGCCGCGCAGTTCAACCTCAAGAAAGAGTTTATCCAAACCCTCAGCGTCACGGGCAATGTCGACCTCACCCCCAACTGGAAGATTGCCGTCACCACCGGCTACGATTTTGTTAACAAAGGCCTCTCCTACACCTCGCTCGACATCTACCGCGACCTCCACTGTTGGGAGATGCGCTTCAACTGGGTACCTTTCGGCTACTACAAGAGCTGGAACTTCCAAATCAACATCAAGGCCAACAGCCTCAAGGATGTCAAATACACCAAGCAGCAATCCTATCAGGACAACCAAGGCTACTACACCTACTGAATGACCTAAAAAAGTATACCCCTAACCCCACATCCCCCATGTCAGACAAACTCTATTACTCTATCGGCGAAGTCTCCAAGATGCTCGATGTCAACCCCTCGCTCCTGCGTTTCTGGGAGACCGAGTTCCCCGCCCTCCGTCCCCACAAAAACAACAAGGGCACCCGCTACTACACCGCCGACGACATCGCCCTGCTCCGCCATATCTACCACCTCACGCGCGACTGCGGCTACACCCTCGAGGGCGTCAAAGAGCAGCTCCGCCATAAGGACACCCTCGACGACACCATGCAGGTGGCCCAAACCCTCGCCGATGCCAAACAGTTCCTCCTCGAGCTGAAAGCCCAGCTCTAGGAGGAACCCTTCGGATTATCCCGATTGCTTCGACTATTTTGATTATTCCGATTTCCTTACCCCAGCACGGCCTGCAGCTCCGCGTCGTTGCGGTAGGTCATCTGGCGGAAGAGGTTCTCCTCGTCCTTCTGGCGGGTGATGCGCACTTGGTCGGCAACAAACTGGCGGATGGTGCTGTAGCGTTGCAGCAGGGTCTGCCACTGCTCCTCGCCAATCGTCTTGCACATCAGCAGGTCGCACAGCGTATGGTAGGCATGGCTTGGGCAGAGGCGTTCGTTATACTCCTCCCACCACTGGTTGTAGCGTTCGTGTATCTCGTCCCACGAGTTGATTTCGCCCTTCTCAATCTGGCCCATCAGCGTGTCGAGGTAGGCCTGTGGCACCAGCTGTCCGCCCAGGTTCACCCATTCGCGCTCGCGCTCGCCCTCGCCCAGTGTGGCGTCGGGCAGGGCGGTATTCTCGCCGTCCTTGGTCAGGGTGCTCATGGCGTAGTACACCAGCATCTCCTCGTAGGCCTTGTAGCCCTGCGCGGCCTTCAGCACCGTCACCTTCCGCTTGCCCTTCTCCATGCCGTAGGCCACCACCTCGATAGGCTCGGTCTTTTGGTCGTGGTGCTGCGCCTTGGTCTGCAGGTAGGCCTGCTCGGTCCAGTATTTCAGCAGCTGGCGGCCGTTGAAAATCTCCTCGGCGGTGTCGGGCGCGAAGGGGGTGAAGACGATATGCTGCGCCTTCTTCTGCCGCTTGTCGCGCTTGGCAAACTTGGTGATGTTGCGGTTCAGCGCATACATGTTGTACATCCACCAGTAGGCGGGCATCACCTCCAGACGGTTCTTTGCCGCGTTGTTGTTCACCAGCGCGAAGGGCAGCGTGATGCTCAGCTCGGCAGGGTAGGCTCCCTTGGCCAGCAGGCAGTAGGAGGCGAAGCTCGACGAGTGCTTGAGGCTGGTGCACAGTCCCGGCCAGAAGCCGCGGCCCGCCACTATCTCGTTGTCGGCGGTGCGGCCGTTGTGGTTCGACCCCACCGTGCAGCCCGCCGCCAGGTTGCTCTGTCCCATCACCAGCGAGGCGATGAGGAACGAGTTGTTGTGGTGCTGCTCGTGGGCGGGGAAGATGATGTTGTTGCCCACCTCGCAGCGCGCTATGGTCGAGTTGTCGCCCACCACCGTGTCGTTCAGGCGCACGCCGAACTCCAGATGCACGTGCTCGCCCAGCACGAAGCGCATGGCTATGCAGCCGTATTCGCAGGTGCAGCCGTAGCCCACCACGCCGTCGGCCAACACTATGCAGTCCTCGATGCGTGAGGGAGTCTTGGCGTCCGAGAGGATGGCCACGTTGTGCACCGTCTGCGTGTTCTTGATTGTGCAGTGGCTGCCCACACGTCCGTAGCAGCCCTCAGGCGTGGCGAGACGCTGGCGCGTCATGGCCTCCAGCCGCTCCACCATCTTGCCGTGGTCGCGATACTTGGCCCATAGGTAGGCGTCGCCGATGGTCATGCCGCTGAAGGGGAGTATCTTGCGCCCCTCGTTCTCGTTCATGGGCGCAAGCCACGGGTAGTCGTTCTCCACGTTGGGGGCCGTGGCGGTCATCTCGCCGATGTTGAACAGCAGGCAGCCCTCGCCCACCGTGTAGCCGCTGAGCATCCGCACATGGTGCACCGCGCAGTGGTCGCCCACCGTGGCGTTGGCAATCATGCTGTTGTATATTCCTTCCGGCACTTGCAGGTCGTTGTCGTGGACAAGGCCCTGCCCCAGGGCTCCCAGGCATACTTTGCCCATAAACACGTTGTTGTAGACCAATGCGGCATCAAAACCGTCGGCCACTTGGATTGACGACCAGTCTTCGGCGCGGTTGCCTTGCTGTTGTAGCTGCTCGACCTCTTGGATGGTCAATGCTCGGAAAGAACTTGTTTTCATAATAAAAAGAAAAATTATAAAATGATATATTGATAAATTTTGAAAGTGCAAAATTCGGAAAAAAAATCGACATAACGAAAAATGTTTCTCGAATAAACTGTTTTTTTTGACTTCCCTTCCCCCCGTCTTTTCCCTCCCTTCCCCCCGCCTGGCTCCCGACAACCGCCGACTTTCATCGGGCCCTTCTTGTATCCTTCTTCGCCCATACAGCCTCAAACTGCGCCCCAATCGGTAAGAATCGGTACAAATCGGTAGGGAGCCGTACGAAGCGGTAGCATGCGG
>JAEEIS010000008.1 GCA_016281475.1 Bacteroidales bacterium
ATGATAGCATTCCTGACTAATCCGGCATTGGCAAACGACTATTGGCAGGCCCGCAAGGTAATGGAGTGGTTTGCACTCGACAGCTATCTCTCACTAAGTACGCGTATTAGCTTTGAGGATAGCAAACCCTATAAGGTGAAGGATGAATATGACAATATCAGGGTATACCACTCAATGCTGTCCCACACTTTTTTCGACCGCCAGAATCTGTTGGCTCTGACATCAGCCGAATGGCTTTCGGCAGCAACTGGTCACAAGATGGACGTAGATGGGACGCTAAAACAGAGTCGTGCCTACAGCATCGTATCCTACAACGAAGAAACAGTGTTGTTACGCGACATACATAACGAAAAAGAAATAAAAGTGCAAATTGACTCGTTCGACCCGCGTTGGCTGAAACAATACCTGCCAAAGGCAAAAATCGTCACATGCTGTATAGTAGGCTTCAATGGCAAGAACTATCATTTCGGGACAATGTTCACAAATCCTGGTGAAGAGTATCTTGAGAAGTACAAAGAAACCATAGCTAATGAAGAGCGGCAACAGGATAACATTAAATACACTGCCGAACTCTTTTTAAAAGCCTCTGAAGGCAAGCCGATAGTATTTGTTAAGGGCATTGATGAGTTTATGGATTTCCATATTAATAAAATGGGTTCTAAGGTCTCAGATGAATTCCGAAAGGCAATGGAACAGCACCTTTTTCAAAATGCTGAGAGCGGGATGGCAGCCTTCATGTCTGATTCAGAGGCCGGATTGCTCACCATTACACTAGCCATTCCTGCTATCAAGGCATCTTATAACCCATACTATGACCAAGAATACGCCCAAAAGAATGCACTGAACCTAATTGTCAGTCCCGATGCCATGGACTATTCTGCACTATGCACGTTACTTGACAACAACTATCTACCCGATGCTGCCCTCAATAGCCTGAAAGGCTATGAACACGGACGTGAATTGGTGCAACAGAATAGCCAATTCATGGCGGACTATTACTTCTCTCAGCATAGATAGAGTACACAATAAAAATGCCCGACAAGCGTTATCCACGTAATGAAACTGAAATTTGTATATATTATCCTCTTGATGCTGGTTTTGGCTCCCGTGGCTAAGGCGCAGTATACCGTTGACAACAAAAAGGCTGTTAGCGAGTTTGAGAAAGGACAGCAGTTGCTGTCAAGCAATCCCGCTAAGGCTTTTGTCCATTTTGAGAAAGCACTGAAGGCGGAGCCTTCGTTTGCCGAGGTGCGGCTGACGATGGCGGCGTGGTATATGGACCACGATAGTCTGGGTCTGGCCGAGGAGCAGCTGCGGGCGTTCCTCCGCTACGACAAAGGCAAGCATAAGAAGTGGGGTGCTTCGGCTGAATATGACCTCGAGTGCATCTCTTTCCGTCGTCAGGCAATGGCAAACCCCGTGCCGTTCACTCCCGAGAATATGGGTGCCAACATCAACAGCCCTGACGATGAGTATCTGCCTACCCTCACCGCCGACGGGAAAATGTTGATATTTGCCCGATATAATCGTCCCGCTATGACGGAGGACTTCTATGCGAGCCGACTGAAAGATGGTAAGTGGACCAAGGCAGTGCGCATGGCGGAGCCGCTGAACAGCGACGAGAACGAGGGAGCGGGATGTATCTCGCAGGACGGACGCATTCTTTATTTCACCGCATGTGGACGAAAGGATGGTGCCGGACGTTGCGACCTTTATGTCTCCTACCGCAAGGCAGGGGGCTGGAGCCGTCCGCAGAACCTAGGCCCGGCCATCAACACCAGCGGGTGGGAGTCGCAACCCTGCCTTTCTATCGACGGTCAGACTCTCTATTTCGTCAGCGACCGCAGCGGAGGCTACGGCGGCATGGACATCTGGCGTAGCACCTTGGTGGAAGGACGATGGAGCAAGCCCGTGAATATGGGAGCCACCATCAACACCAGCGGCGATGAGAAGAGCCCCTTTGTGTCGTT
The DNA here is from genome assembly GCA_016281475.1 of Bacteroidales bacterium. Next base: position 1,971 of record JAEEIS010000008.1, read on the forward strand.
CGACGACCAGAGACTCTATTTCTCCTCCAACGGACGTGTGGGCATGGGAGGGCTCGACCTCTTTGTAAGCCGCCGCACAGGCGACACTACGTGGAGCGAGCCAGAGAACTTGGGCTACCCCATCAACACCCGTGGCGACGAGAGTTCGCTCATCGTTTCGCCCGACGGCAGCACCGCCATCTACGCTAGTGACGGCAGTCAAGGAGGACTAGACCTCTACACCTTTGCCCTACCTGAAGCCGCCCGCCCCGAGCCGATTGAGTATAAAGAGGAAATCACCGAGGTGGCACCCGAACTGAAGGTGGGCGAGAGCATCACGCTGAAGAACGTCTTCTTCCAGACAGGCAAATACACCCTACTCGACATCTCCATCGTGGAACTCGACAAAGTGGTGGAGATGATGCAGAGCCATCCCAGCTTGCGCATCGAACTAGGCGGTCATACCGACAACGTGGGCAATGAGGCCTCGAACCAGAAACTCTCGGAGCAGAGAGCCAAGGCAGTATACGACTACTTGGTGGCACATGGCGTGGTAGCCGACCGCCTCAGCTACAAAGGCTATGGCCAGACCCAGCCCGTGGCGGACAACAGCACCCCCGAAGGCCGCCGCCAAAACCGCCGCACCGTCTTCACCATCCTAGAAAAATAACCCTAGCAATACTAGTAATACTAGCAATACTAGAAAAAAAAGAAATGATATGAAAAAGAAAGTAGTAGTCCTTACCGGTGCCGGCATCAGTGCCGAGAGCGGTATCAGCACCTTCCGCGACAGCGACGGACTGTGGGAGCAGTATCGTGTGGAGGATGTGGCAACCTACGATGCCTACCTCCGCAACCCTGAATTGGTACTCAATTTCTACAACGAGCGTCGTCGACAGCTGTTCCAGGTCAAACCCAACGAGGGTCACCGCCAGTTGGTGCGGCTAGAAGAAAAATATGATGTGCACATCATCACCCAGAACATCGATAACTTGCATGAGCAGGCAGGCTCAACTAACGTGCTGCATCTGCACGGCCTACTTACCCAGGCACGTAGCGACCGCGACGACAACCTCATCGTTGACATCGGCGACCGCGACATCCACATCGGCGACAAAGCCCCCGACGGAGCCCAGCTGCGTCCCCACATCGTATGGTTTGGCGAGGCAGTGCCCAACATCGAACCTGCTGCCGAACTGTGCGAAAAGGCTGACTATTTCATCGTGGTGGGTACCTCAATGAATGTCTATCCTGCCGCAGGTCTTATCCACTATGTGCCACGCAGCACTCCATGTTACTTGGTCGACCCCAAGGCGGTACCAGTCTCCCGTCCTATCACCATCTTCCAAGAGAAGGCAGGCACGGGTGTCAAAAAGGTCGTCGACGAACTTCTCAATCTATAAAACAGAATAATCATTAAATAAAATCAAATATCACATGAAAAAAATCTTATCCTTTCTGCTGCTCCTCAGCAGCGTTGCAGTACTCAACGTCCAAGCCCAAATCGGCTTTAAGTACAATGGTCACACCTATCAGAATGGCGACGAATTCGCCGTTGTCCTAGCACCCGATGCCGAACACTGCAACAGCGTCAGTTTCGTCAATCAGGGCTACTCTGTCCTACAGAACGTGACAGTCACGATGACTCCCATCGAGATGGAAGGTATTGATATTTGGGGTCTCTGCGCCGGAGCCTACTGCAGACAGGACTCTGTCAGCGATGCCTTCAACATCCCACCCAGTGGCGAGTATACCGAGTTCACCATGGACCTCACTATCGACGAAGTGCCGCAACCCTATAGCATCTATAAGATGAAGGTCTCCAACGACAATGTCGCCTGCAGCGTGACAATCCGTTTCCAGGCTTATGCCGAAGGCATCAACGATGTGGCTTCCTCAACCCTCACCGCCTACCCCAATCCCGCTCAGGGCAATGTGAACATCAGCTACGATGTCAACCAGCCTTCTACCCTTGCCATCTATGACATGCAGGGCCGCGTGGTACGCAACCTGTCGGTCAGTGGTAGTGGCAACGCCGTTGTCGACAACCTACCTGCCGGCATCTATACCTACGGCATCGTGGGCAGTGGCAGTGTGCAAAAACTGATAGTAAAGTAAAAACTAAAAAGTAAAAACTAAAAGGTGCTTGCCTGAAAATTTTAGTTTTTACTTTTTACCTTTTACTTTGGCATTCTATGCGTCTCTACACCCTATGCCGATGTGACAAGCCTGTCTATCTGAAGAAAGGCTATAAAACCGTATTTGATGTCCGACAGCATGAGGGGGAGATAGTCACGCTTCATTGCCCGCATTGCGGTACGAAATTGCACCGTCCCTATACCTCTTTCTGGTGCAAGACATGGGGGCCATGGCTCACCGTGGCCCTCATGTCTGCCGTCATATTGGTCTCTGTGACGTTGGTGGCTCTGTTGCGGCAGGCTGGGGCAAGCACTGCTGCGGTGATATGGATACCCTTCGCCGCTATGGCCGTCTACGCCCTGCTCGCCAAGCGCGAGTCGGATGCTGTCGAACGCTACAACCATTCATGGGAGGAGGCTCCTTCACCGCGCCTCACCGCCGAAGCTGCTGCCGACTTCACCGACGTAGAGCTTGTCGACTGGTTCGATATTGCCGAGTACGGACAAATCACCAATGAGCATGAGCAGGTGGTCTTCTATGCCTCGTGGTTCAATTACGAAGAGGCTCCGCGCTATTTCGAGTGGTTTTATTACTATGAGGTGAACTACCACGACACCCCCGACGACGGCACCCTGCTCTACAACAGCCTTGTCGCCGTCGGTGCTACCCGTCGTGCCGCCATTGCCAAAGAGGCCATTGAGATATGTCTACAGCATCGTGACGAGATATACCGCTGCGTACGCAGTGTTACCCATGATGGCTACCAACTGCTCCTCTCCCTCAACCTTTTCGACAAGCAGGACGATGCTATCGCAGAGGCAAACAGCACCGAACCCCTTCTCCCCCTAGTTGCACAATATATCCGCCAGCATATCGACCAATTGTAGACCACCTCTAAAAATCGCCCTGAAAGGGCTAAAACATATCTAGCCCAATGGCAACGTTGCGTATAGCGAGAACAAAGAAGGCTCGCTTTCTTTGCCGAGCCAAAGCAACGTCACGAAGTAACGCCTTGGGTAAATCGACGAGTTACAATAACGCCCTGTAAGGGCAAAACCTTAAAAACGAATTTATAGGACTCACCTATAGCATGACAGAAGAATATATCGAATTAGGCATAGAGCAGCTCGACAACGACGATGCCGAGCGTGCCCTGCATTATTTCCAAGCCGCCTACGACCTGCAGCCCGACAATGCCGAGGTGCTTTTCTACCTCGGAATAACATACAGCCGCTTGGAAAGAAATGAGGAGGCAGCACATTTCTACAAGCTCTCGCTGCACTACGAACCCAACAATGCCGAAACTTGGCTGAACCTCGCCAACCGCTATGATGACTTGAGCCAGTACAACCAAGCGGAGGAGGCCTACCGCACCGCCTGCAATATCGAACCCGACAACGACGAGATCTATGTCGAATGGGGTATCTGCTACTACAACCAGGAACGCTACAACGAGGCATTGGCCTGTTTCGAACATGCCGTCCGCCTTAATGCCGACAATATTGATGCACTATGGCAACAGGGCGATGCGTTGGTAAAACTGGGGCATTACGAGGAGGCGTTTGAAATTGCCGCCACACTTTGTAAGCGCGACCCCAGCAATTGGCGGGCATGGTACAACAAGGCCTGGTGTCTCGAAAAGATGAACCGATACGAACAGGTCATCCCTGCGGCCAAAAAGGTAATCAAGCTATGCCCCGACAACGAGGATGGCTACGAACTGACGGGAAATGCCCTTTTAGAGACAGGCTATTTCAAAGAAGCTCTTGCTCAGTATGACCTGGCATTGAAATACTGTCCAACCTACTGGAGCGTATGGGCAAGCAAGGGCTATTGTCTCTTTCGCCTGTGTCGTTACGCCGAGGCACTGCCATGCTATGAGACTGCCACGAGCCATGTGTCCGACGACCCTGAGTGGTGGAACGGCCAAGGCTATGTGCTACACCAGTTGGAACGCGACGAAGAGGCTCTCGCATGTTACGAAAAAGCCTTGAGCCTCAACCCCGACTACACCTTTGCCCTTAGCAATATGGCGGACATTTACCAAAGCCATAAAGCATACGGCAAGGCAGAACAACTATACATGAAGGTATACAACCTCGACCCCGACCATCGTCATCACGAACTTTTTTCCGCCACATGGTGTATGTACTGCACGAAGCGATACAAGGAGATGTTTCCATACCTCCTAACCCTTCTGCCCTATGCCAAGGAGGACAACTTATCGGTTGCCTACCGCCTAGGGGTGGCATATAAGAATCTGCATCGGTACGGACAAGCCATCAAATATTACACCCTCGAACTAGATACCTTCCCCGACAATCCAGCAAACAGCGACTGTTGGCTCAACATCGCCATCTGCAAGGAGAAACTGAGGCACTACGACCAAGCAGAAACCGCATGGAAGAAGGCATTGGAACTGTACGACGACCCCGACGACCAAGCCCTCTGTCTCTATGGTTTAGGTATGCTATGCGGCAAACAACAACGCTACACCGAGGCCGTCGAATACTTCGACCGCTCACTAGCCCTCGACCCCGACTTCGACGACTGCCGTGAAGCCCGCAACCAAGCCCTTCAAAGAATTAATTTTTGATTTTTAATTTTTAATTCATGAAAAAAACGTAATTTTGTAGTCTGATTATTATATAAAAATAAACATAAAATATTGTAATTATGTATACTAAGTTCCAAGAACATCTTAAGAAAGAGCTTGCCGACATCGAAGCTGCCGGCCTTTACAAGCACGAACGCATTATCGAGAGCCCCCAGGGTGCCGAAATTATGGTAGCCGGCAAGAAGTGCCTCAACTTCTGCGCCAACAACTACCTCGGCCTCGCCAACAACCCAGAGCTTATCAAAGCTGCCAAGGAGGCTATGGATGCCCGTGGCTATGGTATGGCCTCCGTCCGCTTCATCTGTGGTTGCCAAGACCTTCATAAGAAACTGGAGCAGAAAATCGCCGAGTTCTTTGGCACCGAGGACACCATCCTCTACGCTGCCTGTTTCGACGCCAACGGCGGTGTCTTCGAGCCCCTGCTGACCGATGAGGACGCTATTATTTCCGACGCCCTTAACCACGCCTCCATCATCGACGGTGTGCGTCTCTGCAAGGCTCAGCGTTATCGCTACGCCAATGCCGATATGGCCGACCTCGAAGAGCAACTCAAGGCCGCTCAGAAGAACCGCTTCCGCATCATCGTCACCGACGGTGTCTTCTCCATGGACGGCAACGTCTGCCCGCTGGATAAGATTTACGAGCTGGCACAGAAATACGATGCCATGGTCATGGTCGACGAGAGCCACTCCGCCGGTGTTGTCGGTAAGACTGGCCGCGGTGTCACCGAGCGCTACAACCTCCGTGGCAAGATTGAAATCCTCACCGGTACATTAGGAAAAGCCTTCGGCGGTGCCATGGGTGGTTTCACCACTGGTAAGAAGGAGATTATCGACATGCTCCGTCAGCGCAGCCGCCCCTACCTCTTCTCCAACAGCATGGCCCCCGGCCTTGTGGGCGCGGGTATCCGCATGTTCGAGATGATGAGCGAGACCAACACCCTGCAGGACAAGCTGCATGAGAATACCGACTACTTCCTCCGCCGCATGAAGGAAGAGGGCTTCGACTGCAAACCCTCTGAGAGTGCTATCTGCGCCGTTATGATCTACGATGCCGCCAAGAGCCAGCAGTATGCTGCCAAGATGCAGGAGCAGGGCATCTTCGTCACCGGCTTCTACTATCCCGTTGTGCCGAAGGGTCAAGCACGTATCCGCGTCCAGATTAGTGCCGCACACGAGCACGAGCATCTCGACCAGTGCATCGAGGCCTTCAAGAAAGTCCGCAAGGAAATCGAAGGCTGCTAATATCGGTCTTTAGAAAATAACAAAAATAGGTGGATAGTGATTTGTGACATCCCGTCACGCGTCACTATCCATCTATCGTTATCGCCTATCGCCTAGGCGGCTGCAATAGCCATGTCGGTGTTAGGCACCAAGAACAGTTGCGACACCTTGCCGCCATAGCTCAGTATGGCCTCAATGCGCTTGGCAGCTGTCTGGTACTGCGAGAGCAAGGCATTGTTCACAAAGAAACTCTGAGAACTCACCAGCGTGCGTCCGGACACTTTGCGGCTGTGCACCCATGCAATGCCGCCAATCACCGTGCCGCTTGCGCCCAGTTTGCCGTCCACCGAGCTGAACCCGTTGGCAGGCACCAAGTCTGACAACAGCGTCTCCTCGTCCAGTTGGTTCAGCGTCACTTCGTAAGCCTTGATCTTGGCATAGGGGATGCCCGTCACGCTGTTCTGCTCCTGTGTCGCGATGTAGCAGCTAATCTGGTCGCCATGCATAAAGCTCGGATTGTTGTTCACCACGGCGTTGGAAAACTGTTTCAGCGTAGTGTCGTCGTCAATGACGAGGCTGCCGAGGGCGATGTTCGACACCGGCACGTCGCCAGTGCCAGTCATCACACCGATGGAAGGTAGCGAGCCGTGGGTAATCTCGTAAGCTGCCACCACACACGCCCCCTGCTTGGCCTCCTCCTTGGTGAGGTACACGGGAACGCCGCCGATGTTAGCACTCATGAAGGCGTTGGCATCGCTCACTCGCTCAGCCTTGCCCTCAAACGAGGGGCGCAACGTGCCCTCAAAGGCCGCCCACATGTTCTGAATGTTGCGCCAACGCACTCTGCGTGCCATCTGGGCAAACGAACGCGACGGGTTCTCCTTCTTCTCCATCTTCTGTTTGGCGATAGTGCTGCCGCCGACGCGTGAATAGGTCCAGTCGCCCGCGCTACCTTTCATTCTTGTTCCGATTCCGGTTAAAATAGCCATAGTTTTACTCCATTCCCTGTCCCGCCCGGTCCTTAGTCGGGTTGTTTGTGGGGCAGGCATCTTTCCATAGGGTCGGTCCCGATTCATTCAGGCTTCGCGCGCCAGCCTTTCAAAACCGTCACCATCTCCCTCCGAAAGACGATGCAAAAGTACAAACTTTACAACTGCCATTTACCGATTCTTACCGGTTCCTACGGAAACTTACCGATTCTTACCGCATTCTACCGATTCTTACGGATTCTTACCGATGCTCCTCCCCCCAAAAAACAGCAAAACCTCCTCCCCAACCCCTCCGTCCTCCTTTTTTTGACACAGAAACGCATGGAATTATTCTCAATGATGTCTATACTATGGACAGAACATTCTTTTTTAGAAGCTGTTTAAATTTGATTGATGGACATAAACGAGCAGATTTTTATTCTTTTTGAGGGCGCAATGGGGTTTCAGTGTAACCGAAAAAATGAATGAAAAGATGCCGTTTAGGTTCTTTAAGAAAATCATTGAATTAAATTTAAACAACTTCTTACATATCTTCCGCTGCTATCGGTAGCGATTCATCCGTATCATAAAGATTTACCACCTTATGTGTCTTGGCAGATTTGTTTTTCTTGAAGTTCTCAGCCTGCTCAAATATGGCCTTGAACACATCGTCACGTGTTGCCGGAGGATATTTGTGTTTGGCAAGGGTGAGAATAATTTGCACCTTCAATTGCGCTTTGATGTCGGCCTTCTTGTCCCAGTCGATATACTGGGTCTTGTCGTCGACCACCTCCTTCACATCCTTGGCAAGAGCAATGTATTGCTCTTCCGTGTATTCGTTGAGAAAACCATATTGTTCAGCTACCGCTTTCAGAATGTCGTAAAACGCCTTCACCTCGATATTGGGTATTCCGTTGGGCAAGACGTTGTCTTTCTTTATCTCCTCAAACAGCTCGGCCAACTGGTTGGCCACCTCAGTCACTATCTCGTCGGCCAACACGATATCGTCTGAGCGGTCGTTATATTTGTCAATGATGCCGTTAAGCCTTTCGGTGAAACTGACGGCCTTCACTTTGTTCACCTTCTTCACGCTGTCGATGACACGCTTCAGCAGTTGCTCCATCAACTTGACTTTCGTGTTCTGATAGGGCAGCTTTTTCAGTCGTTCCATATATTGAGTCGCCAGCAAGTCAATCTGTTTGGTGTCGCCTAGCTGCATGGTGTTGATGGCCACCACCTCTTCCGAAATAAGGGCCTCGTTGACGAGCCGCAACACATGACGGTTCATCTGCGAAGCATCAGGTGATTCGCCGACGGTGGTCTTGTATATGACCGAACGCACGCCGGTGAGGAAATGCACATCGTTGACCTCGTCCACACTGATGCGCTCGTCGCCCGTACACATGTTGTAGGCCGACTTCATGATATTGGAGTGCTTCATGAAGCGTTTCTCCAGCTCGTCGGTCTGCTGTACGCGTTCGGCAGCCATCTGAAGTGCGTCGAGTTGTTCAAGCGGCGTGCCTGAGAAGAACTTGGTGTAGTCGAAACCGCTGAACATACGTCGCAGCAGATCCAGTTCGTCTTTGAATAGTTTGACGGCATTGTCGATGGTCTCCAGCGGTGTCTCGTTCTGTCCCCCGTTGGCGTATCTTCGCATGGCCTGGTTGAACTTCTTTTTGATGCCGAGGTAATCGACAATCAGCCCCTTGTCCTTGCCGGGATAGTTGCGGTTCACGCGGCTCACGGTCTGTATCAGCGTGTGCATCTGCAACGGCTTGTAGCAGTACATGGTGTCTAGACAGGGCACGTCAAAGCCGGTAATCCACATATCGACCACAATGGCTATCTTGAAGTTCGACTTCTCTTCTTTGAACTGCAGGTCGAGCCGTTTTCTGTCTTCGTCGGTGCCGAGGAGCCTGTACAGTTCGGGGTCGTCGTCTTTCTGGCGGATGAAGACCATCTTGATTTTCTCCATCGGCTTAATCTTCTCGGCCTCTTCCTGGGTCAACACCTCACCGTCGCCGCATACCTTCACCTCCGCCCATTCGGGGCGCAGGACGACAATCTCCTTGTAGATGGCGTAGCCAATCTCACGAGTGGCGCAGACAATCATCGCCTTGCCCTTCACGGTGCTACCCTCCTCCACACGCCGCTCGTAGTGCTGGATGAAATCAACCGTCAGGCGGTGTATCAGGTCGGGACTGCTGAGCAGCACGCTCATCTGCGTCATCGCCCGCTTGCTCTCCTCTATCTGGTAGTCGCTCGAGCCCTCTTCGGCGCATTTGTCGTAGTAGGCTTCTATCTGGCGTATCAGCTCACTGTCGGCGAAGACATGCGACGCACGTCCCTCATACATGATGGTCTTGGTGATGCCGTCGGTCACAGCCTCAATCATCGAGTATTCGTCCACCACGGCACCGAATACCTCAGTGGTGGCGTCGATGGGTGTGCCGGTGAAGCCGACGTATGTGGCGTTGGGCAGCGAGTCGCGCAGGTATTTGGCAAAGCCATACGAGCGGCGCACACCCTTGTCGGTTATCTCCACCTTCTCCTCCAAGCCTGTCTGCGAGCGGTGCGCCTCGTCGCTAATGCAGATGATGTTGGCGCGATTGGAGAGCAGGTTGATGTCCTTGGAGAACTTCTGTATGGTGGTGAGAAACAAGCCTCCGCTGGTGCGGCCTTGCAGCTTTCCTTTCAGGTCTTCACGGCTCTCCACCTGTTCCACTACACTATCTCCTACAAACTGTTTGGCATTCAGCAGCAGGCGCGACAGCTGGTCGTCCAGGTCCGTGCGGTCGGTGATGAGGATGATGGTGGGGCTACATAGTGCCTTGCTCTTCATCAGCAGGCGTGAGAGGAACAGCATCGTGAGCGACTTGCCGCATCCTGTGGCACCGAAGTAGGTACCTCCCTTGCCGTCGCCTCCTGGGTTGAGCTTGCTGTGGTTGAGGATATTCTGGTAGAGCGAGCGGGCGGCGAAATACTGCGGATAGCGGCAGATGAACTTGCGCTCGTCTTTCGAGGTGTCGGGGAAATAGATGAAGTTGTGGACCACATCGATAAGGCGGTCCTTACGGAACAATCCTGCCACCATTGTCTTCAGCGAGGGAATGCCGCTGTCGGCCTTGTCCTTGGCGTTGACCTTGCGCCAGGCATAGAAGAATTCGTAAGGGGTGTAGAGGGTGCCGAACTTGTTGTTCACGCCGTCGGAGATGACGATGAAGGCGGTGTATTTGAACAGTGCAGGTATGTCTCGGCGGTAGCGGATGGTCAGCTGCTTGTAGGCATCCTCGATGGTGGTGTTCTGCTTAAGGGCATTCTTGAACTCGAACACCACTACAGGCAGACCATTGACGAAGACCACCGCGTCGGGGATGCGATGCTCCGTGCCAATGATGTCGAACTGGTTGACGACCTTGAATACATTGTGCTTCTGGTTGGCCTCGTCGTAGGCAATGGGATAGATGTAGAGGTTCTGCTTGGTGGGGTCTTCGCGTTTCAACGAAAAGCCGTCCATCAACAGGCCTATGGTATGGCGGTTCTCTTCGTACAGCGAGCCGCCCGTCTGCTGTGTGATGACGCGGATAGCGGCCTCCACCTCCTGCTCCGTGATGCCGTCGTTATTGTATCGGCTCCGGAGATACCGTGCCAAATCGTCGCGCAGCACCACCTCGTCGAGATTGCGCACGATGTCCTCGCCCTTGACGTAGTCATACCCCTGCTCCTGCAGCAGGGTAACAATCGACATCTCTAACTGGCTTTCGTTGAAGTACGGCATGATGCTATTTTTCTTTGTGTTGCAAATAGTATATATTCTTTTGTGCCTCTATCTCTGCTCGTAATTCCTCGTCTGTTGGCATATAGGTCTTATATTTAGCAGCAAACAGTTGGTCATTGTCGTGGAGTACTGAGTA
>JAEEIS010000053.1 GCA_016281475.1 Bacteroidales bacterium
CATCTTTTTCATCAACACCGAGCTTATCAACAATGATAGCTTTTACTTTCGTTGCAATTTCAGACATGTTTATTTAATTTTTTGAGTTTAACAGGGTGCAAAGAAACGAAAAAAAACTCATATAACCACTATTTTTAACTAATTTTCTTTGTATCAAAAGGCGTATACATATAATAATCAAATATTTATACTAAATAAAACTTCGTCATAATATCATTTTTTCCAGCTCTAAAAAGATGTTTTTTGCCCTAAAACAAGGGCAATATTTGTTAATTTTGGTAATTTTGACAATGGTTGAAATGTTAAATTTTATGGAAATACAACAATTTGAGAGTTTTAGCGTTATTTGGAAAATAACGAAAAGAACATGATAAAAATAGCGATTTTAGCCTCAGGCAATGGCACAAATGCCCAACAAATCAGCGAGTATTTTGCTGATAATGAACAAGTGAAAGTGGAGTGCATCATATACAACCGCAAGGATGCATACGTAGCGGAACGGGCAAAAAAACTGGGTATTCCAGCCGTGTATTTTGGCCGAAAAGATTTCTTCGAGAATGGGAATGTACTTGCCTACCTGAAAAAACAGGAAATTGACTGGGTGATATTGGCAGGCTTTCTGTGGCTTGTGCCAGAAGACATACTGGCGGCATTTCCCAACCACATAATCAACATCCACCCCGCTTTGCTACCGAAATACGGCGGCAAAGGGATGTACGGACACCACGTGCATGAGGCCGTAATTGCCAACCACGAGAAAGAGAGCGGAATCACCATCCATATTGTTGATAGTAACTACGATAAAGGTACAACACTCTTTCAAGCTAAATGTCAATTGACCGATGAGGACACACCTGACACGCTGGCAGCGAAAATTCATCTGCTAGAAAAAGAATACTTCCCCAAGGTGATTGAAAAAAACATACTCGGATGAGAATAGGTGTAAACACACGCCTGCTGCTGGCAGGGAAGATGGACGGCATAGGCTGGTTCACGGCTGAGACATTGAAGCGCATCGTTCAGGCACATCCCGAACATGACTTCTATTTCTTCTTTGACCGCAAACCAGACCCTCAATTTATCTTTTCGACAAACGTTCATCCAGTGGTGTTGTGCCCACAGGCACGTCATCCAATACTATGGTATTTCTTCTTCCAACGAAGCATCCCACGGGCGTTGAAACGCTATAAGATAGACCTCTTTCTGTCGCCCGACGGGTACATGTCGCTCAATACAAAGGTACCTACCCTGACCGTTATCCACGACATTAATTTTGAGCATAGTCCTGACAATCTGAAGCCTTCGCACCAACGATATATGACCTACTTCTCACCCCAGTTTGCACGATATAGCACACGGATTGCCACTGTTTCGGAATACTCAAAACAGGACATTGTAGACACCTATCACATAGAAGCAGAAAAGATAGATGTCGTTTATGACGGTGCCCACGAAGGATACCGACCACTGTCGGCATTTGAACAACAGGAAACACGAGAACAATATGCCGGAGGGTGTCGTTACTTTATATTTATTAGTACTATTATAAAAAGAAAGAATCTAGCCACCCTACTAACCGCATTTGACCAATTCAAACAGAACGACCCTGAAGGCACCAAACTCCTTGTTGTAGGCCATCGGGTATGGTGGAAAGACGAATTGGCTAAAGCCTATGAACAGATGCACCACAAAGAGGATGTGGTGTTTCTTGGCAGAGCCGAACCCGATACGTTAACACGTCTACTAGGGTCGGCAACAGCACTCGTGTACCCATCGCTCTACGAGGGATTCGGCATTCCTATTCTTGAGGCTTTCGAAGCCGAAGTGCCGGTCATAACCTCCAACTGCACATCCATGCCTGAAGTGGCTGGCGACGCAGCAATACTAATAGAACCAACCCATGTAGAAGCACTGTCCGACGCATTAAGGCAACTGGCTAACAATCCGTCTCTCAGTGAACAGCTGGTTGACAGAGGGCGCATTCAGCGCACCCATTTCAGTTGGGACATCACGGCCGACCTACTTTGGCAGAGCATGATAAGGACACTAAACCAAGCTGTATGAGAAAGACATGGGTTACAATAGGGTTGCTGCTTGCTTTCGCTCAATTTGTACAAGCACAGGTGACCACCGTGCCTGAAGACAGCTCTCGGCACGTCAATCTAGTCTACAACGGCTCTTTCGAAGAATACCGACACTGTCCTCGAAAAGTTGATGCCGTCGGTATTCTAACACTTGTGGAAGGATGGTATCAGCCCACACGTGGCAGTGCCGACTACTTCAACGTCTGTGGCAGCCGTGAATGCGGCGTTCCATCTAACAAACTCGGGCAGCAGCTGCCACACGACGGTGACGGCTATTGTGGCATCTATTGCAGCAAAAACGACTATCGCGAATACCTACAAACGCGCCTTCGAAGAAAACTTCGAAGCGGCGACAGCATCCAACTGACCTTTTGGGCAAGCCTGTCTGAGGAATCCACAGGTGCCGTCGCCACCCTTGGAGGCCTTTTCACTAAAGAAAGCATCAGCGACACAGTTCGCACCCTATTCTTGGCAAAAGAAAAAGAGTACCTCACCGATGAGATATTTCAAACCATTGCGCGTCCCTATACCCCGCAAGTGGTTAATCCAATAGATTCTACCATCATCAATACACGTGGTTGGCAACGCGTCACGGGTATCTTTGTGGCCCAAGGAGGAGAGCAGTATATAACCATTGGCAATTTTAACCTGGCAGAACAGTCAGGATATGCCGACTACGACTCCCTGTCCCGACTGCTGCCTGGGGCATACTACTACATTGATGACATTACAGTAGAATGCCTTAACTGCCCTCCCCCAGTGGCAGACGACCTAAACGTCGATTCGACATACCTAACTAAAGAGCAACCTGCCTTTACCATAGGCAGCACATTTGTATTAAAAGATATTTTCTTTGAATTCGACAAGAGCACCATCCTCCAACAGTCCTATTTTGAACTGAAAAGCCTTATCTCCTTGCTAGAGACCTATCCCAACATGCGTATCGAGATACAGGGGCACACCGACGGCAAAGGCTCTGACAGCTACAACCAACGCCTCTCCGAGAAGCGAGCGAAAGCCGTCACCGACTACCTCATCTCAAAAGGCATTAGCGAAAAACGGTTGCAATATAAGGGCTATGGAAAGGCCTTGCCTATAGACACGAACGACACTGAGGAAGGCCGCGCAAAGAACCGACGTGTAGAATTCAAAATCACCGCCATGTAACAAATCCCACAAATAAAAAAAGAGGCGGCCAATTCTGGTCGCCTCTTTTTCTATACCAAATAATCTTATTCAATAACGCGGTAGAAGGAAACACGACGGTTAAGTTCGTAGTGGATGTCGCCAAAGGCAACAGTCTTACCCTTCCAGTCAACAGTGAGACGGTCAGGATCAATACCATACTTGTTAACCATGATGCGCTTCACCTCTTCAGCACGCTTCTGAGAGAGCTTCATGTTGTACTCGTCGGAAGCAGTGTAGTCGCAGAAACCAACAACGGTCAGTTTCAGGTCGGGATTGTCTTTCATCACACGAGAGACAGCCTTCACCTTAATCATCTCAGCATCGGTCACGTGCCAAGAATCGTTGGGATAGAGAACCGAAAAAGGAATAGCGTAGTAGTTCAGCTGGTCAGCTTTGAGCTGGTCGAGAACATTGTTCAAGCTGTCGGTAACCTTCTGAGCACGGGCCAAAGCTTCACGACGGATTCTGTCGTTCTCATTGTTGAGGTCGTTAATCTGAGCCTGCAGTTTCTTCTCATTGTCCTTAGCTTTAGCAACATCCTTCTTCAGGGCCTCATTCTCATCCTCAAGGGCATCAAGCTGCTCCTTGGTGATAAGGGCACGCTGAGCAATCAGCTCCTGATCAGCAGCGGTGACACCGAGGTTGAAGATGTAACCAACGGAAGCGAGGAAGTCTGAGTGGTGGAAACCAACACCCTTCTGCCAGAAAGCGGGAGCATCAGCAATGACATCAGCTTCAAGCTCAAGGAAAAGGTTACTTCTGTCGGTGATTCTGTAGCTGAAACCAAGACCAGCGTCAAACTGGATACCAGCTCTGTACATAGCACGAGCCTCATTATGGCTGAAGGCAATACCACCGCCCGCAAACATATACAGGTTGCCACGACGTTCAGGATTCCAATTGTGGAAACTGTTGTTCAGCGACAGCAGGAACTCGGCAGTAACAGCACTATGTCTGTCCATGGACTGATACAGTTTGTTTCCATCCTTATCCTCAATGGGTTGAACACCCCATCTTCCTTGTGCCAAGGTGGCAGAGTCATTCTGGTTGCAGTTCCAGAAAAGGCTCGGGAAGACATAGCGGAAACGCATGTAGGCACCACGGTCAACCTCTTTCTGCAAAATGATACCGAGACCTGCGTTGAAGCCTTTTCCGAAGGCAGGATTCTGAATACCATTGAACTGATAGGCATCTGGCTGAGCCATGAACGACCCTTGGATACCAATGCCCCAATTGCTCCAAAAACCATACTGAGGATATTCGGGAACCTCGTTTTGGGCAAAAGCGTTGCCTGCAAATGCGAACATGCAGAACAACACTGCGATTTTTGATACTTTTTTCAACATATTGGTATACTTTTTGTTATAATTATTATTACACTTCTTTTCAAATTGCAAAATTACACATTTTTTTTTACACACAAAACTTTTTTTTAATAAATTGTTTTTTTGTGGATTTCTGAGGTTACTAACAAGTTATCAACAAAACATTCCGTCACACCCAAAATTCTAATCCAAATGCACCCTCATATACACAAACACTAACAACTATCAGATGCAGAAAATACTAATAATAAGTACATAATAAATAAAAAAATATAATAAACCCTTTTTATGACTTTTTTTTTGTATTTTTGCAAATTCAAATTAATAATAACAAAAATCACCACCCATGAACACACTTAGTTTGAATACCGAGTACTTACGCAAATTTGTAAACGACTCTGAACTCAACAAAATCCACAACGAGCTTCTTAACGCAAAGAAGACCTTGATCTCAGGTTCGGGAAGAGGCAACGATTTCCTAGGATGGCTCGACCTTCCTGAGACATTATCTCCCGAAATAATTAGCAACATCAAATCCGACGTAGAACGCCTTCGGAACCGTGCACGTCTTTTCGTGGTAATCGGCATCGGTGGCAGTTACCTAGGCGCACGCGCCGTCATCGAAGCTCTCCAATCCGAGTTCGCCGCCATGCAGACCAATGGTTCCTATCCATATATTATATACGCCGGACACACGCTCAGCGAGGATTACTACTGCCAACTGATGCAGATGCTCGACAATCACGACTACGCCGTAGCAGTCATCTCCAAGTCGGGTACCACCACCGAACCCGCCGTTGCTTTCCGCATCATCAAATCTCATCTCGAGAACAAGTATGGCAAAGCCGAAGCATCAGAACGCATCATCGCTATCACCGATGCAAGACGCGGTGCTCTCCACGACATCGCTCAGCAGGAAGGCTACCGAACCTACGTGATACCCGACAATGTGGGAGGCCGCTTCTCCGTCCTCACCCCAGTAGGCCTGCTGCCCATCGCCATGGCTGGCTACAACATCGACCAACTCCTACAAGGGGCACGCGATATGCGCAAGACCTGCTTCGACAACGACAGTCTGGAAAACAACCCTGCACTGCTGTATGCCGCCATCCGCAATCTGTTATACCGCAAAGGATACAAAGTGGAAATTCTCGAGAACTTTGTTCCTCAACTGAAATACATCAGCGAATGGTGGAAGCAGCTATACGGCGAAAGCGAAGGCAAAGAAGGCAAAGGTATCCTGCCACACAGCCTCAGTTTTACCACCGACCTGCATTCCATGGGGCAGTATGTCCAAGAGGGTGAGCGGCTGATGTTCGAAACTGTGCTAAGCGTAATCAAACCTCAAGGAAACGTAGCCATCCCAACTGACGAGAAAAACCTCGACGGCATCAACTACCTGCTAGGCAAGAGCCTCACCGAAATCAATCTAAACGCAGAGTTAGGCACCATCCTCGCACACAATGATGGCGGCGTTCCCGTGCTCCGCATTCTTCTGCCCACCATCGACGAATACACCCTTGGCCAATTGATATACTTCTTCGAGTTTGCATGTGGTGTCAGTGGATATACTTTGGGGGTCAATCCATTCGACCAGCCTGGCGTGGAAGCATACAAAAAGAATATGTTCCGCCTGCTCGGCAAGCCGGGATATACGAATTAAAAGTCGAAATCAAAAGTTGAAAGATGAGAATTAGGTTGTTTCCACAACAATTCTCATCTTTCAACTTTCTTTTCTAAAAAGGCAAATCGCCCAATGGCTCCGTCTCGCTATTGAGGATTGACGACAGCGGGTCTTGTTCTCGTTCTGTCGTATCATCGGGGCGGTTTTTATTGGCCAGCACAGTGAAATTGTCTGCCACCACCTCAGTTATATAACGTTTGTTTCCTTCTCTGTCCTCCCACGAGCGGGTTTGGAGCTTACCCTCCACATATAGCTGTGTTCCTTTGCGGAGTATTTTCTCCGCTATCTCAGCCAATGCACGCCAGCACACCACATTGTGCCATTCCGTCTGCTCCACGCGTTCTCCGTCCTTAGTCTTTCTATATTCTGTTGTGGCAAGGGGGAACGATGCCTTCTTAACTACACTTGTAGATTCGTTATTACGGTCCTGTGGGAAAGCGACGACATCTGGATTCTTACCCAGATTGCCTATTAGTATTACTTTGTTTACTCCTACCATATTTTGTACACTTAGATTGCCATAATGGCAACGAATCATGGTGCAAAGATAACACTTTTTAAAGAACTGAACAATTAAAGATATTCACAATTCCGACAAATATCTGTCTATCAATCTCGAAATCGGGAGATATTTCACCTCTGACAGCTCTACTGCTCGCATTTTTTCTGGCATCTTAGCAGGTCGTCGGTCAAAAATCGCTCGCACAAATTGGGCATTTATCGTCCTATGCGTAAGCTGGTGTTTTAAGCTAAGTCCAACCTTCAGACTCCGCGGCACCTCGCCAGTCCAATCCTGCAGCACTGCACCCAATTGTTTCAACAAAGTAGAAGCCGCCAACGGCCGTTCTGACTCATACAGCGGCAGCTCGTAGAGTCCCTGCCATATATCCCCTTCGCCACGCTGCTGCACAACAATGGTCGGTAGTGGTGTATCCCACCTAATATCGAAATAATAGAAATACCTTACCTTAATTTTTACCGCTTGCCGCCGTATCGGCAGTTCTGCCACCATCCCGTCGCGATATGCCAGACACTCCTGCATGAATATGCAATTCGCGCAATCGCACCCCACAGGCTTGCAATACATCGACCCAAAATCCATCAACGCCTGATTGAACAGACCCGGACGTTTCTCGTCTATCAAATGCAGTAACACTCGCTCAAATTCATTATACGCCTGATTGGTTCCAATGGGAGTAGTAATACGATATAGGCGGGCAATTAGCCTATACACATTCCCGTCAATAACCGGATAGGGCAACCCAAAGGCAAACGAGGCTACCGCAGCCGCCGTGTAACGTCCTACCCCTTTCAACGACAGAATGCCCTCGTAAGTGCACGGGAACTTTCCATCCAAATCAAAAGCAATATGTCGTGCCGCCGCATGCAAGTTCCTCGCCCGCGAATAATAGCCCAACCCCTGCCAACTCTTCAGTACCTGTTCCTCCGAGGCCTCTGCCAAATGACGAACCGTTGGATACTCCGTCACAAAATGCTCGTAATAACTTCTCCCCTGTTCAATGCGGGTCTGTTGGAGAATGATTTCCGAGAGCCATATATAATATGGATTATCTGTGTCTCGCCAAGGCAACTGGCGACCGTTCTCCGCATACCAATTTATGATTTTATCTGCAAACATCCGAGAGGGTCAATTTTTGAAAAATAGAAGTAAAAAAGTAAGTTTTGAACACGATATTAGACCATAACTGCTTGAAAAAACAGTGTTAAATTTTATTTTTACAAAAATCACAAACACATATATACGAATATATTACAACAAACGATATGTTAAATATTTTTCTTATTCATTTTTTCGAAGGTCAAAATCTTTGCCAATTCAAAAAAAAGTCCGACTTTTGCACCCGCTTTTCTCGAAAAAAAGCACCCCTAAATAACGTAAATAAACAACAAAAATTGTAGATAAAATGTCAAAGATTTGTGAAATTACCGGTAAGAAAGTGATTCGTGGCAACAACGTGTCCCACTCCCGCATCCACACCAAACGTACCTTCTCCCCCAACCTCCAGACCAAGAAGTTCTACATCCCCGAAGAGGGCATGTGGATCACCCTCAAAGTGAGTGCCAAGGGCATGCGCATCATCAACAAGAAAGGCATCCTCGCCGCCCTTAACGACGCTGCCGCCCAGGGTCATCTCCAATTCTAACAAGAAGACAGTCTAAGTCTTAATAACAAACATTTTTTATCAATCCCTAACAAGAAAGAGGTAATAACAATGATCGTAGTTCCTATCAAAGAAGGTGAAAACATTGAAAGAGCTCTTAAGAAGCTCAAAAGAAAATTCGAAAAGACTGGTGTCGTGAAAGAACTTCGCGAACGTCAGAAATTCACTAAACCTTCCGTCATCAACCGGGAACGCAGACAAAAGGCCATCTATGTCCAGCGCCTGCGCCAGCAGGAACTCGACAAGTAGTCCGAGTCCGCACGAATCAAAAAAGAGGGTATCCCATCAGGACACCCTCTTTTTTTGCACTTCCGTGCTTCGCCACTATTTGTAGCGCTCCTTATACTTATCAATCTGACCCTTCATCGAGTCCACGCAGTCTGCTACTGCCTCCTCGAACGTGTCGGCCTGCTTGCTGTTAAACAGCGTCTGGCCGGGTAGACTCAACGACAACTCGGCAATCTTGTTATTGTCGGTCTCAGGTTTGTCAACCTTCAGAATCACTTCGCACTTGGTAGCATTGTCAATCAGGCGGTCGAGCTTGGCGACTTTCTCAATGACGAATTTCTCCAGTTTCGGGTCTGCCTTAAATTTCACGGCATTGATTGTTGTATTCATAGTTACCTCCTTATTTTTTATTGGCCCTAGGATGGGCGTGTTTATATGTTTCTTTCAAATGCTCTCGTGCCACATGGGTGTACACTTCCGTGGTTCCCAAATCACTGTGCCCGAGCAGTTCCTTAATGGCATCAATATTTGCTCCTTCATTCAGCATGTGCGTCGCAAACGAGTGCCTAAACACATGCGGACTCACTCTCTCTGCGGTCGAAATCGGCGACATATATCGTTTCACTATCACATATATCATCCCGTCACTCACCGCCCTGCCCTTGTCATTAATCAGTAGCCTATCCGTCTCCTCATAATGCTCGTTGGCACATTTCAGCTCTTCAATCTTCATCTCTCTTAACGCAAGAAAGCGCGAAATATTTTGTGCCAACTCATTTTCTATCGGAATAATTCTCTCCTTGTCGCCCTTCCCCCTCACCTTGATGCTTTTAGCCGACAGGTCTATCCCTCCCAACCGCAGCATTGCCAATTCCGATCTCCGCACCCCCGTCTCATAAAGCATCCTCAGCACCAACCGTTCCATTTCGCCGTCAAATGTGTCGGGGAACATATCCGAATATATTTTCTCCACTTCGCTCTCGCGGAAAAACACCGGCAACCTTTTTGGAGCCTTCGGTGGGGTCACTTTCGCCATAATGTCACGATCATAATACCTCTGCCTGCGCAGATACTTAAACCACGCCCGCAACGCCGCCAACTGCTTCAGCACCGTCCCTGCCGCCTCTCCGGCTGCCATCAATCCCATCTGCCAATCGCGCACATGATACGCCTCCACCCCCTCCAGTTCCTCCACCTTCTGCATCTTCATATACTCGCCAAACCGTTCCACCTCGCCCACATAGTAGCGGCGAGTGCTAACTGCAAGTCGCTTTTCTGTCGCGACATAGTCAGCAAAATAGCGTATGGCTTCCTCTATTTTCACGATTGCAAAGATACACAAAAAATCCGTAACAAATGTTAAAAGTCTATTTTTTTCTCAATCCACACCCAAAAAAACACCCACCCCGTATCTATCTCTTTCCAATCCTGATACACTCCAATTCAGACATTGAATGTTAAAAATTTGCATTATATAAAAAAAATCCATATTTTTGCGGTTCATATTTCAAAGTGCGTTAAATGCCATAAAACATTGTAAAACACCTATTATTAAAAAAGAATTTAAAACACATAATCAACCTTATTATTAACAAAACACGTATCTGTTATGCAAAAACACGTACAAAAACTGCTCCTCATGGTGGCGATGATGGTCGTCCCGTGGGTGACACAGGCACAGGGAGTGCAGGGCTGTACGTTTTCCACCGGGGTTGACACTTCGGCGTGGATAACGCTATCGAGCTCCGCCACCCACATCACCGCCATCGAAGGCGAGGATGATGAGTCTTCGGGTTGCATCAACATTGGGTTCGACTTCTACTTCGGTGGATTTACCTACACCCAGTTCTCGTGCAACTCCAACGGCCGTTTCCGTCTGGGTCCGGTAGCGGTATCCAACTATTGGGTTCCGCCGTTTACGACACTGACGGACGCTAGCAACAACGACCTGCCATTCATCACCGCTTTCGGTATGGACAACACGCTTGAAGCCATGGGCTCGTATGTGAAGTACGAACTTGTGGGCACAACGCCCAATCGCATCTTGGTCGTGGAGTATCTCACGCCTAGTGAGTACAACGACGAAGGCGATTTGGTGAACTACCAGATTCAGCTGTTCGAAGACAGCAACCGGGTACGTCTGGTGTATGGCGCCAACAGCGCCAGCTACTTCAACAGCTATCAGATTGGCCTTGCCGGTTCGGCAACGGACATTCTGATGGTCAATCCCTCGACACACTCTACCTTCACCACCGGCACTTCAACTACGTTTGACTCATGGCCCGGTGTGGGACGCTACTACCAGTTCGTCATGGGCTTCCCGCCCACATGCCCCAGCGTTATCGGTATCGATGTGAATGCTGTGACGGTGGGTGCCGCCATGCTCTCGTGGAGTACCGGCTCGGGCAACCCTGACGGATATGAGATTGAATACTACGCACAGGGCAGCACTGCCGCCCCGACAACGCTTACCAGCACCACGCCTAACGTCATGCTCACCGGCTTGGACAGCAACACCACTTATGTGGTGCGCGTTCGTGCCAACTGCGGCAGCGACGGCTACGGCAACTGGGACAGCACAACGTTTACAACCAACTCTTTCGGCTGCCTCAACGAACACAACTACATCAGTGGCACTGGCACCTCGCAAACCTCAGGTGTGCCTGTCTATAGTGCTTGGGGCAACACCTTGTGCCAGAGCATCTATCTGGCAAGCGAACTGATTTCCGCAGGTTTCAGTCCCAGCGGTGGCGACATCACCGACTTGACATTCACCTGGACCAACAATTCCTCGTATGCCAAGTATTTCACCATCTATCTGACCAACACTACGACATCGGAGTTCACCTCGGCATCCAGCAGCTATTGGGTGTCCACGGGTGTCTCGGCCAAGGTGTATGAGGGTGCCCACCCGCTGAACACGTCAGGCTCGGTGACCTACCATCTCAATACCCCCTTCCACTGGGATGGCCACAGCAACCTCTGTATCACCACCACCATGAACCAGCCTAGCGGTGCGTCGCATTCGAGTTCTAGCTTCTACGGACTCAGCACGGCTACCTCGCCGAGCGTCTACCGCACCATGTACAAATATCAGGACAGCAACCCGCTGGACGGCTCCAATCCCTCGTCAATCAGCCCCAGCAACCGCAGCTACAACCGTCCTAATGTCACCATCAGAAGTGCCGACTGTTCGTCTCACGCAACCTGTGCGGCTCCTGAAGTGACTTTGGACAGCGTTGACAGTGCGTCGGTTTCGCTGTCGTGGATTCCTGGCTACCAGGAGACCTCTTGGGATGTGCAATATGCAGTGAGCGGTACTACCAGCTGGACCTCGGCCGGCACGGCAACCACTACCAACATTACCGTCACCGGACTGACTCCTGCCACACACTACGATTTCCGCGTACTGACCATCTGCGGCACCGACACCTTCTACTCAAGAGTCGTCAATGTCGCCACATCGTGTGTGCCTTTAGCACACAGTGTGCTGCCTTTCACTTACGGCTTTGAGGACCTGAGCGAGACAACGACGGGTGCTCCGTTGGCCCTATGCTGGAATCGCGGATACTGGAGCGGTTCGTACAATCCCAACAACTATCCCTACGCCAGCTCGACCAACCACACTGGCACAAGGTCTCTCTATTTCTACGGCTATGGCACCACCACACGCAGCTGGGTGTGCCTGCCCGAGTTTGCGGACAGCGTCAATGCCCTGAGCCTGCGTTTCTGGGCCAAGAAGAGCAGTGCTTCCTACTCCGGACTGATGCAGGTGGGCGTGATGACCGACCCGTCCGATTGGAGCACCTTCCAGCCCGTTTCGACCGAGCGTACCGACTACACCACCAACTGGCAGCAGTTCGAGGTGGCCATGAACCACGCTCCCGCCCAAGGCCGCATCACCATCGCCGTGGTGTCGGAAAACGGTCTGTCTAATTATATGTATATAGACGACATCACCGTCGACGAACTTCCCTACTGCATCATGCCCGTGGTCGACTCGTTGGTGGTCACTACCAACACCGCCGACTTCTATCTGAGCGATGTGGACAATGCCATGGGTTTCACTCTGCAGATTGCCCACGGCAGCTGGGACACCACTATCAGTGCCAGCTCCTCGCCTATCAGCGTGATGGACTTGAATCCAAGAACGGAATACACCTACTCGCTGGTCGCCAACTGCGGCAGCTCCAATGCCAACCCGCGTACCGGCTCCTTCCGCACCGAGTGCTCGCCTATCGCCAACGAGGAACTTCCTTTCACCTACAGCTTTGAAGACATAGCCACCACTGGCTCTGGTATTCCTCTGGCTCCCTGCTGGAACCGCGGCTACCTGAGCGGCAGCAGCTTCAACCCCATGAACTACCCCTACGCCAGCACTTCCTACGCCCACTCGGGCTCGAAGTCGTTGTACTACTATGGCTACAGCACCACCACCCGCAGCTGGCTCTGCCTGCCCGAATTCGAAGACAGCGTCAACACGCTGCAACTCCAGTTCTGGGCCAAGAAGAGCAGCACCTCCTACTCTGGTCAGATTAAGGTGGGTGTGATGACCGACCCGACAGACTACAGCACCTTCCAGCTAGTGCAAACCGTGGCAACTGATGCCACTACCGACTGGAACCGCTTCGACTTCTCTCTGAACGAAGCCCCCGGCTCGGGCTACATCACCATTCTGGTCGACGGTGGCGGCACATCGTCCAACTATATCTATCTCGACGATATCGAAGTGCGCGAAATTCCCTCCTGCCCCCATGTGTGGAACGTGGCTCTCGACAGCGTGAGCGTCGACTGGGCTGCTATCAGCTGGCAGGAAATGGGCTCCGCCAACACCTGGGTTGTCGAATACGACACCGTCGACTTTGTTCCCGGCACCTACACCGCGGCCAATAGCGACATGGTGTACGACACCATCCTGCTCCTCACCAGCCTCGACACTGGCCACACCTATTATTTCTATGTCCGTGCCGACTGCGGCAGCGACACCAGCACATACGAGAGCCTCGTATTCACCACCCTGGCCTCTCTGCCTGCCAACGTGCCTTACATGTGCTCCTTCGAGGGCAACGGCACTAACGGTTGGGAGTTGCTTAACGGCACCCAGCCCAACTACTTCATGGTGGGCAACGCCACCGGCAACGGCGGTCGTTCGCTCTATATCACCAACAACGGTTCCGACAATACCTACACCAACTCCTCCATATCCTATGTCTACGCCACTCGTACTTTCAATTTCACCGACACCGGCGAGTATGCCTACAGCTACGATTGGAAGTGCCAGGGCGAAAGCCATTACTACGACTATGGTAGAGTGTTCGTCGTTCCCGCCTCCTATCAGTGGACTGCCGGCGTGAATCCTGCAGGTTCTACTTCTGGTTTCGCTTCGTGGAGCATTCCTACCGGATGGTTCGAACTCACCGAGAACTTCTCCTCGCCTCGTACCTTGGCGGTGTCTAGCTCTTGGAGAACCGCCACGGGCACCTTCCATCTGAACACTCCCGGCACCTACAACCTTGTTATTGCTTGGGCCAACGACGGTAGCGGCGGCTCGCAACCTCCGTTAGCTGTCGACAACATTCAGCTGGTCCACAACACCTGCCCCAGTCCTACGGTGAGTGCTTCATACATAGGTTCGACCGAAGTGACCATTACTTGGACTCCCGGCGGCAGCGAGACCCAGTGGGTCGTCGTCAACGGCTTAGCCGAATATGATGCCTACGACACCACCTACACTCTCACCGGTCTGCAGCCCAACACCAACTATTCGTTTGGAGTAAGGGCCATCTGCGATGCAGGCGACACCAGTATGGCTGGCACTGTCAGCGTCGTTACCGAGTGCGGCGGCATGTCGGTATTCCCCTATGTTGAGGACTTCGAAAATCAGAACACCACTTCGAACACCACTGCCAACAGCACCTTTATTCGTTGCTGGCACCACTTGAACAACGGTACCTCATACATGGGCTATCCCTATATTGCTAGCAGTAGCACCTACAACCACACCTCTGGCGGCACCAAGGGCCTCTACTGGTACGGTTCCACTACCACCGGTTCTTACGGCGACTACTACTATATCGTTTTGCCCGCCATCGATACCGACCTCGTCATGATGAACACGATGCGTCTGCGTTTCTGGGCCAAGACCAGCAGCACTAGCTACCATCCCGTGTTCAATGTCGGTGTCATGACCGACCCAACCGATGTGACCACATTCCAGAACGTAAACACCATCAACATCAATCCGGGTTCCAGTACCGCATGGGCCGAGTTCACTACCGAGTTTACCAGTTTTGAAGGCGTGGGTTCCTACATCGCCATCCGCGCTTTACGCCCCTCCTCGACATGGTATGCCTACATGGACGATATCACCCTCGACCAGCGTCCCGACTGCCCCGAGCCGACCAATATGGCTGCCCTGCACATCACCACCGAGACTGCCGACCTCACTTGGACCGAGGCTGGCACCGCCACGGGTTGGGAGATTGAGTATGGCGAGCATGGCTTCACTCGCGGCACCGGCGTCTCCGAGAGCGTCGGCACCCTGCCTCATGGCATTCTGGGTCTTACGCCCAACACCCTGTACGACGTCTATGTGTCGCCTGAGTGTTCGGGTGTCGCCGGCACGGGCATGTTCAGCTTCCGCACCGAGTGTGTGGCTGTGGGCACATTGCCCTACACCATGGGCTTTGAGACCAGCGACGGCATTACCTCCACCGGCGGCAGCACTAGCACCACCTTTGTCGAATGCTGGCATCGTTTGAACAACGGTTCCGACTACTTTGGCTATCCATACGTGGGCAGCAGCACTACCTATAACCATACCTCTGGTGGCTCAAGAGGCCTGTACTGGTACAACACCACCACCACGGGCACCTATGGCGACTACCAGGTGGTTGTGCTCCCGGCTGTCGACACCGACAACTATGCCCTCACCACCCTGCGTCTCTCCTTCTGGGCTTCTATATCCAGTGGAACCAATCCCACCTTCCAAGTGGGTGTGATGACCGACCCCAACGACATCACCACCTTCCATAATGCCCACACCGTCACCGTTACCAATGGTGGGTGGCGGAAGTACACCACCTACTTCGACAACTTCACCGGCACTGGCAACTACATTGCCATCCGCGCCAACCGCGCCAGTTGGACCGTCTATGTCGACGACATCACTCTCGAAGTGGCTCCCACTTGCCCCGAGGTGAGCGACATTACTGCCTCGAACATCACCACCACCACCGCCAGCATCAACTGGGTTGAGAACGGTGAGGCCGATTCGTGGACCTTCGAATACGGCATCCACGGATTCACTCCCGGTACAGGCATCTCGGAGAGCGTCACCTCACATCCAGTCGCTCTGACAGGCCTCACAGCAAACACCGAATACGATGTATATGTAACGCCTACCTGCACGGGTACGACAGGTGCCGAGAGCTTCACCTTCCGCACAGAGTGTGTCCCGAACACTACGATACCTTTCACCATGAGCTTCGAGTCTTCCGAGGGTGTCAATACGGGTAGCAGCACGAGCAGCACCTTTATTGATTGCTGGCACCGTCTGAACAACGGCACCCAGTATTTCGGCTATCCCTACGTGAGCAGCAGCAGCACCTACAACCACACTTCGGGTGGCAGCCGCGGCCTCTATTGGTACAACTCTACCACCACCGTCACATACGGCGACTACCAGATTGTGGTGCTTCCTGCCGTCGACCCGACAACTCACCCCATCAACACCCTCCAGCTCAGATTCTGGGCCAAGGCTAGCTCCAGCAGCTACCACCCCACGTTCCTGGTAGGTGTGATGACCGACCCCAACAACGCCAGTACCTTCCAGCAAGTGGGCACCGTTGATGTCGGCACTACCACCGACTGGACAGAGTTCTCCACTGGTCTCGCTGGCTACAACGGCACCGGCATGTATGTTGCCATCCGTGCCAACCGTCCCGGCAGCTCGTGGTATGCCTACGTCGACGATATCACCCTTGAGGAGGCTCCCGCCTGCCCGCAGGTGGTAGACATTGACGCAGCAAGCATCGGTACCACTGGTGTACACCTCCGTTGGTCCACTCAGGCCGGTTTCCGTGCCACTCCGAGCCAATACGAAATTCAGGTTGTTCCCGACGACACCGCTGAGACCTTCCTGCCCATCACCACCTCCGACAACCCTTACCTCCTCACGGGACTGCTGCCCGGACACACCTATTCGGTGCGCATCCGTGGCAACTGCGACCTTGACGGTTACGGCGAGTGGAGCGACTACTTCGATTTCGGTACCGCAGGACTGCCTTGCGGAGTTGTCGACACTGCCAACTCATTTGTCGACACTATCGGCACCGGCACATCCACCAACTTATATTTGCCCAGCTACAGTTTCTACAGTTACGGTCTAAGCCAGCAGATATACACCGCAGCCGAGATTGGCGGTGGTGGCAGTATCACCAGCATCTCCGTCATGCCCAGTGCTGTCTCGCAGCAGCGCACATTCGAAATCTATCTTGCCCACACTTCCAACTCATCGGTGTCAAGCTTCATCCATCCGTCCGACATGGTGCGCGTGTACGATGGAACCCCCATCACCTTGGTGGCTAACCAGTGGCTCACCTTCCCCCTCGACCATCCTTTCACCTACAACGGTAGCGACAACCTCTTGGTCTGTTTCCGTGACATGACAGGCTCCTACGTCAGTGGCAATAGTTGGTATGTCCATAGCAACCCCCACGGCAACAGCGTGTATGTATACCAGGACGGCAGTGCCTACGACCCCTACACATATACAGGCGGCACAAGCACAGCCTACCGCAACAACATCATCATCGAGGCTCTCGCCTGCATGCAGACAGCCACCTGCGCCGCACCGATGGTAGTAGTCGACTCCATGGGTACCGACTATATCGCTGCCAGCTGGGCTCCCGGCTATCAGGAGACCTCTTGGGGCGTCGAATATCGTGAGGAAGGCGGCACTTGGATTAACGAAGGCACGGTCTATACTCCTAGCTATACTTTCACCAGTCTCAATGCCGACCAAACCTACGAAATCCGCATCACCGCGCAGTGCACCGACACCAACATGGCGACCACCATTACGGCCACCACGCCTTGTGCCGCAACTGCACTGCCCTTCTTCACCAGCTTCGAGGACTTCCCGGGCTCTTCCGCGTCCTATCCGATGCCCGCTTGCTGGAAGCGCGTCTCCAACTACTACCCATACTACCCCTATAGTTCCACCAGCTACCGCGTCAGCGGCTCCTACGGAGTCTATATGTATTCAACCAGCAGCACCTACAGCTACTTCACGCTGCCTCTCTTCGAGGCTCCTGTCGACAGCTTGGTCGCCGACTTCTGGTTGCTCAAGA
This sequence comes from Bacteroidales bacterium, assembly GCA_016281475.1. The sequence goes on from JAEEIS010000053.1 coordinate 18,046, forward strand.
CCAACACCTCCTATCCCCACAACGTGAAGGTAGGTGTGATGACCGACCCCGAAGATATCAGCACCTTCACCGAAGTCGCCACTGTAGCACCTTCTCACCTGTATGAATGGGAACACTTCGAAGTCTATTTCGACCTCTACCATGGCAACGGTCGCTACATCGCCTTCATGTCTCCCAATTACGAATACAGCTATCCCTACCTCGATGACCTTACCATCGACCGCATCCCCAACTGCCGTCGTGTGCAGAACGTCACAGTGAGCAATCTCACCACCACCAGTGCACACATCTCCTGGACTCCTGGCGATGCCATCGATTTCGACATGGTATGCGTTCCCACTGGCACCGATCCTGATTCGGGCTTCATCTACCAAGTCTACAGCGAGGACAGCATCACCATCACCGGGCTGCGGGCTGGCACTGCCTACACCGCATACGTCCGCGGTTACTGCTATCCCGACACCAGCCGCTGGTCGTTGGGCACCAACTTCCGCACCGTCTGCGGCCTGATCGACTCCTTGCCCTTCTTCGAGGATTTGGAGAGTGTACCGACTGGTAGCACCAGCAGCACCGACTTTATCCCCTGCTGGACGCTCCTCACCGACGCCTCATCTTACCGCTACCCCTATGTAAGCAACAGCACTTCCTACAGCCACGACGGTGGCAGCAAGGGCCTCTATTGGTACTGCACCAACTCCAGCGGTTATGGCAGCTACCAGTACGTCATACTCCCGCCGGTCGACACTGCTATCTACCCCATCAACACCCTGCAGTTCAGTGTCTGGGCCAAGAGCTCCAGCACCAGCTACAGCCCCGTGTTTGAAGTGGGCGTCATGAACAGTCCCACCGACACCGCCTTCACACGCCTGCGCACCTTCGACCTCAGCGGCAACACCAACTGGCACAACCTCGTTGTACCTCTCAGCCGCTACACCGGCTCAGGCAACTATGTGGCCATTCGCTCCAAGTTTGTGTCCAGCTACTGGTATGCCTACGTCGACCAGTTCAAGCTCGACACGCTCCCGGCATGTCCCATGCCGCTCGAAGTGGTCACCGACAGCGTCGGCTCCGACTATATCTCATTTGCTTGGATCCCCTCTGGCTCCGAAACCCAGTGGCAAGTCTCCATCAACGGCGTCGACACCATTGTCAGCGACACCACGCTCAACCTCACTGGCCTCCCGTCCAACACACTCTACAACATCAGTGTGCGCGCCATCTGTGGCCCGGGCAGTCTCAGCGACGAGGCAACCCTCGCGGTTCGCACCGCCTGCCGCGACCTCAACGTCCTGCCGTGGCATGAAGACTTCGAGACCTACTCCACTACCAGTAGCAGCAGTCCCGACCTTATCCCCTGCTGGAATAAGATCTCCGATGCTACCTCCTACTACTACCCCTACCTCTCCAATAGCACCACCTACAGCCACAACGGTGGTTCCATGGGACTCTACTGGTACTGCTCCAGCACCACATCGTCCTATGGCAGCTACCAGATGTTAGCCCTGCCCGTCATCGACACCAACGTCTACCAGATGAACACCCTGCAAGTAGCATTCTGGGCCAAGTCTTCCAGCACCTCCTACTCGCCCGCCATCATCGTGGGTGTGATGCAGGACAACAACATCTCCTCCTTCGTGCCTCTCGACACTGCGGTAATCGGTCCCAACACCGAATGGGAAATCTTCGAAGTGCCCGCCACTGCCTACACCGGCCATGGCAACCGCTTTGTCCTCCGTTCGGAGCTCGCACTCACGGGCAACTACTGGTATGCCTATGTCGACGACTTCTTCATCGAACCCGTCTCGCCCTGCCCGCGTCCCGACTCGCTCTTGGCCTCCAATGCCACCTCCTCCTCTGTCGAGCTCAGCTGGCATGAGACAGGCGAAGCATCCAGCTGGGTCATTGAGTACGGTCCGCGCGGATTCCAGCCCGGCACAGGCACTCAAATCACGGTCAGCACCAACCCATTCACCCTTACCGGCCTTCCTTCCTCCTACGATGGCGACTTCTATGTCCGCAGCCTCTGCAACTACAGCGACACCGGCTTCTACAACCGCACTCCTGGACTCTTCAGCACGGCTCAGGCTCCCGCCACCATACCTTACTACTATAACTTCGAGGATGGCACCGAATGGGCTGCTTGGCAGACCAACTCCAACAGCCACATCAACTGGGCTCGCGGCACCGCCATGGTCGACTCTGGCAGCTATGCCATGTATGTCTCGCCCAACAACGGCACCACATACGGCAACGATGGCTTCACCTCGTTGGTCAATGCCTCTGCCTTCCGCGACATCGACTTCGGCACCGTCGACACCAGCTTCACCATCTCCTTCCGCGCCAAAGCTGGAGGCACAGTCTCCAACAGCTACGACGGTCTGATGGTATTCCTCGTCGATCCCGCCATACCGGTGATTACTCCCGAATCTGCCATCACCTCGCCTTGGGGCAATGTCAACGACCTCTATCGTATCGCCGCCATCCGTCTCGACACGGCATGGACCACCTTCGAGGCCTCGTTCGACACCATCCACGGCGTCAAGCGTGTCGCCTTCTTCTGGTTCAACCAGAACACCGGTGGCTCCTATCCGTACATTGGCGGTCCTGCCGCAGTCGACAACATCCATATCGACTACAGCTCCTGCCCGCGTCCGGTCAATCTCGACACCGCCGGCCTCACCAGCACCACGGCACACCTCACTTGGCAGGGCGCCCCTTCAGCCCAGTACCGTGTCGTCTACCGCATGGCTGGTTCCTCGGCCAGTACCAACACCTATGTGATTACCAACACCAACTCTATCACCATCACAGGCCTCACACCCATGATCTCCTACTATGCCTGGGTGCAGAAAATCTGTGGTAGCGACAGCAGCCTCTTCAGCGACCGTCTCACCTTCACCATGAATATGTGCGACGACGCCATCGAAATCTATCCTGGCGACAGTGTTGGTACCCTCAGCACCTCCAATGCTATCCCTGTTGACAACTACTGGAGATTCACTGTCTCCGAAATCATCATCGATAGCGCCGAACTGGGTGTCGGCCCGCTCGACATCAACGGCCTCAAGGTGTACTACGACTATAGTTCGCCCTCTACCGTCAAAAACGACGTGGACATCTATATCAAGCCCACCACCAAGACCACATTCGCCAGCACTACCGACTGCGAATATGTCAACTCCGATGCCGTTCTCGTCTATCATGGCCCGTTCAACTGCCAGCAAGGTTGGAACGTCTTCGGTTTCGACACCGTCTATCACTGGGACGGCACCGGCAACATCATGGTCATGTTCGACGACAACTCGAATAATTACGATGGCAGTGCCTATGTCTTCCGTACTCGAACCTGCACGGGCAACAAATCGCTGGTATACTACAGCGACTCCGACAACCCAATCATCACTAGTCCGTCCCTGAGTTCGTACTCTGGCAACAAGTACATCTACGAATTCCGTCCCGAGATGCAACTCATCTCCTGCGGCACGACACCGGTCTGCCACGAACCCATCATCACAGGCATCAGCCACACCTACGAGTCTGCCACCATCACCTGGACCGGCGACGGCACCGACTACGAGGTCAACATCAAGGAGTCCATGGCCACCGACTGGCCCGCCACCGACATCCACGTCACCGGCAACACCTACACCTTCACTGGCCTGCTGCCTACTACCAACTACACCTTCCGTGTGCGTCAGGACTGCAACGCCGACACCCTCGGCTATAGCGAGTGGGTCACCGACGGCTTCGTCACCGACAGCCTGCCCTGCCTCGCTCCCGACAGCCTCACCGTCGTCGGCACTACCAACGCCACCGCCACCCTCGACTGGAACGTCCGCGGCATCGAAACCGCTTGGGACATCCACGTCTGGTATAGCGGCGGCATCGACAGCATCTACACCGTCAGCGCACATCCCGCCACCGTCGGCGGCTTCACGGCCAACACCACCTACAATGCCTCCGTCCGCGCACTCTGCGGCACGGCTCACAACATCGTAGGCGAATGGGGTGACACCATCACCTTCACCACCGCCGTCTGTCCCGATGTGACCGGACTCACCTCTAGCGACCTCCATCCCAACAGCGTCACACTCACTTGGACTGCCGACCCGATGGCCCAGCAGTGGATCATCGAGTACGGCTACCGCGGCTTCGACCAGGGCACCGGCACTACCATCACCACCACGCTCAACACCTACACCATCAACGGTCTGATCGACGACATGCAGTACGACTTCCTCGTCCGTGCCATCTGCGGCACCGACTGGCAGAGCGAAGGCTGGGCCACCATCACCGTCACCACGCCTTCGGGCGGCGTGCCCTGCGAGGCTCCCACCAACGTCAGCGCAGTTGTGGCCGGCAACTCGGCCACCATCAGCTGGACAGCCAACACCGGCAACCTCAGCTACACGCTTGAGTACGGTCCGCGCGGCTTCGCACACGGCAGCGGCATCA
>JAEEIS010000054.1 GCA_016281475.1 Bacteroidales bacterium
GTATAAAGTATGACTGATTTTTGCCAAACTGTCTCAATGTCGCGTCCCTTCGGGACGCTAGGAGTGAGTTTATTCTGTCACCGCACTGCGCTACGCTTGTACGGTGTTATTGAGATTCAGCCTCTTCGAGGCTGTAAAAAAATCAGTCTTTTATCAAACTAGAGCCTTAACAATAAATTGTAAGGAATAATACCAAACCTACTATAAAATCTAGCCTGAATCCCACGTAACGTTTGCCAAAAACCAATCTGTTATCGCTCCATCTGGGCTCGTTCTTCGGTATTATAGCGAATAAATACATTATAATGATTGCAAAAGGTGTGTGGGTTCGAGGGAGGAAGGAGTGTACGGGAGGAGGGGGAAAAAGGGAATTGGAAAGAATGCAAAGAGCCGCAGACGGGCGGTCTGCGGCTCTTTGGTAATATATGTATAATAAGATATTCTATAGGACAACGACCTTCCTGGCGGTGCAGCCGTCGGGACGGAGGAGGTAGACACCGGCCGTGGGGACGGACACGACGCGGTCGCCCGCAGCGGGTGATAGCGTGGAGATACAACGGCCATAGAGGTCGAAGATGGTGACGGACTTGTCGGCAGCTCCCACGATATGAATGTTACGGGACTCAACTGTGACGGTGATGGTAGTTCTGTCGGAATCGGCATCGTCGATGCCCAGGTCGTCGCCAAAGAGTGCCTGAAGGACATAGTTGCGCGTGACGGTGATGGTGCGGGGGTTGTCGGCCACGCCGTCGTTCCACGAACGGAAATGCGCGCCAGGGAAAGGAACGGCAGTGATGACAACCTCTTCGCCATAGGCATATTCACCGGCACCATAGACGGCACCCTGGTTAGCATTGCTGGGCGAAAGGGTGACGGTGAAAGTTTCGGGGCCGAAGACTGCCTGATAGGAGGCATCGGCAATGACATGCACAATGCGCGGATTGGCGGTGCTGCCATCGCTCCAGTGGATGAAACAACAATGCTCGTTGGGCGAGGCGGTGAGACGCGCCTCTTCGCCATAATGGTATTGTCCGGAGCCCGTGGTGGTGCCCTGCTGGTTGTTGTTTGAGGTAACGGTGATGGTATAGGTGGGTTCGGCCTGGAAGTAGGCGATGAGGTTGGTGTCGCTGGTGAGGGTTATCAGGCGGGGGTTGGTGGTGACACCGTCGCTCCATTGCACGAAATGATGGTTGGCAAAGGCTGTGGCCAAGATGGGTACTTGCGCCATATAGTTATAGGATCCAGAGCCGCTGACAATGCCCATGGTGGAGTCGGAGGTCTGACATTCGAGGTGGCAGGTGTTGATTACGAACTGCGCCTGCAGGGCGGTGTCGTGGGTGAGGATGAGTGTACGCGGATTGTCGGTGTTGCCGTCGCTCCAACTGATAAAACGGCTGGGGCCAAAAGGTATGGCAGTGAGGGTAAGCGAGGTGAGGTAAGGATAGGTGCCACCACCTGAGACGACTCCGAGCACGGTATCGTTGCTGGTGACAACGGCAGTATAGGTATTGGCAAAGAACTGGGCTGTGAAGGAGGTGTCGGAGGAGATCACAACACGACGAGGGTTCTGCATGATGCCGTCGCTCCACTGTGTGAAACGGTAGCCGTAGTTGGGGGTGGCGGTAATGTATACGACATCGCCGTATGCCACTATGCCACTGCCGGAGGTGTGTCCCATGGCAGGATTGGCAGAGGAGACTACAACAGTGTGGGAGTCGACTTGGAAGTCGGCCACCAACAGGGTGTCGCTAAGGACGGTGATGGTGCGCGGGTTGTTGGTGAGGCTGTCGCTCCACTGCACAAAGTGGTGGTGCGGCATCGGGATGGCGGTAAGCACCGCCGAAGAGAGGTAGTTGTATGTGCCACCGCCAGAGACGGTACCAGAGGCCGCGTTGTTGCTGAGGGCGGTGACGGTGTATTGGTTGGTGTCGAAGTGGGCGGTGAAGGAGGTATCGTCTATGACGGTGACGGTGCGGGGATTGTCAGTATTGTAGTCGTTCCAACGGACGAAGTGATAGCCGTAGTTGGGAGTGGCAGTAAGGGTAGCCTGGGTGTTGTGGAGATAACTGCCTGTGCCAGAAACAGTGCCCATATCAGAGTTGTCCGAAGTGGCGGTGAGGGTGTAGCTGTTGATAGCAAACTGAGCTATGTAAAAGGCATTCTGTGTGGCAACAACTGTGCGGGGATTGTCGGTGTTGCCGTCGCTCCACTGGACGAAGTGGCAACCCGTTACCGGGGTGGCGGTGAGAGTGACGGTGCTGTTGTGGCTATAGGTGCCGCCACCACTGACGGTGCCGAGGTCGGAATTAGCACTGCTGACCATGATAGTATAAACGTTGACGGCGAACTGTGCGGTGTAGGTGGCGTCGCCCGTGACGGTGACGGTGCGGGGATTGGTGGTATTGCCATCGTTCCACTGGATGAAGTTGCATCCTGTGGCAGGAGTGGCCGTGAGGGTGACAGCAGTGTTATAGTTATAGGTGCCGCCACCGGAGACTGTGCCCATGCTGGTATCGTTTGCCACGACTGTGAGCATATATGCAACGGGAAGGAACTGAGCGGTGAGCGAGGTGTCGGAGGTGACAACTAAGGTGCGCGGGTTGTCGGTGATGCCGTCGCTCCACTGAGTGAAGAAATGACCGTATGCGGGAGTGGCGGTAAGTGTGGTTGTATCGAGATAGTTATAGGTGCCGCCACCATGGACTGTGCCCATTGTTACGGCACTGCTGTTGAGAGCGACGGTGTAGGTGTTGGCAACAAAATGGGCGATGAAGAGCGTGTCCTGCGAGATGGTGACGGTACGAGGATTGGCGGTAACGCCATCGTTCCATTGGGTGAAATGGTAGCCGTGGTTGGGTATGGCGGTGATGACCACTTGGTCCAAGTAGGTATAGGAGCCCGCGCCACTAACGGTTCCCATGGCCGGGTTGTCGCTAACGAGGGAGAGGGTGGCGGTGTTGGAGAGGAAGATGGCCACGAAAAGGGAATCCTGGGTGACGATGACGGGACGCGGATTGAGGGTGCTGCCGTCGCTCCAACGCTGAAAATGATAGTCGGCATTGGGGGTGGCCGTAAGTATTGCCGTGGCATTGTAGCTATAAATGCCAGCACCCGAGACGGAACCCCAAGCAGGATTGTTGCTGGCAACAGAGATGTAGGAATTGTCGGAAACAAAGATGGCGGTGAGGCTGGTGTCGGACGAGAGAAGGAGTTGTCGGGGGTTGGCAGTGACACCGTCAGCCCAACGAAGGAAATGGAAGCCGCTGTCGGCCACAGCCTGAACAATAGCCTGATAGTTGCTGCAGGAGGGCTGTTGGAGTACCGTGACGGAACCCATGGCGGTGTCGTTCACCGAGAGTGTAAGCACGAAGGGCGCGGATTCAACATAGTTGAGGAAATCCTCCCAATGGTCGGCAACCATGTAGTTGAGCACAGAACCACAGGGGACATAGACTGGAGTTGAGGCAGTTGCCGAAGCAAAGGTGTTGGCATAGATGGTAGGGGGAGTAGTACTGCGCATCTCGATGCGAGTGATGGGCATGATGCCTGCATAGGCAAAATTGCCGATGTTGGTGAGGGTCGCAGGGAAAATGAGGTTGCCACCCATCTGAATGCAACCGTAGAACGCGCTGTCGCCAATGGTAGTGAGAGTAGCTGGCAGAGTTGGAAGAGTGAGACGGACGCAACCGCTGAAGGCATTGCTGCCAATGGCGGAGAGTGCATTGCCAAATGAAACATCGGTAAGGCGGACGCAACTGCGGAAAGCTGAATAGCCAATGGCGGGCGCAGCACTGCCCAATGATACTTGGAACAAACGGTCGCAACCACTGAATGCCTCAGCGGGGATGGAGAGGATGCTGTTGGCAACAGTCAATGAAAGAAGACTGTCACAATTGGAGAATGCACTACTACCTAAATATTGTACACTGGCCGGAATGGTCAACGCGCCAGCGATTTTGGCACAACCAGCAAAGGCTGACGCACCGACAGAATTCAACACTGCGGGCAACTGAAGGGTGCCACCAAGGTTGGCACAGCCTTGGAAAGCGGAGGTGCCGATGGCTGTGAGCGTGGCAGGCAACTGCAGGGGACCTCGCAGCGCGGTGCAACCATAGAAAGCAGAGTCGCCGATGGTGGCAAGCGATGTGTTGAAGAAGACTTGTTGCAGCGCGGTCTTGCCTGCAAAGGCTGTGCTGGGGACATGCAGCACACTGTTGCCCACATACAGCTTTGTGAGGGCTGCGAAAGGGGCAAATGCCGAGGCAGGGAACGGGGTATTGGCGAAGTGGTTGGTGTTGTAATAGAGACGATGCACATTGGAAGTGCCACTGAAAGCATTGGCATCAATGGCTGTAACACTACTTCCGATATAAACGGAGTCTAACAACAAGGCATTGGCAAAGGCATATTGAGGAACGGACTGCACACTATCGCCAATGACCAACTGGGTGAGTGAGGCGACAGGTAGAGAAGAACGGTAGGCTCCTGCCGAGAAGTAGCTACAACTGGCATTGCGGGCATTATAATGAATATAGCTCACATTGTTGCTGCCAGAGAAAGTGTTTTGCATAATGTAGGCGACGGAGGTACCGACGTATAGGCTGTCGAGACTGGTGCAGTTGCAGAATGCCCAGTTGCCCAGCATGGTCACGGCATCGGGGATGTGGAGCGCAGTGAGGCTGCTGCAACCTTCAAATGCCACATTGCCGATGGTCATTACAGAGGCTCCCAAAGTGACAGAAGTGAGCGAGCTACAGCCTTGAAACGTGCCTACGCCAATCATGGTCACGGCATCGGGAAGAACTATTGAAGCCAAGTGGTTGCAGCCCATGAAGGCATTGTCGCCAATGGCCGTCACGGTGGTGGGGATGGATACGGACAATAGGCCCGTGCACTGCGAGCAGGCACTGCTGCCAATGGATGTGACGGAGGTAGGCAGCGTGAGCCCCGTGAGCGCGGTGCAACCGCTGAAAGCATTGTTGCCAATGGAGACCACGGTGTAGGTGTTGCCACCATGCGTCACCATGGCAGGGACCGATAGACTACCCGACGGGGTGGAGTAACCACTGTAGTAACTAGAACCCACATGGTTGGGGTAGACAACCGCGACAGTGCTGTCGGACACTATGCTATAGTATAAGGTCTGCCCAGTGCCACACACCGAGGAGAAGTCGAATGCGCGAGCATTGGAAAGGGACGCTCCCACAAATAGTATAAAAAATAGTACTCTTATTACCGTTTTGTTCATAGTCGTTGATGATTCATCTATTAGACAATAACCTCACTACCACGCTACAAATATCTTTTGTTCGCCATAGACGGTGCCAACACCATTGGTGGCGTAGGCCCGATAGTAATAGGTAGTGCCGGGAGTCAGACCCGTCAATTGGCTGACAAATGTGCCTGTGCCAGCCCCATCGGTAGTGTGCAGACCCGAGACGGTGGGCTGCGAGGTGGTGCCATAGCAGACCCCACGTCGAATGACAGGATAGCCTCCGTCGGTAGCGACTGCGCCACCCGCCACAGCACTGGTAGCAGTAATGTTGGTGGCTGTTGTGGTGGTGACTGTCGGCAATCCTGACTGGGTGACAAATGTCCTCTCAGGACCATAAGCGATGCCCGACGAATTTTGGGCATACGACCTGACGTGATATGTAGTATTGGGCTCGAGATTATCCATCTGACTGGTAAAGACACCTAGGCCTGACCCATTGACAGTGTGCGCATTGCTGATGGTAGGCTGAGCCGAAGTGCTCCAGCAAATACCACGGGACAGAACATTGAATCCACCATCGACAACCACCTCGCCTCCACAAGAGGCCGAAGTGGTGGTAATATTGGTAACGCTAGCAGTATAGACCGATGCCAACCCGTCGCGAGTAGTGATTGTCACTTGGTCACTGTAGCCCACTCCTATTCCGTTGACTGCATAAACACGTGCATAATAGGTAGTATGAGGGGAGAGTGTCAAGGTGCAGTCGAAATCATCTTGACCGACGGGAACCGTCACCTTGTCGTTATCGATTGTGGGGTACTGCATGGTGCTATAGACAATACCTTGCTCCAGAATAGTAGAATTGCCCCAGCTCAAAATAGAGCCGTAGCAACGGGCAGAGGTGGCTGTGATGTCAACTATTCTGCCCATTTCCACAATCGGAACCTCGGGGCCGACCATATATAGGACACCTATATTGTACTCTTTCATTCCAATGGGCACATCGGCAAGGCTGTAGTCCAAACTTTCGTATAGCGAGTCGGCCGTGAAAAGAATGGAGTAGCCTTTGACAAGTTGATCCATAGTGACAACCATCTCAAATGTGCCGTCGACTGCGGTATATACCACCTTGCCGGTATTCTGACCGTCCCACCCTATTACACGCAAGCCCTGCAAGGGCTGGTTGGTACGATTGTCTAGCACAACGCCATAAAAGCGCGTTGTTTCATATATACCTTCCTCCTCGAGCGTATTAATACAAGAGGAAAACAATATGCTTATAAAACAGAACAATAGAAATGATAATCTGCGATACATATTAGAATCTATAAGTTAGTCCTACCGTGGGAACGACAGTATTGGGGGTGGTGATAAGGGATGGGGTCCAAGTAAAAGCCAGCTCGGGCTTGGGTTCCAACGTATAGGCACGAATAAAGTTGAAAATATACAATGCCCCAGCCGCACCCCAGATAATATAGGAAGAGGTGCGGAGCGTGTTATAATTGTTGCGAGCTTCCAAACGGGCATCATTCGACAGAGTATGATTATTAAAGATGTCCAATTGGTTCTGCGCTGCCACATAGCATCCGATGCCGCCGCCAATCAGGGCTATCTCACCCAACATGGTGGCAACACCTTCACCCACATATCCTTTGCCCATCTGTCCAAGACCGGGAATAATCGATTTGACCATTGACGCGCCATCGGTCACGTTGCGGGCACGCTCACCCTTGTCCCACACAGGCACTACGTCGCGCATGGATGCCACCTGACAAAGCACACAGACCCAATAGGAACCATTCTTGAGGTTGACTTCGTATTGGTCGACTTTGTTGACGGGAATGCCGCATTGCTGAGAGACAAGGACATAGTTGGTTCCTTTGTGGAGCTCTTCGTAAACCTGCGTCTCGTCGAATGTCTTTCCCAAACGGTTAGCAGTATTCTGGAACACCCTGACCAAAGCTCTGTTGAGAGCCTCTTCGACAGTCTTTCCTTCGCCCGACTCACGGACATAAATATATGTATTGTTGGCAGGCAACGGCATCTCTTTCATCCAAGAGGGTTCTCTCTTGGCGTGGCAGTCAAAAATGCCCACCACAAAAAGCATGAGAATGATGACTATTCTATATTTCACTTTTCAAAAGTTTTTAATCGGTCTTTATTCTTTTATCAGGAGAGCATCGGATTGAAGATGATAATGACGACCACAAGAGCATTTCAGGCTGTCGTCCAACCGCTTGCCACATTCGCAAACCCAACCTATCCGACGAGCGGGAACACCGGCCATGAGAGCATAGTCGGGGACATCGTGCGTCACAACGGCACCTGCCGCTATCAACGCTGAGCGACCAACCGTATGCCCACAAACCACAGTGCTATTGGCACCAAGCGAGGCACCCTCCTTTATCAGTGTCTTGGCATAAACGCCATGGCACGGAAAATGCGCACGCGGGGTATTCACATTGGTGAACACACAACTGGGACCGCAAAAGACATTATCCTCAATCTCCACACCTTCGTACACCGACACATTGTTCTGGATGCGGACGCCGTTGCCAATGCGCACATTGTTGCCCACATTCACATTTTGACCGAAGGAGCATCGCTCCCCGATACGGGCACCTTTCTGTATATGGCAGAAATGCCATATCTTAGTGTCTTCTCCAATGACGACATCGTCGTCTACATAGCTGCTTTCGTGGATAAAAGAATTCATTTTTCTATTTGTAACTATTTCATGTTTTGTAAGCAGACCGCCAGGCTGTCTGTCCAATAGGGGATACGGATTCCAAACGTCTGCTTAAATTTTGTCTTGTCAAGAACAGAATAACTCGGACGCACCACCGGACTCGGATATTCGTCGCTGTGACATGGCTGGATGTCGCAATCGGTGTGTCCTGACTGGCGGGCTATCTCCTTAGCAAAGTCATACCAGCTGCAGACACCCTCGTTACTATAATGGTAAAGACCTTCGTGACCTGATGCCAGACCATCTTCAAGAATGGTGACAATAGCTTTCGCCAAGTCGCCGGCATAAGTGGGGGTCCCCACCTGGTCGAACACTACAGAAAGGCTCGGCTTGCTAGCAGTGAAAGATAACATAGTCTTACAGAAGTTCTTCCCATACTCACTATACAACCAAGCGGTGCGAAATAATAGGCAACGGCAGCCACTCGCCGCAATTGCCTGTTCACCTAGTAGTTTCGTCCTTCCATAAACACCTGTTGGATTAGGCTTCTCGTCCTCACCACAAGGAGTATTGTTTAGATTACCTCCAAACACATAGTCTGTCGAGACATGTACCAACAACCCGCCAACTTCAGACATTGCCTTTGCCAAGAAGCCAACGGCAATGTGGTTCACTTTGTCGACCACCGCCTCATCGCTTTCGGCACGGTCCACATTGGTATAGGCTGCACAGTTGACAATAACCTCGACTTGATTGTGGACGACATACTGCCTCACCGCTGCCATATTGGTAATATCCAACTCGGCCAAATCGGTGAAAAAATATTGGTGACGCGACTGAGTAGTATTCAGCCTGATATGCGTTCCCAATTGGCCATTGGCACCTGTCACAAGGATTGTCATTTTTTGGATACTATTTATAGTTGAACGGAGAAGTTATGTCGTGCAGGCAAGGGTGATGACGATCTTTCTCCGACAGGAGAATCTTATCGACTGGTAATTTCCAATCGATATTCAGGTCGGAATCGTCCCAAGCAATAGCACCTTCGCTTTGGGGTTCGTAAAACTCATCACACTTGTATTGGAAGATAACCTCGTCGCTGAGAACAGAGAACCCATGCGCTATGCCTTTTGGCAGATAGAACTGGTGGTGGTTATCCGCCGACAACTCCACGGCCACATAGTGTCCAAATGTGGGAGAGCCCTTGCGGATGTCGACTGCAACGTCAAGCACACACCCTTTCACTACACGCACCAACTTGCTTTGGGCATAAGGTGGCTGCTGGTAGTGCAAACCACGTAGCACACCGTAGTGCGACATGGACTCGTTGTCCTGCACAAAGGTAACTTGAATACCAGTCTTTTCGGCAAATTCACGAGCATTGAAACTCTCAAAAAAGTACCCCCTCGCGTCGCCGAAAACACGAGGTTTGATAAGAAGTACGTCTTCAATTTCAGTCTTTACAACTTCCATTACAATCTTTCTAATTATTGTTCCTTGATTAGATTGAGCAAATACTGTCCATAAGGGTTCTTCGCCATAGGCTGTGCAATGCGGTGCAAGTCGTCAGCTGTTATCCAGCCTTTTTCATAGGCAATACTCTCCAAGCATGCCACCTTCAGTCCCTGACGTTTTTCGATCACCTCAATAAAGGTGGAAGCTTCCGCAAGAGAATCGTGAGTGCCCGTGTCAAGCCAGGCAAAGCCACGTCCAAACAATTGGACTTTCAATTCACCATCCTGCAAAAACTGCTGGTTGACCGAGGTAATCTCAAGCTCTCCACGAGCCGATGGCTTAATCCCCTTGGCCACCCGGACCACCTTGTTTGGATAGAAGTATAAACCCACCACAGCATAGTTTGACTTAGGATTCTGTGGTTTTTCCTCTATCGAAAGGACATTGCCCTGTTGGTCAAACTCCGCCACACCATAACGCTCAGGGTCTGCCACCCAATAGCCAAAGACCGTTGCCTTCAGTTCCTGCTCAGCTGCCGCGACCGCATCGCGCAACATCTTCCCCAATCCATTGCCCTGAAAAATGTTATCGCCCAACACCAAGCAACAGGAGTCATCGCCTATGAATTCCTCGCCAATGATGAAAGCCTGAGCAAGACCATCGGGCGACGGCTGCTCCGCATAGGAGAAATGAACGCCAAAATCCGACCCGTCGCCCAGCAAACGTTTAAAACTAGGGAGATCATAAGGGGTGGAGATAATCAGAATGTCGCGAATGCCCGCCAGCATGAGAGTCGAGATGGGATAATACACCATCGGCTTGTCATAAATGGGCAGAAGCTGTTTACTGACACCCTTAGTTATAGGGTACAGGCGGGTACCAGACCCGCCTGCAAGAACAATTCCCTTCATAATACAATACCTAACATATTACATTACTATTTGGACTTTTTCTTCTTCTCGTCGGAATCACTCTCGTCCCCTGATCCATAGCCGTAGCCATAACCATAGCCGTAGCCATAACCGTAACCGTAGCCATAACCATAACCGTAGCCATAACCGTAGCCATAACCGTAACCATAGCCGTAGCCACCATAGCGACGCTTGATAACTGGCACGTCGGTCATAATGATGGCCATGTTCTTGAACTTTCCCTTGTCGCTCAACTCTTGGATGAACGGGAAGGAACTCTTGTTCAGATAACCCACGCGCATAATGTAGGTTGTCAGGTCAGCATTATGGTTAATGATAGCCGAGTCGGCAACAATCTGTGCCGGCGTAGAGTCAAGGATGATGTAGTCGTAATTCCCGCGCAAGTAAGCCACCAAATTGTCCATCTTGTTGGTAAGCAGCAGCTGGGTAGCATTCGGCGGGGTCTTTTCGCACACAACATAGTCGAGGAACGGCGAAGTCTCACTGTGCATGATAATCTTAGTGAAGTCCTCCTCCTTGCCCAACATGTAACTAATCAGACCCAGACGGTTGTGACGGTCAATAGTCTTCGACAAACTGCGTTTACGCAGGTCGCAGTCCACCAAGATAGTCTTCTTACCTAGGTAGGCAAGCGACAATGCCAAGTTCAGTGCCACAAACGATTTACCCTCGCCAGGCACCGTCGACACGGTCTGAATCACCTTTTTATTATCTTTTAGGAAGAACGGGATATTCGAATGCAATATTCGGAACGCCTCCGTGACCACATCATTACCATTGGCAGTGACGATAATCTCATCATTGGCGCGACCTTCAGGTTTCTGTGGCACCTCACCCAAAATAGGAATGGTCATGGCTCTCTCAATATCCGACTTGGAGCGCAACTTGACATTGAAGAAGCTGATGAGGAACATCACGAGAGCAGGCAGTGCCGCACCAAGGACTAGACCCACCAAAATAAACATCGACAGATGCGGACCCATGTTGGTACGTGCCGCAGGTTCGACTATCTTGGCTGGAACAATCGTAACAGCCAAGTTCATTGCATTCTCCTCGCGCTTGCTCAACAGATAGAGGAACAGTTCCTCTTTAATCTTCTGCTGACGAGATACCTCCTGAACAGCCTTGTTCTGCGTAGGCAGGTTATAAATCTGACCTTGAGCACGCGCCTCTTGTGCACGAGCCGTCTGCAGGCGGACATTGGTCGAACTAATCAGGTTGTCAATCGACGAAAGGATGCTCTCACGGTTGCCCTCCATCTGCTGCACCAAAGTACGCACTCCCGGGTTGTTAGGACCAGCAGTATTCAACAGCTTGCGATACTGCAGCATCTGGCTGTTATATTGGTTAATCATCGTCTGAACACCAGGGTTAGAGACACCGACGTTTGCAGGAAGCAATTCCTCTTTGTTGTTCGGGTCAACCAAATACGATCTGATAGCCTTAATCATTTGAAGTTCCGCCTCGAGGCTATTGACTTCCTCAGAATAACGGATACCTGTCTGAAGCATTGTGCCTGAAGCCGTCTGAATATCGGGAATGCGGGCATCCTTCTTCAACTGCGCTACCTGTGCATCCACATCCTCTAACTCGCCAGAGATGAGAGCTATTCGTTCCGAAACAAACTGCTCAGTCTTCTCTGCCACAGCTCTGTTGTCCTCGGCGGCATCGTCGTTGTACGCATCCACCAACGCGGTCACCACCTCACGAGATCTGACATCGTTGTTGTCGTTATACTTCAGAACCAGCACAGCAGCATTTTTATCAGCTCTGCTCACTGCCAGACGCCTTGCTACCTGAGTCGCTTTCGTGGTCACAGGCACTTCCGCCAACATATACTTGGTCTTGAAGTCGCGGTTCGAGAAGAACTGCGTCTTGTCAATTGTAAACGACACATCCTCCGTAACCACTACAGGCTCGGTGTAGTACGCGATGCCCTTCTTATTAACGCCATATCGGTTAAGCGACTTGACAACATACTCGTAACGGCTCATATCCAATGGCGTCACCTCCACATTAATTGTCACTTCCGACACCTCCGCGCTCCGCGTATAAACCTTCAGTTCCAAAGGCCGGTCTCTGAAATACGACACCTTGGTGAAAAATCCATTGCGCTCGCAAGTCTTATTCAAATCCAAAGCAGTGACAACCTTCTTTGCCAACAAAGACGACTTAAGCATATATACCTCGTTCTCCAGCGAATGCATTCCGACATCCATGTTGCTGAAGATTTGGTCAATGTTACGCTGTTGGCCCTTACCGTTGATTTCGTCACGCACCAGAATCGAAGCCGTATACTCATACACCTTGGGCTTGGTCTTATATACCACACCCACAACCACCAAACAGACAAACAGCGAGAGCGCAAACCAATACCAGTTATTGATAACCAGAAACACTATGTCTCGCAACGAGATAGTGCTCTCATTCTCCTGCTGGGTACCACCTTGAGCCCCACCTTGGGCCATTGATTGGGTACCTCTTAATTGTTGCTGATTTTCCATGATTTATAATTTACTAGTTTGTACGCTGATTATAGTATCTCATTAGGATGTAGTAGTAGAATACCGATGTCAACACCGACACGATAGACACCGCACTCGAGATGTAAGTCATCACCATCGGGTCACGGTCGGCATTCTTCTTCTTCCTCATGTTAGGTTCCACATACACAACATCGTTCTGATGCAGGTAATAATAGGGCGAGTCAAACACCGACTTAGAAGACAGATCCACCTCGCCGATGGTACGCAAACCGTTTTCCTCGCGGATCACCGTCACATTACGACGCTGGCCATAGATAGTCAGGTCACCAACCATACTCAATGCCTCAAAAATAGTAAGACGCTCGCCCGACACAACCAACTGACCCGGACGTTCCACATCACCCAGCACACACACCTTGAAGTTCATCAACTTCACCGTCACCACTGGGTCGGAAATATGACCGTCGCTGACCAACTTCTTCTCAATCAATGCTGCCAATTCCCTGTGCGTGAGACCAAGCACATGAATCTTGCCAAGCACTGGAAAGATAATGTCACCATCGTGGTTCACCAAATAACCAGATACCACACTGCTGCCCTGGTTCATCACCACACCATTGTTGACGACAATCTTGTTCGTCTCCTGGTTAAACTGGATAGTCGCCTCAGGAGTCTGGCTTTCTACATAGATGCCAAGCAGGTCGTTAGCCTGGATACCGCTTGAGAACTGACCTTTCAGCGCAAACGCTGAGTCACGCTGGGCATCGCTGATATAGGCAATCTCTGCCGATTGCCTGCACGACGACAGCAAAACCGTTCCAACGGCTGCCACAAATAATAATTTAATTACTTTCATATTCTAAAAACATTTTATTATTTCACTACAAGTCAAACTGATAAAGGAACATGTCGCTTGCGCGAGCCTTTCAGCATGATTTGCAAAGATACAAAAAAAAATTGTTTAAAAAACAAACCGCAACAAAATTAATTCAAATCGCACTATTTTTCTTCACAAATGACACCTTAATCCACAAAGACTAGTTGAGCCATTCTAATCATCATTATACTTATTCTCAGATTCTCAGAGCAATAGTATCAATCTACAACTAAGGTAAGAGAGTAGACTGCAAAAATGGTGAGTAATTAGAGAACTACAGCGCGGAGGTAGAGCGAACCTACACTGGACCTACACTGGACTTACAGCGAAGGTAGGGTGAATCAAAAAAGGGAGGAGGAAAGACAATCTCAAAAAAGATGCATAACAAGACGCAATACTTTGAAAACATGACTACTGAAGTGAAAATTACAGAAGAGATGCATTTTTTTTTCATTGGGTGGAAAAAAAAAGGTAATTTTGCAAAGTAATAACACACCTACTATGCAAGCATTCATCCTCGCCGCCGGCCTCGGCACTCGTCTACATCCCATCACCGACACTCTGCCAAAAGCATTGGTGGAAGTGCAAGGGGAACCCTTGATAAAGATAGCTATCAACAACCTTGTGCACCAAGGTGCTACACGGATTGTTGTCAACATACACCACTTTGCCGACAAGCTTCGCAACTACTTGCAAAGTCACTGCTGGAATGTCGACATCCTCATCTCCGACGAAAGCGACCTGCTGCTCGACACTGGAGGCGGATTGAAGAAAGCCGAACCTCTCTTCCTACCAAACGAGCCCATCCTCGTCCACAACGTGGACATTCTGACGCACCTCAACTTCACCGAAGCAATCAAGCAACACACTGATTCCATGAATTTGGCAACATTAGTTGTGAGCCAACGGAGCACCTCTCGACAACTATTATTTGATTCCAAAAAGCAACTGGCAGGGTGGCAAAACTGCACGACTGGCGAAACCAAGTGGGTAAAGTCACCCACCACCATCTGCGAACAACTGGCGTTCAGTGGTATAGCAGTCATACAGACCAAACTGCTCAACCAGCTCCCCGAAGCCACCCACCCTTACTCCATCATTCCTGCCTATCTATCGTTAGCCAAAAATCATAGAATCAGTTATTTCAAACATAACCCAGCAGATTGGCTCGACGTGGGTAAGCCAGAGACCCTTCAACGCGCACAAAATTGGATTTTCAACACATAACGCACTTGTTACCAATGGAAACATTTCTTGCAGAAGTAGCGCAACGACTACGCACAAAACATCCCGACGACTTGAACCAAGTGACGGTGATATTTAACAATCGTCGTTCTGGTCTTTTTCTACGCCGACAATTCGCGTCAATGGGAGGCCAGCCCTTCTTCCTACCGCGCATTATGGGCATTGACGAACTGATTTCGGAACTGGGTGGATTAACCATTATTCCAAATGAGTACCTGCTATTCGAGTTGTTCGACATTCATCGTCATTTAGATGAGGCAAACGACAAGTACACTAATTTCGAAGATTTTATCTCGTTCGGAGAAATGATGCTTGCCGACTTCTCGGAAATAGACCTCTACTGTGTAGATGCCCAAAGTCTCTTCAGCAATCTACATGATATCAAAGCCATAGAGAAATGGAACGTAGAAACGGGTCAGCCCACTCCTTTCCAAGAGAAATACCTTACATTCTACCAATCGCTTTACCAGTACTATACTCAGTTGCACAAACGACTAATAGAACGTCGACAGGCGTATGGGGGAATGGCCTATCGGCATGTGGCAGAGAATATTGATGCCCTTGCACCGAATAGCGACAACCGATATTACTATTTTGTCGGGTTCAATGCCATATCGGCTTGTGAGAAACTCATAATCAAGCACTATCTGCGACAGGGAAACGGCACATTCATCACCGATGGCGATGCTTACTACTATGACGATTCCACGCAAGAGGCGGGTCACTTTTTGAGGGACAATCCTTTCCTCACGGGCGAGTACCCAGCGCACTTTGCGATGGAACACAAGGAGATAACCATCGTCAGCTGTCCCGAGAATGTGCTTCAAAGCAAATACGCAGGGCAACAGCTCGCCCAACAAATACAGGCACATCCAGACAACCCTATTGAACAGACAGCCATCGTGTTGGCCGACGAGTCGCTTCTGCTGCCCGTACTCAACGCCCTGCCACAAGAAATCAAGACCGCCAACGTGACGATGGGTTACCCATTCAGCAACACTGCTGTACATTCGCTGGTACTCAAGCTGTTCGCCCTACATCAGCGTCGCCGTGAGGCACTTTTCTATCACACAGACATTCTCGACACCCTCTCCGACAACGGGATTGCGACCATACTTGGTATCAACAACATACATTCTCAGCTAAGCAATCTGCTTGCCAACAGCCATATCATTTATGCCACCGACGAGGAAATAACCGACCTGTGCCGCCAACTAGCATGTGACCCCACTCCCATTCGGTTTCTCTTCCCCCATGAAATACCCACACCCGACGACTTTCTTCTGTTGCTGCGGCAACTCATCCACACACTATACGACATCCACGCACTCGACAACGACCGCAAAGAAAAAGAGGCACTTGCGTGCCTGCTGCGAATTGTGGACTACTTTCAGGAATTGCAGAAACAATACCATTTCGTCGACAATCTCAACACGCTCTTGAAGATATACACCCGCTTGGCGCAACGTAACTCGGTGCCGTTCTATGGAGAGCCACTACAGGGACTCCAAATACTGGGCGTACTGGAAACACGAAATCTGGACTTCAAAAGAGTCATACTGCTGTCAGCCAATGAGGGATGCCTGCCATCAGGAAAAACAAGCAACACTTTGATTCCATACGATTTAAAGGTCAATTTCGGCATTCCGACATTTCACGAAAAAGAGGCCGTGTACGCCTATAACTTCTACCGTCTGTTACAACGCGCCACCGATGTCCATTTAGTATATCATACTGAAACAGAAGGAATCGGCAAAGGAGAACCAAGCCGTTTCCTGCTGCAGGTGCGGAGAGAGCTGGCACAACGCTATCCCGACAACATCGCGTTGCACGAAGAAATACTGTTTGCCGACAGCCATGCTGCCACCACCACAGTCCCGCCGACTTACCCAAAGAACTCCATTATTCTATGCCAGTTAGAGCAGATTGCCAAGCGTGGTTTCTCTCCGTCGGCACTCAACAAGTATCGTAGCTGTCCCGTAAGGTTCTACTATGAGAACATCCTCAACATCAAGGGAAATGACCCCATGAATGACGACCTTGAGCAGAACGAGTTAGGAAGCTGTATCCACGCGGTGTTGGAGAAAATCTATTCGCCCTACATCGGGATGCAGATTACCTCCGAGTCGTTAAAAGAGGCACTCGGAAAGGTGGACAACCTGTTAGCCGAAGTGCTCGACCAGCAATTCCACCATGGGAGAAGCCACGAGGGCCGCAACCATTTCTTCGAATCGGTTGCCAAGATACAGATAACCAACTTCTTGAAATCGGAAATACGATGTTTGGACAGAGGCGAGGAAATACAAATCCTGGCTTTAGAGAAGGAGCTATCCCACACGATACAGGCCACCATTGGCGACAGCGCACAGCATGTGATTATTGCCGGCACCGCCGACCGCATCGACAACTGGAACGGATACACCCGCATCATCGACTACAAGTCGGGCAAAGTAGATTCCAAAGATTTGATAGTAAACGAGTCAGAACCCAATTGGGCAAATGTGTCCGACAAGTGGTTTCAAGTAATGATATACACGTGGTTGGCACACCACGTCGGGCAAGTGGGTGAACACTATTTGTCGGGCATCTATCCTCTCGGACACCTGCAGTCTGAACTATTGGTGGCGCAATGGGAAGGTTCGACAGTTCTAACACCCAAACATCTTCAGAGTTTTGAAAAAATACTACATGAACTAATCACCGACATCTTCAATCCCGACATACCCTTTATTGCCAATCCCGAAAGCAAATCGTGCGCCCATTGCCCCTTCGCAGAGATATGTCGGCGCGGTTCTTGAAAACAAAAGATGCAGAAAAAAAAGTTGCGTATTCAAAAAAAATACGTATTTTTGCAGATTGATACAAGAAAGCCCCCTTTCTTGTATTAAGTATTCAATAATTTGATTATTATCATATTGCAGAATAAAAAATATATAAGTATACAAATGAGAAAAGCACTTTTTACTCTTTTCCTAGCCTCCGTTGTCCTGCTGACCGGATGCAGTGGGTTGTCCAAAATGAAGTCCAATAGCAAAAAAATCCGCTATCAGGCCAACCCCGACCCAGTA
>JAEEIS010000055.1 GCA_016281475.1 Bacteroidales bacterium
AGTATTTCAGGAAGGGCACCTCCTTCGACGGTCTCTCACAGGCCGATGTGCAGCGTGCCTGCGACCTCATAAACAACCGTCCCAGAAAAAGATTCGGCTTCCGTACCCCAATTGAGATTTTTTCCCTATATTTGCACCATCTATTCACTCAACCTATTATGCCGTACGTGTTGCGTTTATGACTTGAATTCAGCTTTTTTCGCATTCTTTTTGCTCCATTTCCGATGTTTTTGTGTCTTCCACCCCCCGCGGCTCCCTACCGATTTGTACCGATTCTTACCGATTGGGGCGCAGTTTGAGGCTGTATGGGCGAAGAAGGATACAAGAAGAGCCCGACGAAAACCGGCGGTTGTCGGGAGCCAGGCGGGGGGAAGGGAGGGGAGAGTCGGGGGGAGGTATAGCCTGAGGCCGTCTGCCGGAGGGGGGAAGATGGAAGGAGATGGGGGAGCCGCCAGGGCTGGGCGGAGCGTAAAAAAAAGGCCCAGCAAAGCCGGGCCTGAAGAAAAAACTTGCTTAATACTGTCTTTAGTTGGCGGTGCGGGAGCCCATGCGGTCCATAGCGCAACGGAAACCAATCCAGGAGGTGCTGCGATCCTGGTCGTAGTAACGGCGGGTGCCGCACTGCATCCAGTAGGCGCGGTCGCGCCAGGAGCCGCCCTTGACGACGCGCACGCGGTTGTTGATCATCGAGGTGATGTTGTTTTTGCTGGTGCTGTCGTTGCGGTGGTACATCTGGTTGGTCTGTTCCTCGTTGCTGCGGCTGATGCTTTCATCGCCCATGTCTTCCTCTTCGTCGGCCTCTCTCAGCCAGCCGGAGGCGGAGGTGGACTCTTTGCTCTCGAAGTCGTAGATGCTGGAGTTCCAGTCGCCATCGAGGTAGTTGATATTGTCGGCCTGACGATAGTTGCGACGGTTCATGTCGTCGGGGACGTTCTGATAGATGAGGTTGCCGGTGGCCTCGTCGATGGCGGCTTCCTCACCGTCCTCGCTCATGGCTACGTACTGGTAGACGTTGCCACGGAAGGGGTTCTGGTCGTCGGCGCCGACGGGGTTGGCGTCCTTACGATAGACATCGCCGCACCACTCGGCCACGTTGCCGGCCATGTGGTAGAGGCCGTAGTCGTTGGGGAAGTACCACATGACGGGGGCAGTGTATTCCCAGCCGTCGTTGAGGTTGCCGGCCACGCCCATGGCGTCGCCACGGCTACGCTTGAAGTTGGCGAGGAACTGGCCGTAGTACTTCTTGTTGGCGGAGCGGAGGCTCTGGCCAGCCCAGGGGTAGGTCTTGTGCTCGACGATACGCTCGTCGTAGGTGTTGCCGATCATGCCGAGGGCGGCGAACTCCCATTCAGCCTCGGTGGGGAGGCGGTAGTTGGGGAGGAGGATACCGTCGGAGCGGCGCACGTTGCGGTTCTCGCCACCGGCGGCAGGGTCGAGGTTGGGCACGCCCTGGCCTTCGCCCTTGTAGAGGCCGGCGAGGTAGACGTCGGTCTGGAAGGCTTCGGAGCCGGTAAGTTCGGACTGGGCAAGCTCGATGATGCCGGCGTCGACGAGGATTTTCTCATTGACGCGGTCGGTACGCCATTTGCAGAACTGCGAGGCCTGCTCCCAGGTGACACCGACGACGGGATAGTCGTTGAACATGGCGCACTGGAAGTAGTTCTCGACGAAGTTCTCCACCCAGGAGAGGCGCGAACGCCAGACGGTGGTGTCGGGATAGATTTGTTTGACGAGTTCGGGATATTCCTCACCGTAGGCGCGGTTCATCCAGTAGACGAATTCGCGGTAGTCGATGTTGGACACTTCGGTCTCGTCCATGTAGAAGGAGGAGACGCTGACGGTGTGGACGAGGTTGTTCCAGGAGAAGCGGGTCTCTTCAGCCACGCGGCCCATCTGGAAGGAGCCACCCTCGATGAACACTAGGCCGGGACCTGTGATCTGCTCGGAATAGGTGGAACGGTCGAATCCGCCCCACTCGGTATCGTTCAGATTCCAACCTGTAACAGCCGATTTCTCCTTGCCGCCACATGCCACAAGCATGAGCACGGAGGCAATGATAAGGAATGAGATTTTTATGATCTTCATAGTAGATTAAATTTTTTATCTATCTTATACGTTATTATCGGAAAAATGTTTCTGATTTAAGAATTTTTAATTAGAAGGAGGGGCAGCGGATGGCCTTGACCTTGTGTTTCTGCTCGGGGGCGGGGAGCAGGATGCCGATGGTGATTTCGTGCGAGCCTGCGGTGCTGTTGCCCAGCTGCGAGAGGGTGACGTCGTAGCTGTAGCCCACCTTGAAGTAGTCCTGCTGCACGCCGACCATGAAGATGAAGGCGTCGAAGTTGCTGCCGGGGGACTGGCGGAACCAGGTGCCGACGATGAAGGGACGCCAGTCGAGGTAGAGGCCGTAGTTGAGGTAGTGGAAGCCGCCCTGATACTGATAGATGAGGTTGGGCGAGACGACGGGCTGTCCGAGTCCGAGGGAGGACTGGCGGCGGCGTTCCTCGGAGAGGTTGATAAGGCCGCCGGCGTTGGCGGTGAGCTTCATGGGGACGCGGTCCTCGCTATAGAAGCCTTGGTTGGGCTGGTTGAGGTGGTGTGCGGCAAAGCCGACATACCATGCGGGGCCATAGACCAAGAGACCGGAGGCAAAGTCGGGGAAGAATTTGCTGGTCTTGTCGGGCGCGGTGGCTGAGGTTTGGTTGATGTGGCCAGCGTTGGGGTCAATCTGGTCGGGGAAACGCAGATGGTTCAGGTCCCAGTCGAGATTGTTGTTGACGACGGTGGCCTGCAGGGCCAGACTGATGAATATATCCTCATGGATGCGGAAACGGAAGGCGTAGGCAGCACCGAGGGAGGTGGCCTGCAGCGTACCGTGGTCGCCCTGACGGTCGGTCATGACGATGGCACCGATGCCGCCGTGGAGGTCAGGGATATACTGGTCGTAGGAACCACTGACGGTGGTGAAAGCGCTCACCAGACCGGGCCACTGCGAGCGGTAGGTCAGCGAGATGCGCGGCGCCACCTTGGAACCGGCAAAGGCAGGATTGAGGTAAATAGGATTGGCGTAGAACTGCGAGAATCCCACATCTTGGGCTTTGACCCCCTGCATGCCCAGTGCGAGCAGCAGTAAAAGCGTAAGTTTATTGTACTTTTTAATCATACTATTTCAGTATACTTTAAGCCTAAAATTGATTGGCAATATTACGATTTTTTTGTCGAATAAAAATCTTTCTTTTGAAAAAAAATTACATTGCAGTGATTTTCAATCAATTTAATTTTCAACAACAGAGGAAGGAGGTGTTGTTTTTTTGTGTTTTTGGAGGCGATTTTTTGAAATTTTGCCCCTTTTTGGAACAGTTTGTCGGCACGAAAAAAGGCATTTTCGGGCCATTTATTTTTCGACCGCAACAATAAAAAACGGAAAAGGGAGTTATTGGGGTGTATGCAGTCAAAAAACATCCTTTTTATCCAAATAGCGACGCTGCTGGCGTTGGTGGCGGCACCCAGGTGCGCCGACGGCCAACAGCAGTATGCCGAGCACTCGCTGCTGGCCGAGGGGCAGTGGTATAAGATACCCGTGGCGAATAGCGGGATATACAAGCTGACCGCCCGCGAGGTGCCGGCGCTGAAGGGCGCGGGCTGTGCCGACATTGCGGTGTATGGCGACGCCGGCGGCATGCTCTCGTCGAACAATACCTTGGTCTACACCGACGACATGGTGCCAGCCGCCATCGAGGTGGTGGACGCGAACGGCAACGGGGTGTTCGAGGAGGAGGACTATGTGCTGTTCTACGGCGAGGGGGCACACGTATGGCAGTTTAACACCAGCAGCCAGATGTTTGAATATCGCGTGCACGCATACGCGAACAATAATTATTATTATCTCACCCTCGGCCCGAGCGGGAACGCCGCCCCGGGCAACGCACTGCGAATCACCCACGAGGCGGAGGTGGAGCCCGGCCCCTACCCCCTGACCATTGCGAGCCACACGGGCGTGACCGTGGTGCACGAGGACCGCACCAATGTCAATGCGGGCGGACGCGTGTGGGTGGACAACAAGCTGACCAGCTCGTACACGCAGCGCAGCTGCACCTTCGACTTCCCCACGACGGACGGCACCGTGCTGGCGCACTACGGTTTCGCCCACGTGTCGTCGAAGGCCGCCACCCTCACGGTGGGCAGCAGCGCGGGAGGGTCGCAGAGCCACCACCTCTACTCGGGCGAGGACTACCAGACGCCTTATTCGACCTTCGTCCATCAGGGC
Source organism: Bacteroidales bacterium (assembly GCA_016281475.1). Next base: position 4,268 of record JAEEIS010000055.1, read on the forward strand.
GAGAGTTTCACCCTTACGTTCACCTACGAGCCACAGGAGAGCGGTGCCAGCGGCTATTTCGACTACGTGGAGCTGAACGGCACGCAGGCACTCCGCTACACGGGCGGGCAATGCTTTTTCCGCAACCGGCAGCTGACGCAGGAGGGCGCATACTGCCCATTGGTGCTGACGATAGGCAACACACAGCCGACGGCGTTGAAGGTGTGGGACGTGACCACTCCCAGCTGCCCAGTGGCCAAGCATATCGCGTCGGAAGGCAGCGGGCAGCACTATTTCACCGCCCAGACCGACAACGCCCGGACGTTCGTTGCCTTCACCGATGCCGATGCCGTCGCGCCGACCGGCATCACCCCTATCGACAACCAGGACATACACGGCGCGGCGGTGCCGGACTATGTCATCGTGGCCCATGCCGACTATGTGGCGCAGGCCAACGAGCTGGCTGAGCTGCACCGTGAGCAGGACGGGATGGGGGTGCTGGTGGTGACACAGGATCAGGTGTTCAACGAGTTCTCGTCGGGACGGCCCGACCCCATCGCCATCCGCCGCATGCTGCGATGCCTGCGCAGCAAGAGCGGCGACGGAACCCAGCCCCGCTACCTGCTGCTCTTTGGCAAGGGGACCTACGACAACCGCGACATCATGGGGGCCCATCAGACCACCGTCGTCACCTACCAGTCGGCCGCCTCATTTGGCGACGAGAGCAATATCTACCCCAGCGACGACATCTACGGCCACCTGGACGACCTTGCCGTGGGCGACTTTGAACGGGAGATGAGCGTAGGCATAGGCCGCCTGCCTGCCAAGAACGCCGCCGAGGCACGCCACATGGTGGACAAGATACGCCGCTACATGACCCGCAGCGACATGGACAACAGCGACATCCGCGGCGACTGGCGCAACTATGTGGCACTGCTGGCCGACGACGCCGACCCGTCGTGCCCCTACGACAGCGTCTTCACCAGCGACTCGGAGATTACCGCACGCAGTATCAAGGCCCTCTACCCCCATTTCAATATCGACCGCATCTACGCCGACGCGTTCATACAGCAGTCGGGGGCCGACGGGTCGTACTATCCCGACGTGAACAACGCCCTGCGCCAGAGGATGAACTACGGATGCCTGCTGCTCAACTATATAGGGCACGGCTCGAGCAGCTATATCGGGACCGAACGCTACATGGAGTTCTCCGACATTGAGAAATACACCAACACCGACCAGCTGACCTTCTTCGTGACGAGCACCTGCTCGTTTGGCCGCTACGACCACCTGCAGGACATCTGCGGCGCGGAGGCGTTCCTCCTGGCCGAGGCCGCCGGAATAGGCATCGTTGCCGCGTCGCGTCCCATACACCACACACAGCGGTTCAACACCAGCCTCTGCATCCATGCCCTCAACCCCGACAACAGCATCGGCGACGCAGTGCGCCTCGCCAAAAACGGGTTTGCCTCCTCCCACTCCATCGCCCTACTGGGCGACCCAGCCCTACACCTCTCCATCCCCCACAACGAGGTGCGCGTCACCTACATCAACCAACGCCCCGTCGACCCGTCGGTGACCGACTCGGCCAAGGTGCTCTCGCGCGTAACGGTAGAAGGCGACATCGTGGCACCCGACGGCAGCACTCTCACCGACTTCAACGGCACCATCTACCCCATCGTGTTCGACCGCGAAGTGAAGTGCCGCACTCTGGCCAACGACAATGACAGCACGGAGGTGGACTTCGTGCAACAGAAGAATATCCTGTACAAGGGCCGCGACATAGTCAGCAACGGCCATTTCTCCTACTCGTTCATCATCCCACGCGACGTGGCCTACAGTTACGACTACGCCAAGTTGTCGCACTACGCCACTGACGGCGAGGACAACGCCACCGGACAGTATGGCAACATTATGTTTGGAGGCTTCAATGACGAGCTGTCCATCACCGAGTTCCTCCCCACCGTCGAGCTCTTTATCAACGACACCAACTTCCGCAATGGCGGCATCACCAACGAGACACCCACCCTCTACGCCCGCCTGTCAGACTCGATAGGCATCAACGCCGCGGGCTGCGGACTGGGACACGACATCACCGCCATCATCGACGGCAACCCCTACAGCACCGTCACCCTCAACGACTTCTATGAGCCCGACATCGACGACAGCCGTAAAGGCGAGGTGCGCTACACCTTGGGCAAGCTGGACGAGGGGATGCACACGCTGACGGTCAAGTGCTGGAACATCTTCAACTACTCGGGCAGCGCGACGGTCAGCTTCCGCGTGGCCAACGACCGCACGGCACAAATAGGGATGGTCGCCGCCGCACCCAATCCCGCCCACGACCGCACCACTATACGCATAGAGCACAACATGTCGGACCAGATTGCCAGCGCATCGATCACCATATACGACATCAGAGGCCGACAGCTGCACCACGCAGACCTCACCCACACAGACGGTTCGTATGTGCTGGCCTACCCCTGGGACTTCACCACCGCCGACGGGGCGACCCTGCCCAAAGGCATCTATATAGTTCGCTGCACCATCACCACCGCCGACGGGCAGACCCTCAGCCAGAACACCAAAATAGTGCACAATTAGAAAGATTCTAAAAAATTGCGTCACCCAAACAATAAAACTACAACACTTTCGTTTTTTAGGCAAAAAATCACTCACACCGATTAATGAAAAAAATCAGAATCCTACTCGCGAGCGCAATTGTTCTCAGCCTCGCCATGTCCACCCCCCTAGCAGCACAGAACGGACGCACCACAGGTCAGAACCAGAACTACATATCCACCGGCATGCCCATCCTGCTCATCTCGCCCGATGCCATAGCCAGTGGGCTGGGAGACGCCGGTGCCGCCTCGCTGCCCGACATCTACTCCGCCCATTGGAACAACGCCAAGTTTGCCTTTGTCGACGGCAGCCTCGGCTTCAGCACCACCTACACCCCCTGGCTGCGCCATCTGGGCGTGGGCGACATGAACCTGCTGTATCTGGGCGGCTACTACCGCATCAACAACCGCAGCACCGCCGCCGCCTCGCTGACCTATTTCTCGCTGGGCGAGATACAGAGCACCGACGTGGAGGGCAACCCGCTGGGTATCATGAACCCCAACGAGCTGGCCTTCGACATGACATACGCCATGAAACTCAACGAAGAGCTGTCGCTCGGTGCCACGGGCCGCTTCATCCAGTCGGACCTCACCAACGGACAGATACTCTCCGACGGGTCGAGTTATGTGACCACCAAGCCCGCCCGAAGCCTTGCTGCAGACATCGGACTCTACTGGCAGCACGCCATCGACAAGGAGCAGGACATTGCCCTCGGTGCCTTTATCAGCAACATGGGTGCCAAACTCTCCTACTCCGACGACGACACCAAGAAGGAGTTCCTGCCCACCAACCTGCGCATCGGCGGCCGCTACACCAACCAGCTGGACGAGTATAACGAGATTTCCCTATTGCTGGACCTCAACAAGCTACTGGTCCCCACACCGCCTACCACCATCGGCGACGAGACCTACAGCGACTACTACCACAACCGGGCCGAATATTACCAAACGGGCGTGATGCGCGGCGCCATCCAGTCGTTCTACGACGCCCCGGGCGGCCTGACCGAGGAGCTGCACGAGATACAGATTTCCACCGGCGTGGAATATTGGTACAAGCAGACCCTTGCCGCACGCGCGGGCTACTTCTTTGAGCACGACACCAAGGGCGGCCGCCAATATGCCACATTCGGTTTCGGCCTGCGATACAACATCATGCAGTTCGACCTCGCCTATCTGGTGCCCACCACCAGTTTCTCTTCCAACCCCCTCACCAACACCGTCCGCATCTCGCTCACCGTCAACCTGAAGCCCGCCAAGAGCACACCCACCATCAACTCATAACACTGCAAACCATGCGCATAGGAATAGGCTACGACGTACACCAATTGGTTGCCGACCGACCGCTGTGGCTCGGCGGGGTGCAGATACCGCACCACCTGGGCCTGCTAGGGCATAGCGATGCCGACGTGCTGCTCCACGCCATCTGCGACGCCATGCTCGGGGCCGCCGCCCTGGGCGACATCGGCAAGCACTTTCCCGACAAAGACCCGCAATACAAAGGCATCGACAGCAAGATATTGCTCCGTAAGTGCAGCGAACTACTTCAGAAAGAAGGTCATACCATTGCTAATATCGACAGCATCGTCGTGGCCCAACAGCCCAAAATCGCGCCCCATATCCCCACCATGCGACAGACCATTGCCGACACCCTCGGTATCGAGGTCGGTCAAGTGTCGGTAAAGGCTACCACTACAGAACATCTTGGTTTCGAGGGCCGCGAGGAGGGTATTAGCGCACATGCCGTCGTTCTGCTCAACTAACTGCCAACCCCCTCAAGACATGGAAAAGCCTCAAATATCACCCCTAGGACAAGACGATGCCGCAGTGCTGGAAGACTCCGGCTGTAGTCTTGTGCTGCACAACGACGACGTGCACACCTTCGACTATGTCATCAAGGCCCTCGTCGACATCTGCCGCATCAGCGTCTCGCAGGCAGAGCAATGTGCCATCCTGGTGCACTGCCACGGCAAATGCACCATCAAGCACGGCGGCTACGAGACCCTCCTGCCCATGCACACCGCCCTGCTCGACAAGCAGCTCACCTCCGAGATAGTACGATAGCGAAAAAAGAGTTTCGCCACACAAAAAAACACTAATTTCTGCGGGTGTAACCAACAAAGAATTATAATATTTTGCTGATTATATCCGCAGAAATTAGTATTTGAGTTCTAATTATTCGTTTTCATTGTCGCGTCTCTACGAGACGCAGTTTTGTTACATTCTGACTATCACCGCACTACGCCTTACGGCTTGTACGGTGTTATTAATGGTCACACCTCTTCGAGGTGATCTATAGAAGCCCTCTTAAAAGAGAACACGAAATACCATGAATTGTACACGAATTATTCATTAATTAATACATGACAATTAACATTCCACAAAAAACTCTATCGTTCTTATGCTATATTTGGTAATGATTAAAAGATAATGAGGAGTTAAAGGGGGAGTTAAAGTGGACAATACCTTTTACAACAACATTGCGGAAGTCGAGTACAAAGCAAGCTTGTTTGCTTTGTCGAGATGCAGCAATGTCTCGAAGAAACGTTGTACACAATTGTTTTGTCCATTTTAACACCCATCTTACTCCCACTTTTACTCCCACTTTTACTCCTTATTGTTGTATGATATTTTAAGTCAGTCATACTTTGTACTAGAGCGTTTCAACTTTCAACTATCATGTTTCAACTATTGCGTTGGCGGTAGACTACGCAGCCGGGGTCTGTGGGGTGGTCGTAGACAAGTGTATCTGCTGCCTCGTGGCGGATGGCCCACACTATCATGACGTCGCCCATAGCGCAGGCAGTGAAGATGGCTCCAAACAGCATCAGCCAAAGATTATTAATGGCAAAGGATAGCAGGAACGGCACTACGCCCAACAGCAACAAGGGGAATAAAGCCCCAATGACATACTTCTTCTTAATCATGGGCACGTCGATATGGCAGTAGGCACCTCCCGCCATCAAACCAAAATGAAGATGACGGAAACCGCTGTGAGTAACCCACATCCATGTGAATCCATGTATCAGTTCGTGTATCACAATGCCCACCCAAATCCCTAAGATAAACACCAATCCACTCCATGGTTTGCCCATATCGAAGCCACCCCAGATACGATACATGACCATCAAACCCAGTAATCCCATTAACACTATTGCCACAATCGCGACAACATTGGCTTTGATCATACTAATTGTCTTCAACTCTGTAACATATCCCTCCATTTCGGGGATGGTCTCTATGGCCTTTTTGCGTTCTTTCTTCATACCCACGATAACGCAGTTTTGCCACAGTTATTATTAAATATGCTACTTTTCTTTAGGCCAACATCCAATAATTGGAAAAAAAATCGTAATTTTGCAGCGCGATTTGAATGTAAACATAATTATAAATTAATCACCTACAAATGAAAAAAGTATTCCTATTCCTCGGCGTTATCGCCATGTGCACAACCGTTTTCGCACAGACTGAACAGAAAGAGAAAGAGGACGAAGGCTACAAGTTCACCGTTGTGAAAGAGCTGCCCGTCACCTCCGTTAAGAACCAGCATCGCGCCGGCACCTGCTGGTGCTACAGCGGCTTGGCATTCATCGAAGCCGAACTGCTCCGCATGAACAAGGGCACCTACGACTTCAGCGAGATGTATATCGTTGAGAACACCTACAACGACCGCGCTATGGCTGCCATCCGCACCAGCGGCGACGTGAGTTTCTCGCAGGGCGGCTCGTTCTACGATGTCATCTACGGCATGAAAACCTTCGGCCTTATCCCCGAAACCGAGATGCGCCCCGGCGTTGAATACGGCGACACCCTCAGCGACCACACCGAGCTCAGCGCCGTCACCGACGCTATGGTTGCCGCTATCGCCAAGAGCGACAAGCTGAAGAAACTGCAGACCGACAAGGACGGCCAGCTCCTTTGCATGAAGGCCATCCGCGCCGCCCACGCCATCTATCTGGGCCAGATGCCCGAAAAGTTCACCTACAACGGCAAGCAGTACACCCCCAAGAGCTTCTACGAGAGCCTCGGCCTCAACCCCGACGACTATGTGAGCATCACCTCCTACACACACCATCCCTTCTACGAGAAGTTCCCCCTGGAGATTCAGGACAACTGGCGTCACGCCCAGTGCTACAATGTGCCTCTCGACGAAATGATGCAGATTTTCGACAACGCCGTTGCCAACGGCTACACCGTAGCCTGGGGTGCCGACGTGAGCGAACAGGGCTTCCGCATGGGCACCCGCAAGGGCTTCTGCGTGCTCCCCGCCACCACCGTGACTGCCACTATGGGTAGCGACATGGCCCACTGGACCGGCATGAAGGCCAAGGACATCCAGGACGAGGCTGCCAAGCACCCCACCCCTCAGCGTTGGGTCACCCAGGAGGAGCGCCAGATGGCCTACGACAACCGTGAGACCACCGACGACCACGGCATGCTCATCTACGGCACCGCCAAAGACCAGATGGGCAACGAGTACTACATGGTCAAGAACAGTTGGGGCGACTATGGCGACTATCACGGCATGTTCTACGCCTCAAAGGCCTTCGTCCGCTACAAGACCATGAACATCATCGTCCACAAAGACGCCCTCCCCAAAGACATCAAGAAGAAACTGGGCATCAAGTAAATTGAAGTAAGAAGTATGAACTAAGAACTAAGAAGGAATGGCAACAGCCAATCTTAACTCTTAGTTCTTAGTTTTTTAACTTCCCACGAACTAGATTTACTGACATGAATGTGTCGACACTAATAAAGCAGTATTTCACTACACATAGTGACGAGGTGGCGATTGATGTTTTCGATGAGAAAAACATTTTCACCGTCTACCAACGTGTAATTGAAACACTAACCCGACACATGAATATCGAAACCACAGTGTTGCAGGCATTAAGTTACTGCTTCTATGAAATACTAGACAATGTACTTACCCATTCGGGGAAGGAACTTGGTACAATTATTACACATTACGACCAAGAAAAGCATGTTCTAAGCCTACTCGTGGCCGACGATGGCCAAGGCATACGCACTTCACTGGCCGAAAATGAAGAGTACGCATCTCTTTCCGAACCTGAGGCATTGGAACTGTGCATACGTGATTCTGTAACTGATGGCAAAGGTATGGGGTTCGGGCTCTACACGACCTCGCTTCTTGTTAGAGATGCGGGGCTTCGATTTGACATCCGCTCTGGTAGTCACACGTTCAATATGCAAGGCGGCACTAGTTCTGTCACCGCAAGCGAACCGTGGCAGGGAACAATTGTATATCTACAGTTGCATACCAATAAAGAAATCGATCCTACCGTCGTGGTTGCCAACCGAACCAATGTTGTTGAGCAATACAATCAAACATTTTTGAACGACAATGAATTAGAAGAGTTATGGTAATATTCAGTTTTAGAGACTACGGTGAGAATTTAGGCACCCGTATGTTGGGGCGACAAGTGCGCGAACGGCTAATGCCGATGCTTGAACAAAACGAGTGCGTGGTACTCGACTTCACGGGAGTGAATGTGGTAAGCAATTCGTTTGCCGACGAGTGTATAGCCAAATTGCTGCTTACCATGACCCTTTCAGAGTTGAAAGCTCACACCACCTTCCGTGGACTTAATTCTGTAGCCTCTGAAAGTGTACTCACCGCCCTTCAGCGTCGACACCTAGCCATGTCGTAGCAAAACTTTTCATACAAGATTACGAGAGGACCACCATTCTTTGGCGGTCCTCTTTTTTGTTTCATCTGCTAAATGCAGAAATGAAGCCTCTGGGGGGCACATGGAAATTTGGAAAGTAAAAGGTAAAAACTAAAAGAATGTGTAAATGTGTTAACGTGTTAATTTGTTAGTCCTTGGCGCGGTCAAATGACTCACGAAGTAACGTTGTACAAGATGAGAGCAGAGAGAGCTTGCTCGCTATGCCGAGCCAAACAGCGTCACGAAGTAACGTTGTAACGAATTCAAAACGCTGCCGCACCAATATATTTTAGTTTTTAGTTTAATTCAACCCCGCCTGCGGCGGAAATCCAGAAATCTTGGAGAAATTTCAATTGCAACTATCATTGATTTCATTAATTAGGGGGGACTGATTCTTGGATATGCAATGCCGTTTCTTGCCATTCTGCCGTTTTTCAAAGCGCTTATTTCCTTACACATAAGGAAAACTTTATCCCAAAGGCATCGTGTATCAAAAAAAATGTGTATATTTGCAGCCGATTTGGACGAGAGTTGTCTAGTCGGTGCAAGAAAGCATTTGTAATGGTCTTACGTTAGAAATTGCCCAATTTCCATTGATAGTAGACGATGATACCGATGCCTTTTGCTTGTTTGATTATGTTTTCGTCCTGTGCGCGAACATATCGACAGCATGGGATAAAGTTCAAAAGTTTCATACTATCAAGGTCGGGCAAAACCTCTAACGTAATGAAACAAAACGACGATGTCTCCATGCTTTTTTATAAAGGTATCACCGCCAATCCGGGAGACAGAACGGCGACAAAATGGAATAACGAATAGCAAATGGACTATATCTCAGAGGCTGAACGACTGAAGTTCTACTACAAAGGGCTGAACGAGGCTGGCAGTGGCAAACAAATTGCCACAGCCCATCCCGACCTTGTGTCTGGCTACGAAGAGTCTGACGACAATGCCGAATCCCTTGAGGCCGACTCGTTCTATCTGCATTCGCTGCTCCCCCTTTATTACAAGCTGGCCTACGTCTACAACAATCGTTTCATCCACGAAGACATTTCACTCTACCATCCTGCCCCTCATCGGGTATTGACAGCCAAAGAGATATACGATGCACTTCAGGTCTTTGCGCCATACGCTGTCCCTGAGATTATACGCACTATCGGTTGCTCCTCCGCCACAATGATGCTGTTGCAGCAAGCCTTCGATGCGCAGGACGAGGATGCCTTTGTCCACATCATAGATACGTCGGACTGCGACCTTCTGCTTACAAGCTGTATCTGTGAAGATGTCTGGCCCAAGATTGTTTATCACACCGACCCGTCCGACGAAGATATTGCCAATAGTCTGGATGTTGTGGCAAGTATCTTCAGGAACGAGGAACATCCCATCAGACACTCGTCTAAGGAGTTGAGCGAGGCCACTGATTCTTTAT
>JAEEIS010000009.1 GCA_016281475.1 Bacteroidales bacterium
AAACAGGATGGCGAGTACCCACATGGCGACAGAGATTTTCTTGAACTTGCCGCAGAAGGCATTGATGACCACGTAGGCAATCATGCCGATGAGGATACCGTCGCTGATGCTGTAGCACAGAGGCATCAAGATGATGGTGAGGAATGCGGGGATCGACTCGCTGAAGTCGTCGAGGTCAATCTCCTTGATGGGGCTCAGCATCATCAGACCCACGATGACCAACGCGGCCGTGGTGGCTGCCGAAGGAATGTGGGTGAAGATAGGCGCAAAGAACAGGGCGATGGCGAAGCAGCAGGCCGTAGTGAAGGCCGTGAGGCCCGTGCGACCGCCGGCTCCTACGCCAGCTGCGCTCTCCACATAGGTGGTAGTGGTCGAAGTACCCAAGCAGGCACCGCAGGTGGTAGCCACGGCGTCGGCCATAAACACCTTGTTGATGCCGTCGATGTTGCCCTTCTCATCCACCATACCCGCCTTCTGCGAAACGCCGATAACCGTGCCCATGGTGTCGAACATATCGATAAAGAGGAAGGTAAACAGCACCACCAGCATGTCGAGCGAGAGCACCTCGTTCCACTGGAACTGGCAGAAGATAGGAGCCACCGAAGGAGGCACATCCACCACGCGGTCGAACGTAGTCAGCGCTCCCACGCCCCCGTCGCCCAGCTGCCACACAGGCAGCATGCCCAGCAGGGCGGTGACGATGATACCGATAAGGATATTGCCAGGCACCTTCAGGATAAGCAGCACGCCCGTGATAACGATGCCGATGATAGCCAGCAAGGCAGTGCCGTGGCAGATGTCGCCAAGACCCACCAGCGTAGCATCATTATTGACGATGATGCCGCCATTCTTCAGGCCGATAAAGGCGATAAACAAGCCGATACCTGCACCGATAGCGTGGCGCAAATTCAGCGGGATAGCATCCACAATCCACTGACGAACCTTGGTAAGCGTAAGGATGATAAAGATAATACCCTCCATAAAGATAGCCGTGAGGGCAAACTGCCACGAGTGGCCCATGCCCAGGCACACGCCGAACACAAAGAAAGCGTTCAGTCCCATGCCGGGAGCCAGTGCGAAGGGCTTCTTAGCGTAGATAGCCATCACCAGCGTACCGATAATGGCGGCCAGTGCCGTGGCGGTAAAGACGGCATTCGTGGGCATGCCCTGGTCGGCAAGCGCACTGAATATGCCTGGGTTGACAGCCAGAATATAAGCCATTGCCAAGAACGTAGTGATACCGGCAACGATTTCCGTCCTGATGCTGTTTTCGGTGGAATCAAATCCAAAACATTTCTTCAACATAGTTTAAAGGATTTAAAAGGTTTGAAAGGTGAGAATTGAAATCACAAGGTCGTCCCCGCGAGGTTTCAATTTTCAATTTTCAATTTTCTATTTCTTAGAATCCCCACTTAATACCGAGGCAAGGACGCACCGTCCAACCGAGGTCGGCACCAGCGAAGTTGTGAGCAATCTCAATCTCGCCGCCGATATTCAGATTGTCGCAGTTAAAGTGGCGACCCACCTGATACCACAGCTGAGGCTCGGTCAAGAAAGTGGTGGTCGTCTTGGTGCCGTCGGCCCACATATTGTTCTCCCACCAGAAATCGGCGAAGCCGCAGAAGCTCAAGCCGCGCACGCCAAAGAGGTTATCCAAACCCCACACGGCGGTAAACTGCAGGGGAACGTCGGCGGTCTTGTCAAAGCCCGCCTTCGTGCCGCGGATATTCTTATACAGCACCTCGAGGGTCAGACGCTGGCTGAAGTCGTTGTTAGCGATAAAATACTCGATACCGGCGAGCCAGGCGTTGTTCACGGGATAGCCGCCCCAACCGAGGGCACCCAGGTCGTAGATACCGTTACCGCCGTTCCATTCCACGTGGAGGCTGAGGTTATTGACGAAATTGTCGCCAATGCTAGTGTTGCGACCCCAGAAATTGATAGTACGGGCAATCTCAGCGTAGAAATCCGTAGGAGCGATGTTATTGGTGTGGTAGATATCCACGAAGAAGAAAGTGCTTCCCCAATTGTCGCCCTTAAACATCTCGAGGGTTGTGGTCATGTGTTTGCGACCGAAGTCGTACATCTCTTGGATGTTGGTCTGAGCCTTAACACCAACGAATGCCAGCAGCAGAGCTGCAATCAATACGGTTTTTTTCATAATGATAGTTTTTAATTGATAATAATTGGTTTATAAGATTTTTTTAACAATATATCCCACCTAAAAATCACTGCAAATGTACACAAAGAAATTGACTCGGCAAAATTTTTAACTTTTGCCCAAGCGAGAGCAAAAGGCAAATTACGCAGTATTTGTCTTTTGCCGAGCGCAGCAAAAGTCTGCTGCCCCAAGGCACCCCCATGCAGCACACCCTGCGCAATCATTATCTATATGTACACTCATGCAACATTTGTTCTGTGCCACAAAACAAATATTTCCATTTTTATTCTGTAGTATTGAATACTTTTTGTATTTTTGCATATTGAAAAGGCTTTCATCGTGACAAGAGACGAGGAAACCACCATCAACGAAGGAGGCTTATCCATTGAGATAGTCCCAGTGTGGAAATTCCGAAGCATTGATACATGAAGCTGATACCCATAACGTATGTTTTTTGCTTTACACAATACGTTTTATCAGCTTCTTTTATTGTATCTCACTTACGCATTTGTCGGAAGAAACGAATTTACCCAATTACGAAAAAAGAGTTTTCAAAAAGCAATAAAATATAGGAGGATTTAACCTCTCCCAAAAATAAACCGTTGATTTATAGTTCTACAAAACGAAAGTCACAAAAGTCACATGTCACATGCATATGCTTTTGTTATCGGGGATGGGTCTATAATAATAATATAATAATAATAAATTATTATTATATTATTATAGGCGGTATTCAAGAGCCAAAAACCATTGCATGTGACTTGTGACTTGTGACATTTGCGCAAACCATTGACTACTATAAATTTGCATAATAATCAATGCTTGAGATGTCACATTTGCTTGTGACTTCTCCAAACGAACTTAACTGCTATTGTACTAAATATCAAACACTTCTCTTGTTATTTGCAAACTGGTGTTAAGAACAGGCCTCGCAATCGTTTTTTATGCCGAACTCATCAACAAGAAAAACATTTTTCGTTGCACAATTCACACATTCCCCATAAGCCAAAAGAGAGCTTCTTTTTTTTAAAAGTGGGAAAAGTGACATTTTCTGCTCGAAAAAGTTTGCCATATCGCTATTCCGCACTATCTTTGCATTCGGAAACGGACGAGAGACGTCCGCTCTCATTGTTCGCACTTCCGCCGTACCTTCGCTGTAGGTTCGCTGTAGAGTCGCTTCCGGAGGCGAAGGAAAGTAGGAGGTAAGAACTATGAACTATGAAGTATCGGGGCGGCTGCCAATTCTCAACTCTCAATTATTTCGGGGAGGGTGACGAAGTCGCCGTGGGTTTTGACGTGCTCGATGAATTGGGCGTAGAAGCGGTGGCGGCTGAGGGTGTCGGCGTTGCCGAGGATGATAAGTTTCATGCGGGCGCGAGTGATGGCGACGTTCATGCGGCGGAGGTCGCGTAGGAAGCCGATGGTGCCTTGGTCGTTGTCGCGCACCATGCTGATAACGATAACGTCGCGTTCCTGCCCTTGGAAGCCGTCGACGCTGTTGACGGTAATCTGCCGACGCAGGGAGCGGAAGAATTTCTGCCACTTGAGCAGGCGGCGTATGAGGCGCACTTGGGCGCGGTAGGGTGAGATGATGCCGAAGTCGATGCGCTCGTCGTGTATGCGGGTGAGGCCTATCATCTCGACATAGTCGCGCAGGGTGTGGACGAGGAGGCGCGCCTCCTCGGAGTTGGAGCGGCTGAGGGTGCGGCTTTGGCGCTCGCCGAAATGGCACTGGGAGGTGTCGAACCAGGTGATGGGCGAGTCGATGGGCGACACAAGGCGGTCGGCCACAGAGGGGTCGGCGGTGAGGTGGCCGTGGTAGAACCAGCGGGAGGGGAACTCCATGATGGCGCGGTTCATACGGTACTGGGTGGTGAGGAGCGAGACGCAACGGGGCTTGGCATTGGCGACGCGCTGCATGAGGGTGCGGTCGAGTCCGCCACGGGCTGCTTGTATGCACTTGACGGTGGGCGGGAGCTGGCAGTGGTCGCCGCTGAAGATGACGCGGTCGGCCTTGAGGATGGCGGCCCAGCAGGCGGGTTCGAGGGCTTGGGCGGCCTCGTCGATGAAGAGGGTGGAGAAGCGACGGCGGTCGAGGATGCGATAGGCGGAGCCGATAAGGGTGCAGGAGATGACGCGTGCCTGGTTGAAGAGGTCTTGCTGGATGAGGAGCTCGAGCTGGGTGGCACGGTCGCGGAGCTTGGCAAGGCGGCTTTTGAGCGCGGGGGTGGCGGCACCATGGGCCTCGCGCAGGGCGCGGCGGATGGACCACAGCTCGGAGTAGGCGGGGTGGTCGGCATAGCGGCGCTCGTAGCTGCAGTCGAGCATTTCGTTGCTCATACGCAAGGGGTTGCCGATGCGCAGGACGGGGACGCCACGGAGCGAGAGCTGCTGGCTGATCCAGTCGACGGCGGCATTGCTGGGGGCGCAGACGAGCACCTGGGTTTCGCGTTGGAGGGTTTCGATGATGGCTTCGACGAGGGTGGTGGTCTTGCCGGTGCCGGGAGGGCCGTGGACGATGGCCACCCCTTGTGCCTCGACGACCTGCTGAACGGCATCCTGCTGGCTGGGGTTGAGCCAGGGGAAGGAGAGTCGGGGCAGGGAGCGGAAGGCGGGTTGGAGCGGGCCTATGAGGGTGTCGCGCAGGCGGATGAAGCGCTCGTCGGTGCTGCGCATGGCGGCGGAGAGGGCGTCGAGCATGACGCGGTAGCTGGTGGTGTCGACACAGAGGCGCACGCCCAAGAGACGTGCCTCGGCATGGGCGCGGAGCGACTGCAGGGCCGAACGGGTGGGGAGGGCTACGGTGAGGGTGCCGACATCGGCCTGCTCGACATGGCACTGCATGGGCAGTTCGCGAAGGGAGCCGTCGTCGAGGAGGAAGAAGAAGGCGACGGTCTTGCCGGGCTCGAAATCGGAGTCGGTCTCGTCGTCGGAGACTTCGTAGGAGAGGGTCAGCACCAGTTGGTCGAGGGCGTTGTAGGAGCTGTTGCCCAAGGTGACGGGGTAGCGGCAGTCGGGCTCGTGGACTTGGGTAGCGAAGTGGGTGGAGGCAAGGGTACGGGCGTGTGCCTCACGCTCGTAGTCCATCTCCATATGCAGCAGCTCGACCAGCCGTTGGAGGGAAGAAATGGGGTTGTTATTTTCCATAGTGCAAGAGAGATAACGAAGAAAGGGAAAAAATATTTTTCCGTTTTTTTTGTATTTATGGATAAAATGTGTATTTTTGCAAAACGCCATAGCATACGCGATACGTATGTAAGGGGCTGTATATTAATAAGTAATATAATTGTATTAATCCAAAAAATAAAGGAGTTTACACATGACAAAAGTAAAATCGCTAGCTGACCTCAAAGCTATGAGAGAGAAGCTTCAGTCGAATTTGGAAATCCGCGAGAAAGCGGAGAATCCAGAGTCGCTTGTGCAAATCAAAGTCGCAATGGCAACATGCGGAATCGCCGCAGGAGCCAAGCAAGTAATGGAACACATGATGGCCAAGGCTGAAGAGCTCAAAATTCCCGCAGTATTCACCCAGACAGGTTGCATGGGCTACTGCCATGCCGAGCCCACGCTGGAAGTGCGCGTTCCGGGTAAGGATCCCATCGTTTTCGGTCATGTTGACAACGACCGCGCCGACGAAATTCTGACCAAGTATGTGCAGAATGGCGAACTGGTTGAGGGCATCATCCCCGTCAATTACGAAACTATAGACAAGTAAACGAAGGAGGACTTACATATGGCAAAATACAAAATGCACGTTCTCATCTGTGGCGGTACTGGATGTAAGTCCAGCGACAGCCTGGATATTATCGAAAACTTCAAGAGTATACTGCAGGAGAAGGGAATGCAGGACGAGGTGCAGGTGATTAAGACCGGCTGCTTCGGATTCTGCGAGAAGGGCCCCATCGTTAAGATTATGCCCGACAACACCTTCTACACCCAGGTGAAGCCCGACGACGTACGCCGTATCGTGGACGAGCACCTGATCAAGGGTCGTAAGGTTCCCGAGCTGCTGTATATGAACCCTGAGAACAAGGAGCATGTGTCAGACTCGAAACACATGGATTTCTATAAGAAGCAGATCCGTATTGCCCTGCGCAACTGCGGTTTTGTGGATCCCGAGAATATCGAAGAGTGCATCTCGCGTGGCGGTTACGAAGGTTTGGCCAAGTGCTTGACCGAGATGACCCCCGAGCAGGTGATTGCCGAGGTGAAGGCTTCGGGTCTTCGTGGTCGTGGCGGCGCCGGCTTCCCCACCGGTTTGAAGTGGGAGCTCTGCGCAAAGAACAAGGCCGACCAGAAGTATGTCATCTGCAACGCTGACGAGGGCGACCCGGGCGCATTCATGGACCGTTCGATCTTGGAAGGTGACCCCAACAGCATCGTCGAGGCTATGGCCATCTGCGGTTACGCTATCGGCGCCAGCAAGGGTTTGGTGTACATCCGTGCCGAGTATCCTCTGGCTATCGACCGTCTGAAGATTGCCATCAACCAGGCTCGCGAATACGGCCTGCTGGGTGAAGACATCCTCGGAACTGGTTTCAACTTCGATATCGAACTCCGCTACGGTGCCGGCGCATTCGTCTGCGGTGAGGAGACCGCCCTTATCCACTCGATGGAAGGCCAGCGCGGCGAGCCCACGCTGAAACCCCCATTCCCCGCTGTGAGCGGCTACATGGGCAAGCCCTCGAACGTGAACAACGTGGAGACTTTTGCCAACGTGCCCGTGATTATCACCAAGGGTGCTGAGTGGTTCAACAAGATCGGTACCGAGAAGTCGAAGGGTACCAAGGTGTTCGCTTTGGCCGGACAGATCAACAACGTGGGTCTGATTGAGGTGCCCATGGGCATCACCCTGCGTGAGATTATCTACGAAATCGGTGGTGGTATTAAGGACGGCCGTCAGTTTAAGGCCGTTCAGACCGGTGGTCCTTCAGGCGGTTGCTTGACAGCCAAGCACCTGGACACCGCTATCGACTACGACAGCCTGGTGGCTGCCGGCTCGATGATGGGCTCGGGCGGTATGGTGGTCATGGACGAGACCAGCTGTATGCCCGCTATCGCTAAGTTCTACCTCGAGTTCACCTGCGAGGAGAGCTGCGGTAAGTGCTCGCCCTGCCGTATCGGTAACAAGCGTCTGTGCGAAATCCTTGAGAAGATCACCGACGGTCGCGGCACGATGGAAGACCTGGAAGAGCTGCGCAACTTGGCCGCCGTTATCAAGGACACCGCCCTGTGCGGACTTGGCCAGACCTCACCGAACCCCGTGCTTTCGACCCTGGACAACTTCTGGGACGAGTATGTGGAGCACGTGGTCGACAAGAAATGCCGTGCCGGCGTCTGCAAGAAGCTGATGCAGTATGTCATCGACCCCGAGAAGTGCATTGGCTGCGGCAAGTGTGCCAAGGGATGCCCCGTGGAGGCCATCAGCCGCACCGACTACACCGCTCCTGGTCACAAACTGGCTTCGATGCGCATCGACGTTACGAAGTGCATCAAGTGCGGCGCATGTATCAATAACTGTAAATTTGGTGCCATTTCCACTAAATAAAGTCAGACCAGTCAGACTAGTCTGACTAGTCCGACATAATTATAATAATAAAGAAGCAATGATTAATCTAACAATAGATAATAAGCCGGTTCAAGTTCCTGAAGGCACCACTATTCTCAAAGCTGCCCGCATGGCCGGTATTGACATTCCCACGTTGTGCTACTTTGAGCTCGATGGGATGAAATTTGAAAACAAACCCGGCGGATGCCGCGTGTGTGTCGTCGAGGTGAAGGGCCGTAGAAATCTGGCTCCCGCCTGCGCCACCGATGTGATGGAAGGCATGGAAGTGCTGACCCACAGCGCCCGCGTCATCAACGCCCGCAAAACTGTCGTAGAGCTGATCCTCTCCGACCACCCGAACGACTGCCTGCAGTGCGAGAAGAATGGCGACTGCGAGCTCCAGTCACTGACCAAGCGTCTGGGCATTAAGGACATCCCGTTCAAGGGTGCTCAGTCGACCTATCGCAAGGACAGCACGCTGAGCGTGTATCGCGATATGGACAAGTGCGTCATGTGCCGCCGTTGCGAGACGATGTGCAACAAGTTCCAGACCGCCGGTGCTCTGAGCGGTGTGAACCGTGGCTTCCAAGCCGTGGTGGCTCCCGCCTTTGAGCAGAACCTGGGCGACAGCAGCTGCATCAACTGCGGCCAGTGCGTGCAGGTGTGCCCCGTGGGTGCTCTGACGTTGGTGGATAACATCAGCGACGTGCTGAAGGCTATCGCCGATCCTACCAAGAAGGTGGTGGTGCAGACCGCTCCCGCCGTCCGCGTGGCTTTGGGTGAAGAGTTTGGCATGAAGCCCGGTGAGATCGTGACCGGCAAGATGGCCGCCGCCCTCCGCCGCCTCGGTTTCGACCAGGTGTACGACACCGACTGGAGCGCCGACCTCACCATCATGGAGGAAGGCACCGAGCTGCTCGGCCGCCTGAAGAAGGCCCTGGCTGGCGAAGAGGTGAAACTGCCTATGTTCACCAGCTGCTGCCCCGCATGGGTTGCCTTCTACGAGAAGAACTTCCCCGACCTGCTCGAGTACCCCTCGACCGCC
>JAEEIS010000056.1 GCA_016281475.1 Bacteroidales bacterium
CCGGAGGCATCTGTTACCCAGTGGCAGAATTCATCACCATGAACGCGAATCATTATCACGGAGCCGTCGGGCTGGGTATGGCGAATAAGGCCCGGGTACGCCGGAACTGCCTGCACCGCAACGCAGCACAGAGCCAAAACAAAAGAAACAAGAATCTTTTTCATCGTCCAGCCTACTTTTTAATGATGAATCCTTCGCCGTTCCCTGTACTAAGCCACACTTTCGGGCCGGCTTCCTTGATCAGTGTCACAGCATATGTCCCGCTGTGAACAACCGTGGTGCCCTGCCTCCAGTGAACATAAACAGTGAAACTGTCGCCCTTGACAAACGTCTTCTTATACCCAACAATCTCCAGCTCCTCAACCTCCGACGAGTCGATTAGGGTATAAGTCTGCACTCCGTTGGTATCGTACAAACGTGTAACCTGCTCGGTGCCCGCGTTCAGCGCCCAGGTGAGAGAAGTGCCCAGATAGCACCCATACTCGCTCTCCTGAAGCAAAGCATCTTCTGTTGATGACCCGCCGCCGGAACCGCTATCATGCCTGGTAATTATGACATTGTCGATATACGCTCTCTTGGTACTGGTCCCGATTTTAACGGTAGAAGCACTTGTTGCTGCATCAAAATCCAGAGAATAAGCTGTATCCGTTGAAGTAGGGGTGATTTCTTTGGTAACACTTCCAACAGTTACCTGTACTTTTCCCGTATCAGAACCATATTTAAGTACATTGAGAGTCACGGTAAAACTACTCGAAAGATCGAGTGACTTCGAGGTGATATAACCACTGGAGGAAGATGAGCCTAATTTAACGCCACCATATTGACTAGTATAGGCTTTTGAAGTGGAACCGCTGAAATTCGAGAACTTGGATGAGCTGAATTCCGTAGAAGAATCGCTTGTAGTGTTATTATCAAATTCTTCACTCAATACAACAACATCGCTGCTGCCGCTGCCGCTTCCGGCGGCGGTGAAACCGGCCCCGTCCATATCCACGGTGAATATGGCCGCCTGTCCGGATTCGAACTTGCACCCGTCGGGGAATAAGGTCATCTTCTTAAACACTCCCAGATTGGTAAACACATTTACCGTAAGTATCTCATCCCCAACCGACACCGGAGCGCATGCGAACCAAATGCCGCTGATGGACGACGTGTTCAAAGTAAGGGTCGATGATGCACCGTAATCGGTAATCTCCGCCCCGGAAGTATTCCAGTACCAATCACCCACGATAGGGGTTGTCGTCGTAATCTCCACCGCCTGCACCGACTCACCCGAATGCAATTCCAGATTGTCCAGCGACATGCAGCCGTACGCAGTGAGGTGCTGGAACTGCAGGTTAACTTCCGATGCCGAAACCTCATCCGGGAAAGCATAACTGGATGCGGCGATGATTATGCCCGCCTCGTCCACAGAGCCCGCAGTGGGCGTCTGCTCGCAGGGAATCGTCACCTTCCACGCCTCACGACTGGGGCTCAAGGCCTGTGCCGCCGACGCGGGACTAACCGCATAATAAGTATAAGGTGCAGAGAAGTTGGCGAAGTCGATGTTGGCGCTGAACGTAGCACTGCGGTAATCTGCCGACGGGGTAATCCCCGCAGCAATAGCCGTTGCGTAGTTGAGCGAGAGCTTGAGCTGCGAGTCATTCGCCGTCCACAGCGTGGGCCACGAATCGCCCTCCTGCTCGCCGAACTGTGCCTTGGTGTCCACCATACCGGCCGTAAACTTCACGGTCCTAACCGTGGACACTTCTTCCACCACATCAATCTCGTCCCTGCCGCATGATACAAAAACAGCAAGGGCGGCCACTCCAACGAGCGCCGCCTTTGCAATACTATTCATTAGTCTTGTCATTTCGAGTCCTCTTCCATTGTCATTTCGAGCGAAGTCGAGAAATCTCTAGAACGATCCCCAATTATTTCCCTTCACCGAATTAATGTTCGACGAACTCTGGAATCCGCTCCAACTGGTATTGGATTCTACCGTCTCTTCCAAATCATCCGGCAGGTTATGGAACAGATCGAATCCAGTCCACTCCTCAAGTTTGTTCACACTTATTATATGCTCGGAATCATAATAGCGTTCCGTACTCGCATATTCCCTATGATCAAACCAGAAAGCGATGCTATTGGCTCCGATAATTGCACCGGCGCTGTTGCGCTCCACCTTCAAAAGTGCCTTCCAATAATAATTGGGAATAGGCAGGCTTGAAGGATTCGCGTTCTGTCCCGAGGCTCCTGTGAGGTAATTGATGGTCTCGCTTCCATTTACTTTACGATAGGCAGGACCCGTTACCACATACACCGTATCTGCAGAACTGGTCAGATTACGAACAGCACCTTCAAGGGCACTCCAGACACTTGCATTGAATTTATTCTGCAACTGAGGCGTCTGGTTGGTGGCATAATAGGTCTGGTCGTTCATCTGTTCGTTGCTCAGGCGGCTGGCATTGGGGCACTGGTGGCCGCGAGAATAAGCAGATGCGCCGTAGATCGTGGGATAACTCTTGCTGGTAATACTCACCTGCCTGTTCGTGGGAATATTGGGATTGTAATCCCAATTACCATCGCCGCCGTTACCTGTAGTATGCGCAGCAGTCAACGGATACGCCACCCACATGGACGCATAGTACGTATAACTGTAGTTGTAGCTATAGTTTCTGTTTGTCCCGGCGGTGCTTCCACTACCGTAGAACTTACCAACGAAGTTTTCAGAACCCGTCAGTGCCGGAAGCTCCAACCAACCGGTAGTAGTAACAGGGGCCGATGACCCGCTGGTGGTGAAGGTAAGGGCATTTCCAGTATCCCACCTGTCCTCATACTGTCCGGAATTCTCGTTCCACTCCGTCACATAAGCGAGGAACATATACTCGGTATTGGGGTGCAGACTGCTGATAGTAGCAGAGAACGAGCCCGAAGTACCGGTCGTAGAATTCAATCCAACTGTGGACCAGGTATTGTCAATAGTGCGCTTGTACTTGAAGCCCCGGTCGTAAATCTCTCCGGTAGCTCCACTGAATGAGCCGTTCAGCTTTGCCGATGCCGACGTTATGTTCGTTGCCTCCGACGTGGTCACCGTAGCCGTTGCCACGGCCTTGGTCGTGAAGTTGGCAACATCGCCATAGCGAGTCTCCACAGAGGAAGTGCTCTGGTTGTACTCCTTAACGTACGCCTTATAATAATAGGTAGTATTACTATTAAGGCCGCTGATAGCCTTGGTAAAAGGGGAACTCGTACCGCTTGCTACAGCCGTGTTGTTAAGGTTGGTGGAATATAATCCGTAAACGAACCCTACTTCCGAAATTGTTCCTGTTTCTCCTGAGAACGAGCCCTGGAGGGTTGCCCCTCCAGAACTCAATCCGTCAGTCCCTCCGGTAACGACACTAGCTGTCGCCTGCGGAGTGTTACCACTTCAATTGGTACCGTAGAATTTTGCGGACTTAAACTGAACATACTGGTTGGAACCACCACAAGTCACGTTGTACACAATCCTATAAAACTTGCCAGCCCAACTAGTCGCATCTGTCTTAGTTAAAGTGACCGTAGAACTGGTAATACCGGAAGTCACAGACTTGGTTGCAATAGCGTTGCTTCCACTTGCTGCATCTGCGGCTGAATTGTGGACCGTTATGGTCAATGAATTAACAGTTGCAGTTGCCGTACCG